>CAYTYV010000143.1:1904-13495 GCA_964441055.1 uncultured Polyangiaceae bacterium | reverse complement strand
CGAGGTGGCGCACTCGTCGCAATAGGCAAACCCGCCGCACTGCTCGCCCGGATTGCTGCACGGTGGCAGGCAGCTGCCCCAGGACCACTGACAGACGAGCTCTCCTGGGCAGGGGTCATCCTCGTCGCAGCGACCCGCGATCGCGGGAACGCACGCCGCAGCGCAGTCGAGGCAGCCGGGGCAGCTCGAGGTGGCGCAGGGCTCGCAGAACACCCCGGCCCCGCAGCTGTCGCAGGACTCGGGAACGCAGCCTGGGGCGCACTGCCCCGTGGCGAAGATGCACAGATCGCCCTCGCACTCGTCGTGGCTGGTGCACAGCGCCGTGGTCGTCGCGGTGGTGCTGGTGCTCGTGCTGGTCGAGGTAGTCGAGGTCGTGGTGGTATTGCCGCCAGCCGCGCCGCCACCGCCCGTCGGGTCGATCACGGCCTTCCCGCTGCAGCTCGCAACGAGCGCGAGGGTGGCAGCAGAGCCCAGCGCGAGGCACAGCGACGCTCGTTTCATGCCTGGCAGGCTAGCGCTTGCGGTGCGGCCTGCCAAGGTGGCGGCGCGCGGGGGGCGTGGCTCGAAGCGCGACCGCGTTGACGCACGATAGATCGCGGTGGATGGTGCCGCCCGTGCTTGTCTCGCGAGGAGAACCGTGACTTGGCAGCAAGAGTACCTGGAGCGCTTCTACCGTTCGAAGCCCGGCTGGACGGACGGCACCACGGAGTTCTTCGAGCTGGTGGCGGCGCACGTCGACCGCTCGGCAACGGTTCTGGAGCTCGGCCCGGGCCCGAGCAACCCTTGCTCGCGCTTTTTCGCCCAGAGCTTCGCGGCTGTCGACGGTCTGGACGTCGACCCTGCGTGCAACGACAACGAGCACCTGCGCAAGGTCTGGATCTACGAGGGGGGCGAGCTCCCCATCGCCAGCGCGTCCTATGACGCAGTGGTCAGCAACTGCGTGCTCGAGCACATCGCGGATCCGGTCACGACCTTGCGGGAGATCGGCCGCGTGCTCAAGCCCGGTGGCGTCTTCGCCTTCCGCACGCCCAACCGCTGGCACTACGTCAGCCTGGTGGCGCTGCTGACGCCGCAGTGGTTCCACGACCTGGTGGCCAACCGCCTGCGCAATCTGCCAGACGAAGCCCACGAGCCGTACCCCACCTACTACCGCATGAACACCGCGCGGCTGCTCACGAGCCAGCTCGACGCGGCCGGGTTCGAGGCGCTGGAGCTGCGCGCCATCGAAAAGGAGCCGTCCTACGGCATGAGCAACCGGGCGCTCTTCCGGTCGTTCATGCTCTACGAGCGGCTGGTCAACTCCACCGAGCGCCTGGCACCGCTGCGAGCCAACATCCTGGGGGCGTTCCGCAAGCGTAGCGGCTAGGCGCTCGCGACGAGCCCCTGGTAGGCCTGCCGCATCTTCTGCGCGATCTCGGGCCAGGCAAACTCGCGCTCGACCCAGGCGCGGCCGCGCTGGCCCATTTCCTCGAGGGGCATGTCCGACGATCGCGCGATGGCCTGCGCGAGGCTGGCAGGGCGGTTGTCCGTCCACAGCCCGCAGCCGTGGGTCTCGAGCTCGGCCCACGGCGTGCCCCGGCTGGCGATGACCGGCAACCCCGCGGCCAGCGCTTCGACGACTACCATGGCGAAGTTCTCGGTGTGCGACGGCGCGACCAGCAGATCGGCATCGGCCAGGGCGGCCGTCTTGGCCTCTCCGGTCACGTGGCCTAGCCAGCGAAGGTGGGGCTCGAGCTCGAGCTTCTGGGCGCGCGCTCGCAGGCTGCGCGCGTAGCTGGGCTCGCCATCTCCCGCGATGGCGAGCTGCCAAGGAACGGTGCCGCGCTCGAGCTGCTGACAGGCCTCCAGCAGGTTCTCGAGACCCTTTTTCGGATCCAGCCGCCCCAGAAAGAGCAAGCGCAGGGCCCGTCCACGCGGCGAGCGCGACGGCACGGGCGCGAGGTCCACGCCGTTCGCAATCACGGCCACGTCGAGGCCGGGCATCCTTGGGCCGCTCTCGGCGGCCTCGGCCCGCGAGGTCACGTGCAAAAGGCCCCGCGCGGGAAGGGCCAACCGACAGGCTCGTTCCCAGGCCGCCTTGAGCTGCGGCCGACGCGAGCCCTCCCACCGCTGCAAGCTGCCGCGGGGCGACCACACGAGCGGCCGACCGAGCAGGCGGCAGGCGGCCAGCGCGGGGATGACCGGGTAGGAGTATACGCCCGTCAGGTGCACCACCTCAGCCTGGTGGACCATGGTCGGCAGACGAGCCAACAGCGAGGGCGCTACGGGCGAGCCTAGCGCGGTCGGGCAGTAGCGGACGCGCAGGCCCGGCTCCAGCTCGAGCTCGCGGTCCGTTGGCACCTCGCTGCGGCGGCCGGGCCCGTCCGCGTTGGTGGTGAGCACGCGCACCTCGCAGCCGGCTCGGGCCAGATGGGTGCAAAGCCGGTGGACGGACAGAAGCGGCCCGCCGTAGTAGGTGGCCGGATGATAGGCCGGCGTGATGTGCAGCACCTTCATGGGCCCACCGCTCTGTGCGCGCTCGGCCGCCGTTGTTCTGACGCCCGGGACCGCGGGCAAGGTAGCTCGTTTGGCGCGTAGCTTGAACAACCCCAGCCCTTGTGGCACCAGAATGATGGGATTTTCGCCCAGCCCTGCGGCCGGGCATCACGGTTTGCCGAGTGAGCAGATGAACCGGTCGGGACGCGCCGCCCATCTGGATCTGGTGACGCCCGATCTGTTCGTCGCGGGCGGCGGCATCGCCCGCATCTCGAGGGCGCTGGCGCTGGCCTGCCACCACTGGTGCGCCGAGCGCGAGGTCTCCCTTCGCGTGCACGCCCTGGGCGACTCAGGCCTGGACCGCGACGAGCGCTATCTGCCTTCCCCGTCGATCTATCGCGGCTACGGCGGATCGCGGGCTGCGCTCGGTTGGGCCGTGCTTCGCTCGGCCGCGGGAGCGGGCCATATCGGCACCGTGTTCACCCACGTCAACCTGGCGCTGTTGGGCTTGGGCTTCGCCCCTCGCTCGCCCGGCTGGCCCTCGCGCTACGCCATCGTCATCCACTTGGTCGAGATCTGCGATCCGCGCTCGCGCCGCCGCCGCTGGGCCCTGCAGCGGGCCCAGGCGCTGTGGACGGTCAGCCGACATACCGCCCGCACGGTGACCGAGCGGCATCCGATCGATCCGCTCAAGCTGCGCGTCATCCCCAACTGCCTCGATCCCCATTGGAGCCTCGGCTCCGAGCCCGCGCCCGAGCCGCCGCGAAGCGCTGCGTCGGCGCCCCTGTTCCTACTGGTGGCGCGCCTTTCCGCGGCCGAGCGCTACAAGGGCGCGGACCACACCATCGAGGCCCTCGGGCGCGCGGCCGACCGGCTTCCCAGCGATGCTCGCCTGGTCATCGTGGGCGACGGCGACGACCGGGTCCGCCTCCAGAGGCTCGCCGCGTCCCAGGGCGTGGCAAGCCGTATCGAGTTCCGTCGCTGCCTGAGCGAAGCCGCCCTGGAGGAGCTTTACCGCCGCTGCCTGGCCTTCGTGCTGCCGTCGCAGTCTGAGGGCTTCGGGCTGGTGTTCGTGGAGGCCATGGCGCGCGCCCGACCGGTCATCGCCGCCCGTAGCGCGGCCGCTCCGGAGGTGGTGGTCGACGGCCAGACCGGCTTGCTCGTGCCCTACGGCGACGTGGCGGCCCTCGCCCAAGCCATGGTGGACTTGGCCGCCAGCCCTGCGCGCGCAGCCGAGCTCGGTCGCCGCGGGCTCGAGCGCGTACGGGAGCGCTTCGTCTTTACGCGCTACCGAGCCGACATTGCCGCCGCGCTCAGCAGCCTTTGGGGGACATGATGCCGCGCCTGCGCCCAAGAACGCCACGCCGATGAGCACCCACGCGCAAGTCCACCAGGCCGTGGCCGCCGAATCCGCGAGCACGCGTTCACCCGCCGTCGCGCTCGGGCGGCCGGCCCTGGTGGTGTTGCTGCTCAACGCAGCGCTGCTGTGGAGCGCGCCCGCGCACGTCGGCCCAGCGCAGCTGGTCCTGTCCTCGGTGCTGCTCTGGGTTTGCGTCACGCCAGCGCTGCTTTACGCCTGGCGGCGCGAAAGGACGCTGCCTTTCTTGCCCGTGGTCAGCGTCGTCTACTTCATCTCCTTTGGCCTGCCAGGCTTCACCGGTAGCCTCATGCTTGGGGGGCACCCCCTGCCCCAGCTCGACGAGGTCCCGATAGCCATCGCGCTCACGGCCATGGGCCTCGCGATCATGCTGGTCGCCTTCTACTCGCCGCTGGGCAAGATGGTCGACTACCTGCCCCGCCTATCGCTGCGGCTGGATCTGCCCAGCCTGGCCTATCCGATGGCGGTAACCGCCATCGTGATGATCGGCGTTCGCTATCTGGCCATCTACGGGCAGATCCCCAAGGCCATCGCCGCCCCGGTCCACGTGCTCGCCTCGCTGCCCGTGCTGCTGACGGGGGGGCTGTTTCTGCTCTTGCTACGGCGTCAGCTCAAGCTCGTGCCCGGCATCCTCGGAGGCATGGCCTTTGCCGCCGATCTGTGGTTTGGCCTCAGCACGGGCGCGCTGGCCATGCCAGCCACCACGGTGACCCCGCTGTTCTTTTTGTACCTACTCGAGCGCCGCCGCTTCCCGTACAAGACGGCCGCGCTGGCCCTGCTCATCCTCATCCCGTTCCATCACACCAAGGCCGAGTACCGCCGCGAGGTCTGGGGAGAGGAGCAGGTCGGCGTCGTCGACCGCAGCCTCATCTACGTCGACATCACCGCCCAGGCCATGCTCGACGAGCCGGGCACCTTCTTCCGCGACGCGACCCGCTCGCTGCAGGAACGCACCAGCTACCTCGGCATCTTCGCCCTGGTCCTCCGCGTCACCCCCGAGCGCGTGCCCTACTGGGACGGCGAGACCTACCGCGATCTTCCCTGGTCCTTCGTGCCTCGCTTCGTCGTGCCCGACAAGCCCGTGAAGAACTACGGCGCCCGCTTCGGGCACCGCTACGGCTTCGTCGACCCCACCGACCACGACACGACGGTCAACCTCGCGCAGCTCGTCGAGATGTACGTCAACTTCGGCGCCTGGGGCGTGGGCATCGGCATGTTCCTGTTGGGGCTGTACTACCGCGCCTTCTACCGCCTGCTGAACTTCGCTGGCGCGGGCGACGGCTCGATGATGGTGGCCGCCATGGCCTTTACTTACCTGCTCAACATCGAGGGCGACGCCTCGCTGATCCTGGTGGGCGCGGCCCAAGAGATGATCGCCCACTACGTCATCATCTGGAGCATGGCCTTCGCGACCACCTGGGTCATGACCGCACGGCAACGGGCATAGCGATGACCGTCGCGTGCGAGGTCTGTAGCGGCGAGGCGCCCTGGTGGGCCGCCATCGAGGGGCCGGGCAGCCGCCCGTACGACCACTACCGCTGCCGCTGCTGTAGACATGTGTTCGTCAAGCCCAGGCCTAGCCGAAGTGAGCTCGAGCAGGCCTACCGCGACGCCTCCTTCTACGACGATGCCGAAAAGGACGCCGCCTTGCGCCAGCGCGAGTCGGCCCGGCGCCTCGAGGTGCTGGCAGCGCTCGCCGCACGCGATGGCCTGCAGCGCCGCCTGCTGGACGTGGGCGCGGCCTCGGGGATCTTCCTCGAGCACGCCATCGGCGGCGGCTGGCGGGGCGAAGGCGTGGAGATGTCGCCCCAGCTGGCGGCCCGCGCCCGCGACAAGGGGCTGGACATCATCGAGGGCCTGATCGAAGAGGTGGGCCTAGTGAAGCGCTACCCCGTGGTCACGGCGTGGGAGGTGATCGAGCACGCGGCCGATCCCGCCCGGGTGCTCGCGGCGCTCGTCCGCGCCGTCGAGCCGGGCGGGCTGCTGGCGCTGTCGACGCCGCTTGCCAGCGGACTTGCGGCGCGGCTGCTCGGTCGGCGCTTTCCCATGCTCTGCCCGCCCTTTCACCTGTCGCTGTTCTCGCGGCGCTCGCTCGAGCTATTGGCCGCGCGCTTCGGCCTCGAGCGATTGCGCTACCGCTCGTTCAGCAACCTCGAGCGCGAGCACCTCGAACGCGGCTACGCCCGCTTCGTCTTCGGCCGGCTGCCGCTCGGCGAGCGACGGATCGCGCGGCTGTCCAAAGCAGCGGCCCTGGTCACGAGCTGGGCGCCGCCGCTGGTCGACCGCGCGGGCTTGGGCAGCGAGATGGAGGTCGTCTTCCGACGGGCAGCATGAAGATCGGCATCATCTCCTCGAGCGGCGGGCACCTGACCGAGGTGCGCACGCTGCGACCGCTCTACCAGCACCACGAGCACTTCTACGTGCTCAACGAGCGCATTCCGCTTCCGGCCGACATGCAGGGCCGCACGGTGTTCATCACGCACTCCGAGCGCGATTGGCGCACCCTGCTAAACCTCGCCGAAGCGCTCCGCGTGCTCCGCCGCGAGCGCCCCGCGGTGCTGCTCTCTACGGGCGCTGGACCCATCGTGCCCTTTGCGCTGGTGGCCAAGCTGCTCGGCATCTCGGTGGTATTTATCGAGACCTTGACCCGCATTCATCGACCCTCGCTCACTGGTCGCATCATGTATAGACTGGCCGACCGCTTTTTCTATCAATGGCCTTCGCTCGAGCGCTACTTCCCGAAGGGCATCTACGGAGGGCCTCTCATCTGATGGTGTTCGTCACGGTGGGTACCGGGCTCGAGCCCATGATGCGACTGCTCGTGGCGGTGGATCGGCTGGCGGGCGAGGGCGTGCTCGGTGAGCCCTTGGTGCAGGCCGGTCACTACCCCGACTTCCGGCCGCGTCACTGCCGCGCCGTTCGGTTTCTGCCGCTCGAGCAGATGCAAGAGCGCATTGCCGAGGCCGAGCTGATCATCTGCCACGCCGGAGCGGGCACGGCCATCCTGGTGCTCGGCGCAGGCAAGGTCCCGGTGATGATGCCGCGGCGCAAGCGCTACGGCGAGGTGATCGACGACCACCAGCTCGAGCTGACGCGCGCCCTCGGCCAAGCCGGAAGGGTGGTGCCCGCCTACGAGGCCGACGAGCTCGGCGAGGCCATAGCCCAAGCGCGGCAGCACAGCGCCACCCGACCCGCGGCCGAGCCCCCGCGCATGATGCGGCTGGTCGAGCAAGCGCTCAGGGAGCTCGGCGAGCCGTGATGACGCTGCGCGCTGCCCGAGGAGCGCCGCATGGCCATTGAGCCCACGGCTGCATCGGCCCTTCCTGCTGAGGCGGGGCTCGAGCCGCCGCGTCCGAGTCGCCTGGCGGCCGTGGCGCGTTGGGGCTTTCCCCTGGTCACCTTGGTCGTGGGCGTGGCCGTTCAGATCGCGCTGCCGCGCATCTTGCAGCTGGGCCTTTCCGAGACCGAGTACGTGGTCTACGTGGCCGTGACCGCGCTGGCCGCCTACGCCGAGCTGGCGGACGCGGGCTTTCAGATCTCGGTTACGCGCGAGCTTTCCGCGCTGCACGGAGCGGGCAAGTCGGCTGTGTTTCTGGGCGAGGCGCGGCGCGCGGCGCGGATCTTCGCCGTGGTGATCGTCGTCGCCATGGTCGTGGTGGGCCTCGGCCTGTCGTCCGTGCTCGGCACGACGCGGCAGCTCTGGCCGGGCGCGACCGAGCCGGGATTCGTGCTCAGCGTGGTGGCACTGCTGGCGGCGACCTGCCTCACGCTGGGCCTGGGCGGGCTGCACAGCTCGCTCCTTCTCTCGACCAACCGCTTGCTCAGCAGCCAGGCCGTGAGCCTGGGCGCCACCGTGTTGCCGCTGGGCGCGCTGGTGGTCGGGCTCGTCTCGAGCCGCAGCCTGCCCGTCGGCCTGTTCGCGCAAGCCGCCACCATGGGCACCATTACGCTGCTGCGGGCGCTTCACGCTGGCCTGCTGCTGCGGAAGGCCGCGAGCGAGGTCTCGCCGAGGCCGCCCGAGGCCTCGCTGGGCAAGGTGCTGGGGGCGGCCGTGGCCCTCAAGGTATCGGGCGTGCTGGCCGTGGCGGCATTTCCCCACCTGCTGTCGGTGCTGGCGGCGCCGCTCGTGCCGACCGCCATTCCCGCCCGCACCTACGCCGCGGCCTGTCGATTGGTGAGCCAGCAGTTCGCCTACCTGCTCCAGGTCCATGTCACCCGACGGATGGCGGGCGGCGGCTCGGACCAGGCCCGCGGCACCGCCGACTTTCGCGTCTCGGCCGGGCTGATGACCGCCGTGCACCTCGTGCAGGTGGGCCTGGCCGCGGCCGTGGTGGTGCCCGTATTCCGGCTGTGGCTGCCACCTCGCGCCGACGAGGTCGTGGCCTTTTTGCCTGGGATCTTGGCCGAGCAGGTGATGCTGAGCGTGACCCTGCCGTGCTCCATTCTCTACGCCGCGGCCGATCGACTGCGCACCCAGGGGCTGGTGCGGATCGTGGGGGTGGCGCTGGGGATCGCCGCGCTGGTCATCGCCCTGCCCCATTGGAAAAGCGCCGCCTTCGGCCTGGCCTTGGCCGTGGCCGAGACCCCGCTGTTTCTGGTCTCGCTCTGGGCCGAGCTCCGCGGCGCCTGGGGCTTTCCCGCGCGCAGCCGCACCACCATCGCCCGCTACGCTACCGCCACCGCCTGCCTCGTCGCTGCGGCGGCCTACGCGAGCCAGCCCCTGCTGGCCTCGGCCTTCATCCTGGGTTGCGCCCTGCCGCTGTTCGCAGTCTCGGCCTTGGCGCTTTTGCGGCGCTGGCGACAGATGGGACGCGAAGCGGAAGCCGACCCTGGCAAGAACGGCTGACCGCTGCCCGCTTCGCTCACTCGACCTGCACCACAAAGGCCTGCTCGTCCCGCCCCCAATTGCTCTGCACGACGATCACAAACGGATAGTCGCCCGCGTCAGGCGGCGTCCAATCGATCGCCGCCGTGTCGTGGTCGATGCGCGCGCCCACGGGAAAGGTCTCGAGCGCCCACCAAAGCGGGCCGTCGCCCGCGGCCGTGGCGGTGTAGCCGAGCGGCGTGCCCGGCTGGCCTTGAGCTGGAGGCGACGAGGTGATGGTCGGCATGGCGATATCCTGACGCTCGCGCACCAGGATGCCGTCGCCCGAGACAAAGCTGTCGGCGAACTGGTAGAGCACGCCTTGCTGCCAGTACACGTAGGGCCAGCGCGGCTCGTACGGCACGTGGCGGAGCAAAGCGCCGCCCGTCGGTTGCCAGCGCACGTTGGTGTGATAGCCGCTGCCATCCCATTGCTGGACCTGGGTGCTGCGCGGCACGTTGACCTCGAGCGCCGCGATGCAGCGCTCGAGAAGCTCGGGCGGCGCGGTCAGGATGTTGGCGCCGTAGGCCGTGGCCTCGCGCCAGTCGTCGTCGCCGCCTGGATCGGGATCGTACCAATCGACGTAGTAGAAGAAGTGCTCGCAATGGATGGGCTCGTGCTCGGCCAAAAGCGCCCACGACTGGAGCAGCGAGCCCGAGCCGATGCTGGCCGCCGGGTAGTCGAGCTCGTAGATGTCGCGCACCGCCGCGTAGATCGCCGTCCGCACCTCGGCCAGGCGCAGCCAGCGGCCGGCCTGCGGACGGTAGCTCGGGTTGTCGGTGCCGCCGCCGCCTACGTGGTTCGACAGCGAGCGGTCGTGGACGTAGACGCGCGTCATGAACGTGCGGGCAAAGGCCTCCAGATCGGCGCCGTCGAATACGAGCCCGAGCTCGGCCGCCATGGCGGCGAAGTCGACGTTGATGGCAGCGTGCGAGATGTCCTCGCCAGGGCTGGAGTAGGTCTCGCCCCAGTAGTTCCACAGGTACTCGCCGCTCGGACCCGTGCTGAGCTGCGCTTTGAAGCGCAAGGCGAGCTTGATGGCCTTGTCGAGCAGGTCGGCATCGCCCGTGACCGCGTACAGGGCTAACAGCAGCCTTCCCATGGCATTGGATTGGTTGAGCGGCAGGTCGCGACCCGGGTAGCTGAGGAAGGTCGCGTCGCTGCGGAAGGCGTAGTAGCCCGCACCGTTCCACTGGTCTTCGTGGGTAGCCACGGTCTCGAGCGCTGCGGCCACGTAGGCGGTCGCCTTGTCGCCGAAGCTCTCGCCGTCGTAGGCCGGCTCAGCCTCGAGGCCCGCCTGGGCGACCAGCCGGGCAAACTCCACCATGGGATAGGCGATCATGCCCGAATGGACGACGTAGCAGTACGGCTGGTCCTCGGGCTGGTAATGCTTGTTCTGCCAGCAGGCGCCCGAGACCCCGCGATAGTCCTGCACCCCGCGCTGGTCGTCGCGCTGGGCGAGCACCCCGTCGGCGTGCCACACCAGCCGAGATAGATACAGCGGGCTGCCCGTGGCGCGGAACATCGCGGCCAGCGACATCATGACGTAGGACTCGCCCCAGGCCAGGGTGGCGTTTTCGTTGTTGGCCTCGCGGTACCAGTCGCCTCCGTTGACGTTGTCGTAGGCCTGCTCGTAGCGAAAGCGCGCGCCCACGCCGCGCGCGGGCACGGCGACGCTCTGGACATCGACCACGCTCGAGCCGCCCGCGCCCCCACCGCCGCCCGTGGCCGCTGCGCCGCCTCCTGCGCCTGCGCTCCCGCCGTCTCCCGCGCTTCCGCCCCCGTCCGCGACGCCGCCCGAGCCCGCGGTGCCGCAGCCGGTCGACGTAGGCTGCGCGCAGGGCTCCTGGTCCGAGGAAGCGCAGTGCAGCAGGCCGAGGCCCGCCAGCGCAAGGACGATGACGGCGAAAGGGGCTGAGCGTCTCATGGTCATTCCCGCTGGCAACGGATCGGCATCGATCCGCTAGCGTATCACTTTGCTGGCCGTTTGACGCCGGGCGATTCGGCGTGGCAGTGGTGAAGGGTGAAGCCAATCAAGGGCAAACCATCCTCCCCCGCAACCGCGCGACCGACCGCCACGCGACCGATCGTGCTCCTCGGCTTGCTGCTGCTGTGCTCTTGTGACGCCAAGCCTCCCGCACATGGGGCACCCGCGCCGCCGAGCTCAGCCACCCCGAGTGCCACGGAAAGCGCGACTGCGACGCCGAGCGCGCCCACGGAGACGGGCACGCCTGCGCTCGAAAGCGCACCCGGGCCGAGCGCTACGGCGGTCGCGGCTGCGAAGGACGAAGGGCCAGCCTCGGTCGAGCGAATCGCCGTAGCCGGGGATCTTCCCGCGTCCATCGTGCACGGCAGGGACACGCCCGTGCCGCGCATCGCCTTTTTGCCGGGACTGTGCTCGAACGCTTACGGCTATCTGATGGCCTTTCCCGAGGCGGCCCGCGCCCATGGCGGCGTGGTGGCGATCGACGGCGATCGGCCCTGCGGGGCCAAGGACTCGGGCTTTCACTCCTTTACCTGGAGCGCCAAGCTGCAGCGAGACCGCATCGAGGCGGCTTTTGCCGCGGCTGGGGCAGCCATTCCCGAGGACGGCCTGACGCTCGTCGGCTACTCGGCGGGCGCCGCCATTGCCGAGCGCATGCACGCGAAGTGGCCCGCGCTCTACCCGCGGCTGGTGCTCATCGCCCCGCCCAAGGACCCGTCGATCCCGCGGCTCAAGTCCGCCCGCGCCGTGGTGTTCATGTCCTGCTCGCGGGACGTGCCCTGGCGCATGAAGACCGCGGCGAAGCACCTGGACCGAGCCGGGGTGCCGTCGCTCTACCTCGAGATGCCCGACTGCGCCCACGGCCACATCGCCGAGGGCGAGCGCATCTT
>CAYTYV010000143.1:0-1804 GCA_964441055.1 uncultured Polyangiaceae bacterium | reverse complement strand
GCGCGCACAGACGGCAGCGTGAAGTAGTGCAGGTGTCCGCCGTCCCAGCCATAGCGCGTACGCCAGCCCGCGAGCGAGCCAGGCGCGTCGAACCAGCTCGCGGTCACGGGAAGCCGGCCCCGCAGCAAGGCCCAGCGACGCTTGAGATAGGCCACGTTGGGCACGCGTAGCAGTAGCGTGCCGCCCGGCCGCAGCACGCGCGCGCAGTGCTCGATGAAGCCGAACACATCGAAGAGGTGCTCGAGGAGGTCCATGGCCACGACCGCGTGGTAGCGCTCGGCCTCGACCTCGCCGAACTCCGTGTCCAGGTTGCAGCGCAAGAGCCTGACGCGACCGAGCGACAGCCCAGCGCGCGCAAAGGTCTCCCGCACGAAGTCGATGCGCGCCTGCGAGATCTCGTATCCGTCCACGTGACCATCGGGCAGCTCCCGCACGATGGCGCGCGTCAGCCCGCCGTCGCCAACGGACAGCTCGGCGATGCGAAAGGGCTCGTCGCCCGTCGGCCGGCTGCGCTCGAGCACGGCCGTCACGAAGCGGTCGCGCGGTAGCACGGCAGCGCTCGCGCACCGCTCGAGCTCCTCGACGGCGGTGGCCTGCTGGTCGTACAGCTCGTCCTGATCCATGACGCGGACGCCTCGACGGTTGGGGGCCTGTCTCCTGCAGGCGAGGCGGCCAGGCTACTCACCCCACCTCGTCGGCGCAACGGAAGGGCCATGCGGGCGTTGCTCGGTGCACGCCTCGCCCCCACCCCTCACCCAAGCGCGCGGCAGGCCTCGGCGTAGAAGCGCTCGGCCACGACCGCGGGCGCGTAGCAGGCGGCGGCCCGACGGCAATTGGCCACGGCCATCTCGGCCAAGCGATCGCGGTCGGCGGCGAGCCGTTCGATGGCCTCTGCCAGCGCGTCTGGATCGTGCGGGTTGACGAAGGCGCCGCCGTCTTGCCCGACGATGGAGATCTGCAGTGGGTTCGAGCTCGTGACCACGGCGCAGCCCGCTGCCATGGCCTCGGGCAGGACCAGGCCATAGGCCTCGGTCTTGGTGGGAAAGACGAACAGGTGCGTGCGCTCGAAGAGCGGCCGCACATCGGGTACCGAGCGGTGGTGCTCGACGTCGGAGGGCAAGCGCACGCGTCCGTCCAGAAACGCGGACACGACGGTGAGATGGAGCTTGGCGCGGCACGCGCTCGGCAGCCGCCCGAGCGCACTGACGAGCGTATCCAGGCCCTTGCGCCGCGCTTGCTTGCCCAAAAAAAGAAGGTGCAGCTTGCCGCGGGCATCGGCGAACTTGCGGCGCACGGCCTCGGGCTGGACGGGCTCTAGCGCGGGCAAGAAGTACGGCACCACGGCCACCTTGGAGGCGTGAGCCGGAAAGGCATCGCGGAAGACCTCGGCGCTGTGCTCGGTGGCGGTGAACACCCGGGCGGCGCGCTCGACGATGCGCAGCCGCTCGCGGCGCAAGCGCAGGCTCCACGTTGCCGGATCGGTGCCCCAGGCCGCCGCGCCAAAGGTCTGCTCCCAGAGGATCGGCTGGGCGAGCTCGCGCCGTGGAAAAAAGCCGTACGAGTAGACGGCATCGCAAGGCGGCACCCGGCCGGTCGATAGCCATAGATCCGAGCCGAAGAGCCGCTCGCCCAGACCGGGCAGAAAGACGCGGCGCGAAACGTAGAGCCCCACGACGGCCGCCACGGTGTGAAGCGATGGGTGCCCCCGCACCTCGATGGGCACGTAGCGGTCGAGCCGCGGCAGTCGGCGGTAGAGGTAGTGGTGATCGGTCGAGCGGATGGGGATCCAGCGCGGCATGGTGAG
>CAYTYV010000142.1:0-13512 GCA_964441055.1 uncultured Polyangiaceae bacterium | reverse complement strand
TGCCACGATCCACATGATCCGGCGAATGAATACCAGTTGCGGACCGTGGCGGCGCTTTCGTAGTTCTGCATCCCGCCGCCCAAGGCCGCGGAGGTGTTGACGAACGAGCAGCCGCTGACGGTAGCGGCGCTCTCGTAGTTGAACATTCCCGCGCCGGCCGTGGCGATATTGTCGACGAACGAACAGCTCGTCACCGTGGGAGAGCTGTCCTCGTAGTTGTACATCCCGCCGCCGTAGCCGGGGTCGCCCGTGGCATTGGCGGCGAAGGTGCAGTTGCTCACCGTGGGGGAGCTATGGTGGTTGTACATCCCGGCGCCGCCGCTGTCGTAGGGCCAGCTGCCGTTCGCCAGCCCGCCGGTTACCGTGAAGCCGTCGAGGACGGCATCGTCGCTGCCCGTGACCACGTGGTAGACGCGGTGGGCGCCCCAAGGCTCGTCGTGGCCGTCCAGCACGGTCGCATTGCTTCGCCAATCTCGCTCTGTGCGGTTCGCCTCGCCGCCGAGGAAGCCGCCGTAGAGCGCGGCGCCCGCCTTCAGCAGCACCGTGTCGTGCGGAGAGCCCACGTAGATGTAGTAGGTTCCCTGGGCGACCCATACCTCGCACCAGTCGAGCGAGGCATCTTCCTCGACCGCCTGATGGGCCGCATCGATGCCCTCCTGGACCCTCTGGAAAGCGTTGCGCCAGCTCGAGCCGTCGCCCGAAGAGGGGACCCGCCCGTCGACGTAACGCACACAATCGGCGCAGCCGTCGACGAGCGCGCAGTTGCCCGCATAGCGAGGCTCGCCGCCGACCTCGGCGGGCAGCAGCTCGAGGTCGCAGCGCTGGCAGGCCCCGTCGCACTTGGAGGTGCAACAGACGCCGTCCACGCAATACAGCCCAGCATCGCATAGGCCGAAACCGACGTCGCACCGCTCGCCTGGCCCCAACCTGCGGATGACGGGGTTGGGCTCGGGCTTGCGGATGCCGTTCGGTCCGCTCGCCTCGGCAGAGCCACCTCGCGGCGGCTGGTCCAGCGGGCTCGGCGAGAGCGTCGGCTCAGTCGACCGCTGCGCGGGCTCCTCCCGGCCGCCCAAGCAAGCGCCCAGGCCAAGGCTCAGGCTGAGCGCCAGACATCCCTCGAGCGTGTTGCGCATGATTATCGCCCACCCCTACTCCCGCTCCCGCGGGGCCTGCCAAGCTGGCAGGACCACGGTGAAGGTCGTGCCACGGCCCGGCTCGGTGTCGACCCGGATCTCGCCGTCGTAGCGCTTGATGATGCCATAGCAGATCGACAGCCCCAGGCCCGTTCCCTGGCCGGGCGGCTTGGTGGTGACGAAGGGATCGAATAGCCGGTCTTTGACCTCGTCGGCGATGCCGGGACCGTCGTCCTTGACCGTCACCATGACTCTGCCGCCTTCGGCGTGCGTGCGGAGCCAGATGTTGCCGTCACCGCGATCCTTCATCGCCTGCATGGCATTGGTGATGAGATTGAGCACGATCTCCTGAAGCTGCATCTCCTCGACGCGCACGGCGGGCAGCTCGGTCTGATAGCCGCGGTGGATGGTGACGTTGCTCAGCTTGGCCTCCTTGTCCAAGAAAGGCAGCACCTCGTCCAGCGATTGGTTCACCTCCACGATGTCCACCTCGGCCTCGCTCTTGCGAGCGAAGCGCAGCATGCGATAGGTAATGCTGCGACCTCGCCGCACTTGATCGCTCAGCTTGGGCAGCCATTTGCGCAGCTCGGCCACGAGCTGCTCGGCGTCAATGCCGTCGGGCTCCTGCTCGATGCGATCGCTGAGGAAGCCGCTGATCTCACCGATGATGGCCAAGGGGTTGTTGATCTCGTGGGCCACGCCCGCGGCCAGCCTGCCGACCGCGGCCAGCCGCTCGGATTGGATGACCTGGTTCATGAGCGACTTGCGGTGCGAGATGTCGCGGCTGGCGCCCACCGTGCCAATGGTCTGGCCCGCCGAGTCCCGCAATGGCGAGAGCGTGATCGACACTGGCACGGCCGTGCCGTCCTTGCGGTAGAGGTGGGTCTCGTGCTCGCGTACCATCCCCTCTTGCCGCAGCCGCCGGAGCAGGGCCTCGCGCTCCTTTGGATCGCGGTAGAACATGCTGGCCGGCTTGCCCTGTACCTCCTCGGCCTGGTAGCCGAGCGTCTCTTCGGCGCCGCGATTGAACGAGACCACCCGGCTGTCCAGATCGGTGGTGATGATCATCACGGGCGAGTTATCCAGGATGTTCTGCAGGTACTCGCGCGTGCGCGCCAGCGCGGTCTCGGCCTCGCGCTGGGCCGTGACGTCCATCATAAGCCCGCCGATGCCAGTCACCTTGCCCGCGGCGTCGAGCACGGGGTACTTGATGGTGGACAGAAACACTCGGCCCCGCGGCAGCTCGACCTCGGCATCGAAGGTCACCTCCTTGCCCTTGTCCACCACCTGGCGGTCGCCCTTGCGCAGCGCGTCGGCCACGTCGCGGGCGAAGATCTCGCGGTCGGTCCTGCCCACCAGCGCGCTCTTGGGCTTGCCGAACAGGCTGCAGGTGGCGGGGTTGACCTGCAGGTACTGGCCCTGGCGGCTCTTGACGAACACGGCCATGGGCGCGTGGTCGAGGAACTCGCGGAGCCGCACCTCAGTGGCCTTGAGCTCTTCCTCCAGCAGGATGCGATGGGTGATGTCGCGGGTCATCTCGACCACGCCTGCCACCTTGCTGTCGCCGTCCAGAATGGGCGCCGCGACGATGGCTGCATAGCGAACGTCACCGTCTGCATCGATGTGCTTGCGCACGATTGGCACGGGCTTTTTCTCCTGCATCACCTTGAAGAAGGGGCAGTCCTCCACCGCCACCTGGCACTCGCCGCGCACTCGCTGGTCCACCTCGTAGCAGTGACAACCGCGGACCTGGCCGATGGAGAGGTCGTTGTTTTTCAAAAAGGCCGCATTGGCATCCTGGATGACCATGTCGGCGTCGAGCACCACCACTTCGTCCGGAATGGAGTCGAAGATTTGCGCGATGCGCCGCTGCTCGGCCGCCACCCGCTGCTGCATCTCGCTGCGCTGCTGGGCCACGGCGCGCTCGGCCTGATGCAGCTCCCAGAACAGGCGCACCCCAACGTGGTCGATGAGGCTCACCTGCCGCGGCCTGTGGCGCTCGATGTCGTCGCGGACGTCCGGCTTGCCCGTGAGCTCGATGAGCACGTCGAGCTCGTCGATGCCGTACAGATCGCGATAGTCCTGGGTGACGATGGGCACACCTAGCTCGCGCGCCAGGCGCATGCCAGGACGACTTTCGTCGACGTCGGCCACGCCCAGCACCCGCATGCGCAGGCCGCCGAGGGCGCCGCTCTGCACCATCTGCAAAATGGTCACGCAGGCCCGGCCGCCGCCAACGATGGCCGCGTTCATGGCGCGTTCGGTGTCGGGGAAATGGGTGGGACGAGAGGTCATGGGCGCGTTCCTGGGGTGCGCGGCGAACGCGCGTGGGCCTGCTGGAGCTTGTCCAGCAGCTCGTCGAGGTCCACCGGCTTGACCAGGTAGTCGAAAGCGCCCGCGGCAAGCGCCTGGCTCGCGGTCTCGGTCTCGGCGAAGCCGGTGAGCATGATCACCTCGATCTCGGGGTGCTGCCGCTTGATGTACGCCAGCGTTTCCAGGCCATCCATGCCCGGCATTCGAATGTCCAGCACCACCACGTCGACCGGATGCTCGCTCAGCGCGCGTAGCGCGGCGGTGCCGCTCTGCGCGGTGCTCACCTCTAGCCCACGGCTTTGCAGCCGCAGCGACAGCAGTGCCAGCAGGTCTTCCTCGTCGTCGACGAGCAGCACCTCGAAGCTAGCCATGCCGCAAGCGAGTGCGTGGGTGAGCGCCCCAGTCGCTAGGGCGGCGGGCGGCGGGATTGGGGCGTGGCCTCGGCCACCAGCCCCAAGAACAGGTCGCACAGCCCCGGGTGCTCCCGCACCAGGTGGGCGATGACGAAGCGCACGTCGATGCAGTCCGCCTTGAGCAGGGCGAGCACGTCCTCCCAGTGCTTGCGATGGCCCCGCATGGAGGCGAGTTTCATCACCACCAGGTACTCCGGAGCGGGAATGCGCACCTCGCGCTGGAACAGCGGAATGCTGATGGCGCTCGACAGGGCTTGGCGGTCGCTCTTTTCGTGAGCGGCGCGCACGTGAACCTCGATGAAGTTACGGCGGTCGCGCAGCAGCGTGACCTCGTCGCCGCGGGTGCGGATGAGCTCGAAGTCCTCGGCGCTCTTGCGGATCACCCGGGGGATGCTGGAGGGCGAGACCAGCAGGTCTACGTCGTTGGACCGTCGGCCGGGAATGTAGGCCCGCACGGCCAGGGCACCGATGACGACGTAACGAATCTCGTCGCGACGGAGGACATCGACGATGCGGCGGAAGGTGTTGCCCAACAAGCGCAGTTGCACCGCGCGCTCGCTGGCAGGGGGTGGGCGTGTCCTCGAGCTCGGCATGGTCCGCACCTTTCGGCGGCTGATTATAGCAGCCTTCGAGGCAAAGCTCACCACGCGAACGGTCGGCCTACACCGAGCGCGTTTTTTCGTCTACACTGTACGGCAGACCGGGGGGGGACAAGGCCTGGAGGAATGCCATGAGGCTAGGCCACACGAGCATGAAGTGTCTGCTTTCGCTGTCCGGCATCTTGGCGCTGGGCGCGTCGTTCATCCACGGCTGCAGCGCGGGAGGCAGCGCCAGCGACGGCGGCGGCGGCAGCGCCAACAACGGCGCTGGCGCCAATGGTACGGGCGGGATGGCCTTTGATGGTGGCGGCGACGGCCAGCTCGACGACACCACCGCCTGCGTGGCCGAGGAGTACGCGGGCGTGCTCGCGCCGCTCGACCTGTACGTCATGCTGGACCGCTCGTCGTCCATGGAGGGCTCGTACTGGTCAGCGGTGACCAGCGCCATCAACACCTTCATCGGCGCACCCGAATGCGACGGCATCGGGGTCGGGATCCAGTACTTCCCGCTTCTGCCGCCGCCAGGCGCGATCCCCCCCGACTGCTCCAACGGCTGCGGCCACTACGGCCCCTGCTTGTACAACATCTGCATCGGCGCGGCGGATACCGCCTGCGACGCCGCTGACTACGACGAGGCCGACGTACCCATAGCCGAGCTACCTGGCAACTTGGCGGCCCTGCAAACCTCGCTCTCGCAGCAGCAGCCCGAAGGCTCGGCCACGCCCAGCCGGCCAGCCATGGAGGGCGCCGTCAGCTATGCCACGGCTTGGGCCCAGGCCAACCCCGCCCATCTGACCTTCATCGTATACGCCACCGACGGCGACCCCACAGGCTGCTCCACTCCGCTGAACTACAACACCATCAGCGCCACGGCCGCGCTGGCAGCCGACGCTGCGGCGGGCAACCCTCCGGTCAAGACCTTCGTCATCGGCGTCGGTGTTGAGCTCGCCAACCTGCACGATATCGCCGCGGCTGGCGGTACGGGGCTGGCCTACCTGGTCGACACGGGCGGCAACGTGACCCAGCAGTTCATCGAGGCGCTCAACGAGATTCGCGGCATGGGCGAGTGCCAGTACCAGATCCCCGAGCCGACCCAAGGCGAGCTCGACTACGACATGGTCAACGTCTCGATCTACGACCCGGCCGATCGGGAGGGCACCGAGCAGACGATCGGCTACGTGGACTCCGAGGCCGACTGCCATCCCACCGAAGGCGGCTGGTACTACGACGACCCGGCCAACCCCTCCAAAATCATGCTCTGCCCGGCGAGCTGCGAGCAGGTCCGGCTGACCGACTGGACCGTGTCGGTGCTGATCGGCTGCGAGACGATTCCGATCTAGTCCCAGCCCTAGTCCCAGCTCTGGCTCAGCACCTCGCCCACCTCCTCGACACGGTCGGGAAAGGCGCGGGCCAGGCGGGCCTTGCGCAGGTTGGCGGCCACGACCTTCTTGAGGTCGAGCTCCTCGGCGCCAGCCCAGCGGCCGAGCAGGGCGAATCCCCCGTCGGGGCTCGCCGCCACCAACACCGACGGGGCGAGCTCGAGCGCCTTGCGCAGCGCCGCGGCATCGTCCGCCTTGCGCTCTTGCGGCGACCAGGCGGCGAAGCGCCGCCACAGCCGATCGGCCACCTCCAGGGCGTAGCCGGCCTGCTCCTCGAGCAACAGGGGCGGGTGAGCCAGCGCGACCAGCACGGCGCGCCATTCGAGCGCGGAGCCTTCGGCCAGCCAGGCCTCGGCGATCGACTCGAGCGCGGCAAAGTCGTTCTCGGCGATGCGCTGCAGTCCAAAGGCCACGCCCTCGCGAAGCCGCCAGCGCGGATCTCGGGCTGCGCGGCGCAGACGGGCGAGCGCGACCGTCCGCTGCGGGCCATCGGCGCGTGCGTGCAGGGCTCCGAGCGCCTGAGCTGCGACAAAGGGCAAGAACTCGCGCGGATGGTTGCTCGGCGCCTCGAGCGAGCCGAGATCGATCCAGCCGAGCAGCACCGTCCACCACTCGCCGCTCGCGGTCCGCGCCGCCAAGGCGTCGGCACACGCGGCCGCCAGCTGCAGGTTGGCGCGCGGTCCTGGCAGCCCGCAGTCGCTCAGCAACAGTTGCTCTACAGCGGCGGGATCTCCGATCCTCGCCTCCAGCCGCCTGCGGCATGCCTCGCGCTTGTTCACCGCCTTGCCTCGGCTCTCACCCCTACCCGAAGTGGCCGGCCGACGGGCGGCAAATCCATCAACTCGGTTTAGCCGAGGTCCGACACCGACAAGCGCTTTGGCTCGGCTTTGCGAACGCGGCTCAAATCGATGCCGGTCAGATAGCGGATGGCCGACAGCACCAGCAAGGTGGCGCCAGCCTCGTCCAGGTTGCCGAAGAGCGGCACGTTGTCCGGGATGGCCTCCACGATGCCCGCGCCTGGGTTGACGAGGTAGATGACCGCCGCGATCCCGAAGACCAACCACAAAACGATGCCGATCCAGCTGCGGCGGGAGCAGGTGTGATGACTGTGGTCCATACCCACTGTTCGAGATCGGTCGCGCTTTGTTTCAGCCCCGCGGACGAATCGCTGCTGCCGAGCGTCAGGAGCAGGGACATTCATTAATGATAACGTGAACATATCCCCATGACGCCGCGTGCCCCACCAACGCTGTCTCGCGGGCCCGCGTTTGGGGGTAGAATGGTCTGCGATGGATCTGCCGCCCAGCCACCTGGGACCCCCGCCCAGCCAGCCGGAGCCGCCACCCAGCCAACCTGGGCCTCCGCCCAGCCGGATGGGCTCGAGAAAGACCACCCTCAAGGTGCTGGCGGGCGTGGCCGTCGCGGTGCTGCTGATCGGCGTGGTGACCTATCTCAATCGCGCCTCGCGCTCGAACATGGGGCTGGTCAACGAGGTGGAGCGCGCCCAGAAGCCGGTCCAAATCGCCGTCGTCCAGAGCGCCACGCTGACCGAGACCATCGAGCGCACGGGCGTGCTCGAGGCCCAGCAAGACGTGGTGCTCACGGCCGAGGTCGCGGGCAAGGTCCGTCAGGTACACCGCGATCTGGGCGACCGCTGCAAAAAGGGCGAGCCCCTGTTCCAGCTCGACGCCTCCAGCTATCGCATTGCCTGGCTGCAGGCCTCTGCCGCCCGCAAGCAGGCCCAGGCCGCCCTGGAGCAGGCCGAGCGCGAGCACGAGCGCACCGCCAAGCTCCACGCGCAAGGCGTGGCCACCGATCAGGCGCTCGACCTCAGCAAGAGCGCCGTGGACGCCGCCCGAGCCGTGGCCGAGCAAGCCCAAGCCGGGCTGAGCATGGCCCAGCGCAACCTACAAGAGACCACCATCCGCTGCCCCTTTGAGGGCGCCGTGGCCCAGCGCATGGTGGACGTGGGCCAGATGGTGGGGCCGCAGACCCCGCTCGCTCGTCTGGTCGACGCCCGCCAGCTCGAGCTCACCGTCACCGTGGGCGCGGCCGAGCTGTCGCGCCTCGAGGTGGGCCAGAAGGTCGAGCTCTCCGACGCCTCGCTCGCCAGCCTGCGCTACCAAGGCGTGGTGGCCCGGCTCGGGGTGGCGGCCGATCACCTGACGCGCACCTTTCCCGTCGAGGTGCTGGTGCCTGGCGGAGGCGACGGCCCGCGGCCGGGGCAGGTGGTGCGCGCCAGAATCGAGATAGCCGTCCACGCGGACGTGCTGGCCGTGCCTGAGGAGGCGCTGCGGGCCACGGGCGCGCAAGCCGCCGTATTTGTGGCGGTCGACGGCAAGGCGCTCAAGGCAGAGGTCCAGACGGGTGCGCGCATCGACGGACGGGTGGTCATCGCCCAGGGCATCGCCGCTGGCGATCGGGTCGTCGTGGTCGGGCACGACGGGCTGGAGCCCGGCGACGCCGTCGTGACCGTGGGCGAGGAGCGCTCGGGAAGCGCGTCGGCCGCGCCTGACGTCCCGGGCAGCGCCGTTTCCGAAGCGAGCGCGACGCAGCCCTAGCGCGGAGCCGGACCATGTCGCTGGCACGCCTGTCGGTTCGCAACCCGGTCCCGGTCAACCTGCTCATGGTGGCCATCCTGGCGGTGGGGGTGCTGTCGCTCGCCCGGCTGCCGCGCGAGCACATGCCCGACATGAGCTTTCACTGGGTGTTCATCATCAAGCCCTACCCAGGCGTGTCGGCCGAAGAGATCGAAAAGCTCATCACCGTCCCCATCGAAAGCGAGATCCAAGACGTCAAGGGCATCGACTCCATCGCCTCGCAGTCCTCGGAGGGCAGCTCGTTCATCTCCGTCAAGTTCCTGCAGATGTCCGACGAGGAGTTCCGCGCTCGGCTCCAAGACATCCGCAGCGAGGTGGACCAGGTCGAGGACCTGCCCGAGGACGCCCTCGAGACCCAGGTGATGTCCTTTGGCACCGCCGACTTCCTGCCGCTCATCACCGTGCACCTGTACGGCGATGCGCCCGAGCGCGAGCTGCTCGAGCTCGCCCATCAGCTTCGCGATGAGCTGCGGCTCGTCACCGACGTGGCCAAGGCCGAGATCATGGGGGCGCGCGAGCGCGAGGTGTGGGTCGAGGCCGACCCGAGCCGGCTCGAGGGCTACGTGCTGTCGCCCGGCCAGCTCCAGCTCGCCATCCAGACCCACGGGATCAACGTGCCTGCGGGCAAGATCGACATCGGCCGCAAGGAGCTGTTGGTGCGCTCCATCGGCGAGTTCGAGCGCCCCGCCGAGATCGAGCGGGTGATCGTGCGCGCCACGCCCGATGGCCGCGCCGTGCGGGTCAAGGACGTGGCCCGCGTGCGCGACACCTTCGAGAAGGCGCGCACCCGCAGCCGGCTGGACGGGCTGCCCGTCGTCTCCATCACCGTGACCAAGCGCAAGAGCGGCAACTCGATCGCCATTATCGACGAGGTCAAGGAGCTCAGCCGCAAGTTCGAAGAGCGGCACGGCGGCGTGGTCCGGGTGGGCTTGACCCAGGACAGCTCCGAGCTCATCGGCGACATCCTGTCCAAGCTCACCAACAACGCCTGGCTGGGCTTTGCCGTGGTGGTGCTGGTGCTGATGTTCGTGCTGGGGCTGCGCAATGCCGTGCTCGCTGCCCTCGGCATCCCGGTCAGCTTCCTGGCCTGCTTCTTCTTCATGGACCGCATGGACGAGTCGTTCAACTCGAGCTCGCTCTTCGGTCTGGTGCTGGTGCTGGGCATCATCGTCGACGACGCCATCATCGTGGTGGAGAACTGCTATCGGCACCTGCAGATGGGCAAGGGCTGGCGCGAGGCCGCCATCGCGGGCACCGAGGAGGTGACCCGCCCCATCCTGGCGGCCACCGCCACCACCATCGCGGCCTTCCTGCCGCTGGTGCTGCTGCCGGGCATCGTCGGCAAGTTCATGCGCATCATCCCCGTGGTGGTGACCCTGGCGCTGGCGGCCTCGGTCATCGAGGCCTTCGTCATCCTGCCCTCGCACTTCGCCGACTGGCCGGCCAAGCGGCTGCAGCGCGAAAAGGACCGACCTTGGCTTCTGGGCCTACAGCGGCAGTACGGCCGCGCGCTCGGGGTGGTGGTGCGGCGGCGGTATCTCTTCGTGGGGCTGATGCTCTTGGCCGTGCCCGCCGCCGCGCTGCTGATCCCGCTGGTGGGCGTGGAGATGTTCGCCGAGGAGGAGCCCAACACCTTCCAGGTGCGCGTCAAGATGCCCACAGGCAGCAGCCTGGATACCACCTCGGCCGCCCTGGCCGAGCTGGAAAAGGCAGCGCGCGAGCTGCCGCGCGAGGAGGTGCGCGCCATCCACGCCACCGCAGGCCTGATCATGACCGACACCGACTGGGTGGTCCGCTCCGACGTGGGTCAGATCTGGCTCGACCTGCCGCTTTCCTACCAGCGCAAGCGCAGCGCCGAGCAGATCATGAACGACTTGCGCAACCGAGTGCAGCACATCCCCGGGCCGGTCAGCATCGAGCTTGCCAAGCTCAACACGGGGCCGCCCGTGGGAAAGCCCGTGGAGGTCAAGCTCAAGGGCAAGTACCTCGACGAGATCGTCGCGGCTGCCGACGAGATCAAGGCTCACCTGCGGGGCCTCGATGGCGTGTTCGATGTGGGCGACGACTATCGGGCGGGCTCCGAGGAGATCCGCGTGCGGGTAGATCCGGCCCGCGCCGCCTTGCACGGCTTGACCATGGGCGAGGTGGGCCTGCTCTTGCGCACCGCCATCGATGGCGCCAAGGCGGGCACCCTGTACGACGGCGACGAGGAGATCGACATCGTGGTGCGGCTCGACGAGCGCTTCTTCGCCCGCCCCGAAGACCTGCTGCGGATCCCCATCGCCCTGCGCTCGGGCAAGGCGATCTCGCTCGGCGATGTCGCCACCTTCACCGCGCGGCCGAGCGTGGCCGAGATCCGACGCTTCCGCGGCCAGCGGGCCGTCACCGTGTTCGCCGACATCGACTCGGACCGGATCGACATCGTCCGGGTCAACGACGAGGTGAAGGATAAGTTCACCGCGATGGCCGACCGCTACCCGGGCGTCAACCTGGACTTCGGCGGCGAGTTCCAGGAGTTCAAGGAGGCCTTCAGCAACATCGCGCAGCTGTTTCTCATCGGGGTGCTGCTCATCTACGTCATCCTGGGCGCGCAGTTCCGCTCCTACACGCAGCCGCTGGTGATCCTGTTCACCGTGCCCTTTGCCTTCGTGGGCGCCATGTTGGGGCTGGTGGTCTCGGGCAACCCCTTCTCGGTGGGCACCATGTTCGGCATGGTGGCGCTGGCGGGCGTGGCGGTGAACGACGCCATCGTGCTCATCAGCTTTGCCAACGACGCTCGGGCTCGCGGCATGTCCGCCGAGCAGGCCGTCATCGAGGCCGGGAGGCTGCGGCTTAGGCCCGTCATCCTGACCACCTTGACGACGGTGGCCGGACTGCTGCCCATGGCCATGGGTCTAGGCGGCATGTCGCTGACCTGGGGCCCGCTCGCGAACACCATCGTCTGGGGCCTGTGGGTGGCCACCATCCTGACGCTGTTCTTCATCCCCGCGGTCTACCTGGTGGTGGTGCGCGACATCGGCGGCGGCCTCAGGCGATGGCTGGGCCTGCGACCGGAAAGCCCCGAGCGCGCCGAGGGACAAAGCGCTGCTGCCTCGGATGGTTTGCGGTAGGCTTGGGAAGCTGGCAAGCCTGAGAGGGCTCGAGGCTCGAGGAGGATTCGGCATGAAGCTTGTGGTGAGGCTGGTGCTCGGCGTTGCGATCTGCCTGCTCGGCGGCGCGCTGCCCGCGAGCTGCAACAGCGGCGATGGCTTGCTGCGGGCCAAGGTCATCGAGCACCGCTCCGAGGCCGTGGGCGGACCCGTGGCCATGGCGGACGTGGGCGACTACCTGCTCGAGAACGACCAGATCCGCGTGGCCATCCTGCGGGCCATCGACTCGCCCGGTCCTGGTGTGTACGGCGGCAGCATCGTCGACATCGATCGGCGGCGGCCGTGGATCGGCTTCGAGGAAGGTCAGGGCCGCGACCGCTTTGCCGAGGCCTTCCCCATCGCAAACCTGATGGTGCCCGAGCCCAGCTCGACCGAGGTGCGGGTGCTGAAGGACGGCTCGGACGGCGTGGAGGCCGCCATCCGCGTCGAGGGCAAGGGCTCCTTCTTCCTGCAAGCGCTCGGCATCCTGCGCAGCTACGCGCCGCTGCTCGGCGCCATCTTCCCGAACGTCCGTTCCCACGTACACTTCACCACCGACTACATCCTGCAGCCGGGCTGGCAGTACGTCCTGATGCGCACCACCTTGCGGCTGGGCGACGAGGTACCGGATGGCTGCCCGCTGCTCGACGGCTGTCCCGAATGCCCCTTCGGCCACGCCGAGCGGGCGGATGGCTGCCTGGAGTGCGACCAGTGCAGCGACAAGATACCGCTCGATCTGCTGACCGAGCCCAAGCCCGTGTTCCGCGGGCTGCTGGGCGATCCCGTTAACGACGAAGAGGCCACGCTCAAGGCGGGCATCGTGGCGGGCGATTTCGTCTTCTTCGGCAAGCAGACCGATGTGTTCGCGCCAGGGCCGGGCTTCGACGAGGACTGGGCGGTCAACTACGCCTTCAACATCGGCCAGAACACCTTCCAGGAGCCGCTCAGCTACGACTTCGTGGCCTCCGCGGGCGGCGACATCAGCTACGGCTACTTCACCGCGGGCGGCACGGGCGAGGCCCCGCCTCGCGTCAACGTCCCGCTCATCACCAGCGCGGCCACTGCCTTTCTCAGCCACCAGAAAAACTGCCTGGTCGACGAGTCCGACGACCAGACCTGCGATCCGCACCGCACCTTCACCTACGAGCGCTACCTGGCCGTCGGCGATGGCGACGTGGCCTCCGTGGCCGAGGTGATGTACCAGGTGCGCGGCACGGCCACGGGCGAGCTGCGCGGCCAGGTGCTGTGGCAGGAAACGGGCGAGCCCGCGGCCAACGCGCAAGTCATGGTGTTCGAAAACCCCGACCCGGACCGCACCTGGGGCTCGGTGGACGAGGTGGTCGAGGCCAACCTGGCGGCGCGAGGCGACTTCGGGATGGTCAGCGCCATCGATGCTGACCTGGGCCTGGACCTCGTCGAGGACGGCGACTTCAGCACGCGTCTGCCCGCGGGGCGCTACGTGCTGGTGGCCCAGACCCCGAACGACTCGGCCGTGTCCGCGCCGCTGGCCGTGCGCGTCAAGGCGGGCAAGGAGGCCGAGGCCGTGCTGGCCCTGCCCACGCCCGCGACCGTGGCCTATCGCGTGACCGACGACCGCGGCGTGCTCATCCCGGCCAAGCTCGTGCTGTTCGCGGTCGACGAGGACGGCAACACGCTCGAAGGCGACGGCACGCTGCGGCCCTACATGGGCCACTCGCGGCTGGGCAACGGCCGCAGGAAGCTGGTGCTCACCTCGAGCGGACAGGGAGAGCTCCAGGTGCCGCCTGGACGCTACGGCTACGTGGTCTCGCGCGGGCCCGAGTACAGCATCGCCACCGAGAGCGGCTTCGAGCTGCGCTCGGGCGGGCTCAAGCGCATCGACGCGCTGCTCGGCCACGAGGTCGACACGAGCGGCTGGGCCTCGGTGGACACCCACCTGCACACGAACCGGAGCTTCGACAGCGGTTT
>CAYTYV010000141.1:0-13560 GCA_964441055.1 uncultured Polyangiaceae bacterium | reverse complement strand
CTACCGCCCGCGGCCGTGCCGCCTGCAGCAGCCGCGCCGCCCGAGCCCGCGCTGCCGCCCGCACCGCCGCTCGCCCCTGCCCCGCTTCCGGCCGAGCCGCCGTCGTCGTCATCATCGCCCCGATCGCGCGGCTCGTCGCCACAGGCCACCACCACTAGCCCGAGCGCTACGACCGCGCTCCACACCGTCCGATTGCCGCAATGCATGGCAGAGGTCCTCGTCGGCCCCCAGTATTCCAGACGCTCGCCCGGGCGCAAGCGCTCGCTCCCGCGTGGTTCGGTGGCGGCCGATCTGCGACCGCGCGGCGGGATGGGGATGAAGAGGGACCAGAGGATGAAGTACGCTCCACAAGCTGCAAGCGCGTCGGGGTAAGGTTGACGGCACCGCACAAGCAGGGCTCGGGTTTTCAGACGGGCGCCGTCGTGCTCGTGGCGGTGGCCCACTTCGTCCACGACACCTACACCGGGTTCGTCGCTCCGCTGCTTCCCAAGCTCATCGACAAGCTCGAGCTGTCGCTGACCCTGGCTGGCACGCTGGTGCTGCTGCTACGGCTGCCCGCGCTCAGCCAGCCGCTGTTCGGTCACTTGGCAGACCGCACCGACACCAAGCCCCTGGTGGTACTGGCCCCAGCGGTCACCGCCACCCTGATGAGCCTGCTCGGCTTGGTGGACAGCTACGCCGCGCTGGCGGTGCTGCTGTTCGTCGTGGGCCTGAGCTCGGCGAGCTTCCACGCGCCCACGCCCGCCATGATCGGTCGGGTCGCCGGAGAGCGCGTCGGACGCGGCATGAGCCTGTACATGGTCGGCGGCGAGCTCGGTCGCGCCGTGGGGCCGATCATCGCCGTCACGGCGGTCTCGCTCTGGGGGCTGGAAGGCCTATGGCGCACGATGTTGCTCGGGCTCGGCGCCACGGTCGTGCTCGGCCTGCGCCTGCGCCAGCTCAGCTACGCGAGCCCGGAACGACAGGTCCCGCGGCTGCTGCATACCTTGCGGACCGTTGGGCCTCGGGTTGCGCCCTTGGGCGGATTGGTGCTGGCCCGCTCCTTGGTCGTCGGCACCACTGCGATATACCTGCCCACGGTGCTGACCGGGCGCGGCGTCTCGCTCGTGCTCGCTGGCGGAGCGCTCGCGATCTTCGAGCTGGCTGGCATCGTGGGCGCGCTAGCGAGCGGCACGCTCAGCGATATCGTCGGCCGTCGGCGCGTGCTCGGCCTGGTCCTCGTCTGCGCACCGCTGCTGCTGCTCGGCGTGCTGCACACCGACGGGCTGGCGTTGGCCCTGATGCTGGTGTTGCTCGGAGCCACGGGCCTGGCCGTCCAGCCCATCATGCTCGCCGTTGTCCAGGACCGCTGC
This sequence comes from uncultured Polyangiaceae bacterium, assembly GCA_964441055.1. Lineage (GTDB taxonomy): Bacteria > Myxococcota_A > Polyangia > Polyangiales > Polyangiaceae > JACQWT01. The sequence goes on along the minus strand of CAYTYV010000141.1, from coordinate 12,208 downwards.
AGCGCTAGCCGTGGAGCTGCCAACGGCCTGTACCTGTCGATGTCGTTCGTCGGTCAGGCCACCGCCATTGTGGCCGTCGGAGCGCTCGGTGATGTGCTCGGCCTCGAGCGCGCGCTGCACGTTGCGGCCCTGGCCTCGCTCGCCTTGCTGCCGTTTCTTCGGACCGTTCCCGCCCAGCGCCACAGCAGCTAGTCCCCGCGACGCGGTGAGACCTGCCGCGCGGGCAGCGGCTTTCCCAGCCGTTGCATCACCTGCTGGAGATCCTGCCACACCTGTCGCTTCTTGTCGGGCGAGCGCAAGAGGTAGGCCGGGTGGAAGGTGGGCATTACCGGGATCCGCCCCTGATACAGCCGCCATCGTCCCCGCAGGCGCGTGATGCCCACGCCATCGTCCAAGCCGAGCAGGCCCTGCAGGCCCGTGGCGCCCAAGGTGACGATCACTGCAGGCCCAACCAGCTCGATCTGGCGGTGCAGATAAGGCACGCAGCAGGCCATCTCCGCAGCCGTGGGCTTGCGGTTTTTTGGCGGGCGGCATTTGACCACGTTGCAGATGTAGACCTCGTCGTGGCCAAAGCCCATGGCCGCGATCATGCGATCGAGAAGCTGACCCGCAGGGCCTACAAAGGCGATCCCCTGAAGGTCCTCCTCGTAGCCGGGACCCTCACCCACGAACATGAGCTCGGCTTCGGGGTTGCCCCGGTCAAAGGCGGTGTGGGTGCGCTGCTCGTGTAGCGGGCAGGCGGTGCACTGCCGAACCTTGTCGTCCAGCTCGCGAAGCGAAAGCCCGGGCGGCAGGGCCCCGGACGGCGCGGACGGCAGCCCATCTGCGGCCTTCCGCTCGGCAGGCGGTGCGGTCCGCTCGGCAGGCCCTGGGCCTTGCATCGGTTGGGGCGTCCAGCCCGGGCCCATGGCAGCCGGGTCCGTCGTCGAGCGCGCTTGCTGCGGACGGCCCTTGGCGCGGCCGCTCGCAGCCAGGCTCCCGAGTAGCTCTCGAGCTGGCAGCTGGCTCGGTAAGCCCGCCGAGCCTAGCGCAGCCGTCCACTCCAGCCAGGCTCGCAGGTCGCGAGCGAACAGCCCCAGGGCCGAGCGAGCGTCGTCTGGCTCGGTCAACGCTCCCCTTGGGCGGCGAGCCAGCGCTCGGCTTCCAGCGCCGCCATGCAACCGCTCGCAGCGGCGGTGATGGCCTGGCGATAGACGGCATCCTGCACGTCACCCGCGGCGAACACCCCGGGCACGCTGGTCATGGTAGTCCCGGGGGTGACCTTGAGGTAGCCGTTCGGTTGGGTCTCGAGCTGCCCGACGAACAGCTCCGTCATCGGCGTGTGCCCGATGGCCACGAACATGGCGTCGGTAGCTAGCTCGTGCTGCTGCTCGGTCTTGAGGTCCTTGAGCATCACGGCGGTGACGGTCTGCTCATCGACGTCCTTGACGTCCGTCACGACGTGGCTCAAGCGCAGCTTGATCTTGGGGTTTTTCTGGGTGCGATCGACCATCGCTCGGGAGGCGCGGAACTCGTCGCGGCGATGGATGACCGTCACCTCGGAGCAGAGACCTGCGAGGTAGTTGGCCTCCTCCAGGGCACTGTCGCCGCCGCCGACCACCACCACCGGCCTATCGCGGTACAGCGCCCCGTCGCACACCGCACAGGCGCTGACGCCTCGGTTCTTCAGCTGCTCCTCATTCGGCAGGCCGAGGTAGTTGGCCCGCGCCCCGGTGGCGATGATCACCGTGCGGCCCAGGTGCAGCGTATCGCCTTGCCACACCTCGAACGGCCGCTTGGATAGATCCACCCGCGTGGCATCGGCGGTAATGAGCTCGGCGCCCTGGCGCTCGGCCTGCTCGCGGCAGCGCTGCATCAGCTCGGGCCCGGTGACGCCCTCGGGAAAGCCGGGGAAGTTCTCCACCTCGGTGGTGAACATGAGCTGCCCGCCTGGGATGAGCCCACCAGCGCTGAAGCCCTCGATGCACAGGGGAGCCAAGTTGGCGCGGGCCGCGTAGATGCTCGCGGTCAAGCCCGCTGGGCCCGAGCCGATGATGATGGTGTTGCGTACGTCTTGCTCGCTCATCGGGCGAACTTATAAGCACGTTGGGCGCCCGTGTCGACGGCGACGGGGGGCGAGCCCTCGCCAGGGCAGGGACAAGCCCCCGCCCTACTTGATGGGGGAGGCCTTCAGCGCGGTCTTGCCCTCTTTTTCGTAGACGCGGAACTTGACCTTCCGGCATTGGTGCCGCGCCATCAGGGCTTCCTTGTTGCGCTGCAGCGTGCCGCGGAACTTCTCGTAGGTCAGCGTCTCGATGGGCTCGCCGAGGCGTTTCTTGGAGGCGATGAACTCGGCGTAGACGCGTCGCCACTCGATCTCCTCCGGGTCCAGCCCCTGGTCCAACAGCGGCGAGGGCCGAAGCATGGTGGGAGCCTCCTCGTCCACGTCCGCCTCCGGCACGGCGACCGGTGCCGAGGCCGGTGGCGGCTGGGCCGCGGGTACGGCCCCGGGCGCGGGCTCGGCCGCGGGCACTTCCGCCGAAGGCGTCGCCGATTCAGCGCCAGCCGAGGGCGGCGGCGTTTGGCTCGCCTCATCGCGGGCCGAAGGGGGACGCGGCAAAACCTTCTTGCGCGCTGGAGCCTGCGACTCGGACTCCGCTGGCTTGGGCGTTTCGCCTGGCCCGCTGTCGGGCACCGAGAAGGCGCTCATCTGGGGCTTGGCGGGCAGCGGGCCGAGCACCGACTCGAGGTCGGCCGGACCGCGCTCCACGCCTGAGGCTGCCGCCACCTTGTCGAGCCCGTCGTTGACGTGCTGGGCGAGCTTTTTGTACTTCCAGCGGAAGGTAGCCGGCTTGAGCACGTCGACCCCGCCCTTGCCGAGCTCCGCCAGCGCCCGGCCGAACTTGTGCAGCGGCAAGGTGTGCTCGAAGACCGTGAACAAGACGCCGAGCAGCGCCGCGCCCAAGGCGAGCAGGCCGATCCACAGTGTGGGCAGCTCCTCCATGTCCTTCTGGTCGGTCAGCCGTTCGAACTCGAAGGGCGACTGGATGGTCGGGTGGCGATGGCCCACCACATACCCCGCGCCCATGTCCCAGGCCTCGCCAGGCATGCGCGCGAAGATCGCCCCGACGCGCCAGCCCACGCTCTCGCGGAGGATGCGCGGTGCGGTGGCTCCCTTCTCCTGGTAGTTCGCGTCGTCCTCGAGGCTGGCGATGTCGGCCGTGGTGACCTCCAGGTCGGCCCGGTCGAAGGAGCTGGGCACGCCCGTGGCCACCCGCTGTCCGCCTGCGTAGAAGGCCACCGCCGCACCCGTCTGCGCCGAGATCGACCGGGCGAAGCCGTCGTCCACCACTTTGGCGCCCACGATCGCGCCCACCGGGGCAGCGTTGACCTCGTGCTCCACCGGGCGGGCGACCACGCGGTAGATGGTCTCGTTGAGCACCCAGGCGTCATCGCGGATCCAGCCGTGGATCGCGTCGGCCACCACCGAGTAGCCGCCCATCTCGAAGCCCGGCCGAACGGTGGCGTGGTCGTAGTTGTAGTTGGCCACCACCCGGCCGCCCACATCCACCGCCCAGATGACGTCGAAGCTCGTGCCCGTGTCCTTCTGCGACTCGGCAAAGGCCTTGAGCGCCTTGCGGGCATTGTCGCGCGTGTCGCGGTCGATCTCCGCCAGGCTGTCGGCCTTGTTCGAGGCGACCAAGGCCTTGCGGACGTCGCTCTCCATGGCCAGCGGAATGAGCGCCGCGGCCCGTCGGCGGGCGTCGTCGGTAAGGTACCACCACACCGCTTGCGAGGATGCGGTGACCAGCTTGTACATGGTGGTCTGCGACGAGCGGTTGATGACGGCGATAGACAGGTACATCCACACCGCCAGGGCTCCAGCCGCGGCCGCCAAGAACAGGTACCAGAGGCGCGAGAGAACCACCGCTCAGCCTCCTTTCTTTCCCTTGGGGGCGCTGCCCTCTTTGACCACCAAGGGGGCGTGCAGCTTTTGCTCGTCGGGCGTGGGCTCGACCACGACGTCGAGCGCCTTGCCGGTGGGCTCGCCCATGAAGTAGGCCCGCAGCTGGTATCGCCCGGGCTCCAGCTCGAGGCGGAAAGTGCCCTTGCGGTTGGGGAAGGCATGGGCGGCGGCCCGCGGCTCGACCACGATCCACGAGCGCAGGCTCGGGGCGTAGACGTCGCGCAGCTCGTAGCTGCCCGGCCCCGGGGGGGTCCACGTCCGGCTCTTGGTGGGCTCGATGTCGGCCGCCCCCAGGCCGTTGGCCACCTTCTTGCGATCGTAGATGCGGTGCGGGAAGGGATCGTGGTTCTCGATCTGCACGGGCTGCCCCTTGGGCACCACCAGCGTCACGGGAGTCGTCCGTCCGCCGCTCACGGTCATGGTCCTGGGGACCTTCCGAGGCTTTACCGGCGCCCCCGCGAGCGCGACGATGCACAGCTCCTTGGGCAGGTAGGCGCTCAGCACCTTGGCCCGCTTGCTGACTGTGGCCGATGGCGCGCGGAAGGTGTAGCGGTGTTGCCCGGCTCCTTGGCCTCGTTCCACACGGGGTTGAGCAAGAGCTCACCTCCCTTGGTCTGGCCTCGTAGGACGACCGGGTCGGCGCTCGCCGCAGCCGGGATGGCGAGCATCAAGGTGAGGATGACCAGGGCGGGGCCGCAGCGAAGCGGCGCGCGGAGGGGATTCGGAAGAGGAGCTCGAGGCCCCGATGAGGAGACGACAGCCATGGCGGGGCGACGCTAGCGGAACCGCCACGAGGAAGGAACACCCAGTGACCCGATGAGCTCGGTCGGCCCGGGCGCGGCCGACGGCACCACCCCGCAGATCGGGCAGTGGGGGCGTCCTCGAGCCAGGCCGTTGTGCTATGCTAGGGAGCGTTCCCTCTGCGGATATCGTCAGCCCCAGACAATGAATCCCGAGTATTGTGTGAACCAGGGATCTGAGTCGCGTCGTGGTGAGCTAGGCCCGGGTTTACTCACCGGGAAGCCTGAAGCGGCCGTTAGGATCCCACCTAGCGAGCGCTAGGGGTTCAGGTCTTGCGGCACCGATATCGGCGGTACGGAGCGCGTTGTGGGTCGGCTCTAGCCGGCCCACAGCCTTTTTGGCGGCTGCCTTTTTGGACCGGGTGGTGCTAAGCCAGCAGCCCATCATGAGCAGCGACAGCCATGGCGATGCCGCGAGGCGTCGGCAAACGAGCACGCCCGAGCGCTACGACCACCTTGCGATCGAAGCCCGCTGGCAGCGCTACTGGGACGAGCACCAGAGCTTCAAGGCCGAGCGCCACCAGGGCAGGGAAAAGCGCTACGTGCTCGACATGTTCCCCTATCCCTCGGGCGCTGGGCTGCACGTGGGCCATCCCGAGGGCTACACCGCCAGCGACATCATGGCGCGCTACTGGCGCATGCTCGGCTACGACGTGCTCCATCCCATGGGCTGGGACGCCTTCGGGCTACCCGCAGAGCAGCACGCCATCGAGACGGGCACCCATCCGGCGGTCACGACCGGCAAAAACATTCAGGTCTTCAAGCGCCAGATGAAGATGCTGGGCTTTTCCTACGACTGGTCGCGCGAGATCGATACCACCGATCCGGGCTACGTCCGCTGGACCCAGTGGATCTTCCTGCAAATGTTCCGCAAGGGGCTGGCCTACCAGGACGAGGTGCGCGTCAATTGGTGCCCAGCGCTCGGCACCGTGCTCGCCAACGAGGAGGTCATCGACGGCAAGAGCGAGCGCGGCGCCCACCCGGTCGTGCGGCTGCCGCTGCGGCAATGGATGCTGCGGATCACCGCCTACGCCGACAGGCTCGCCCAGGACCTGTCGCTCATCGACTGGCCGACCGGCACGCTCACGGCGCAGGATCGCTGGATCGGCCGCAGCGAGGGGGCGGAGATCCGCTTCGGCGTGGCCGACCATCCGGACCAGGAGATCGCGGTGTTCACCACCCGAGCCGACACCTTGATGGGCGTGACCTACATGGTGCTGGCGCCCGAGCACCCGCTGGTCGAAAAGGTCACCACCGCCGAGCACCGAGAGGCGGTGGAGCGCTACGTGCTCGAGGCGGGCCGCAAGAGCGAGCTCGACCGCCTGGCGCTCGAAAAGGACAAGACCGGGGTGGCTACGGGCGCGATGGCACTGCATCCGCTGACGGGTGCCGCGGTACCCATCTGGGTGGCCGACTACGTGGTCTGGGGCTACGGCACCGGGGCCGTCATGGCCGTGCCCGGCCACGACGAGCGCGACTTCGCCTTTGCGCGCAAGTACGACCTGCCCATCGTCGAGGTGGTGAGCCCCGATGGCAGCCTGCACGACGAGCTCGACGAGGCGTACACCGACGACGGCGTCAACGTGCGAAGCGGCGAGTTCGACGGGCTCGACACGGCACGGTGCAAAAAGGCGGTCACCGACAAGCTCCACCAGACGGGCCAGGGCGGCCCCCAGGTGAGCTATCGCCTGCGCGACTGGGTCTTCTCGCGCCAGCGCTACTGGGGCGAGCCCATCCCCATCTACTTTCCGGTGACGATGGAAGAGCCGGGCGGCGATCCCCGCAAGGGCGACGCGCACCGCATCGACTACGCCAAGCCCATCGCGGTGGACGAATCGGAGCTACCCTTGCGGCTGCCCGAGCTCGACGACTTCGCGCCGGGCGACGAGCCCGCGGGCGCGCTGGCCCGGGCAGTCGACTGGCGCTACTTCCAGCGGGACGGCCGCTGGTACGCTCGCGAGACCAACACCATGCCCCAGTGGGCAGGCTCGTGCTGGTACTACTTGCGCTTCATCGACCCGCACAACGACGGGCAGGGCTGGTCGGAGCAGGCCGATCGGGACTGGATGCCGGTCGATCTATACGTGGGCGGCGCCGAGCATGCCGTGCTGCACCTGCTCTACGCCCGCTTCTGGCACAAGGTCCTCTACGACCTGGGCCACGTCAAGGACCCCGAGCCGTTCATCAAGCTGGTCCACCAGGGCATGATCCTGGGCGAGGACAGCGAGAAGATGAGCAAGTCGCGGGGCAACGTGGTCAACCCCGACGACGTGGTACGCGAATACGGCGCCGATGCCATGCGCCTGTACGAGATGTTCATGGGCCCGCTCGAAGCGGTCAAGCCCTGGCAAACCTCGCAGATCCAGGGCGTCCTGCGCTTCCGCGACCGCGTCTTCCACCTGTGCACGCGCCCGCTGGTCGAGCCGATGGACGACGAGACGGCTCGGCTGCTGCACAAGACCGTCAAGAAGGTCACCGCAGACCTCGAGGCCATGGCCTTCAACACCGCCATCAGCGCCATGATGGTGCTCACCAACCACCTGACGGCGCTCGAGCAGGTCCCGCGCGAAGCGGCCCAGACCCTGGTGCTGCTGGTCTCGCCCTTTGCCCCCCACTTGGGCGAGGAGCTGTGGCACAGACTGGGACACCCGAGCATCCTGGCCTACGAGCCCTGGCCGAGCTACGACCCCGCGCTTTGTGTCGACGAGACCATCGAGGTGGGCGTGCAGGTCAATGGCAAGACCCGCGGCACGGTGGCCCTGCCCAAGGGCGCCACGGCCGAGGTGGCGCGCGAGCTGGCGCTGCAAGTGCCGTCGGTCGCCCGGCATGTCGAGGGCAAGGCGATCGTCAAGCTCATCCACGTGCCGGATCGGATCCTGAACTTCGTGGTGCGCTGAATCGTCCCTCAGATCGTCGCGAGCCAGATGCTCTTGAGGTGGGGCTCGCCCTTTGGGGGAGGCGGGAAGTCGGGCGGGCAGGGCCAGGCCTGCATGCGGGCGATGCGGCGACCGGCATCGTCGGCCGCGGCGCGCAGATCGCGGCGGAGCTTGCGCTCGGCGATACCGCGATGGTTGGTGCACGCCAGCATCCGGCCACCCGGGCCGAGGCAAAGAAGCGCGGCGCAGGCGAGCCTGCGGTAGTCCGTGTCGGCGCGAAAGCGGGAGCGCTTGGTGGTGGCGAAGCTCGGCGGATCGAGCACGATGAGGTCGAAAGGCTCACGCCGCCGCCGAGCGCGCGCGAGCCAGCCGAAGGCATCGGCGCGCACGAGCTCGTGAGCGTCTGACTCGAGGCCGTTCGCCTGCAGGTTTCGCGCGGCCCAGCCGAGGGCCGGGCGAGCCGTATCCACGGTGACCGTTTGGCGCGCCTCACCCGCGGCCGCGGCCACCGTGAAGGCGCCCGTGTAGCCGAACAGGTTGAGCACGCGCTGACCTGCGGCGAGCTCGCGCAGCCGTCGGCGGGCCTCTCGCTGGTCGGCGAAAAGGCCGGTCGACAGTCCCTCGCCGAGCCGCACCTCGAAGCGAAGCCCTGACTCGCGCACGACCAGGGCTTTCGGCGCGTCCTGTCCGCGCACCGCCTCGGAAGGGGCGATGTCGGGACGACGCGTATCGACCGCGCTCGCCCCTTTGGGCGGGAGCTTGAGGTAGATCCCGCGGGGGCCGAGCCGGAACAGCGCGTCGAGCAAGCGCTCGCGCTCGAGTCGGCCTGCCGCCTCGCCGGTCAAGGATGCGACCAGGAACTCGTCGTAGACGTCCACCGTCACGCCCTCGAGCCCGTCGCCCGGTCCGTGGACCAGCCGAAACGCGTTGGTGTCGGCTCGGCGGGCCAAGGCGTCGCGCCGCCCGGCGGCATCGCGCAGAACGGGGTCGAGGCTTGCCTCGTCGAGGCGCGCGGGCGCCGAGCCGGCCAGCCATTGCGTCATCGCTGACGGGGTGGGCGCGACAAAGGTCATGGTCACGCCCGAGCGCGGATGGCGAAGCTCGAGCCCGGCAGCGTGCAGCATCAGCCGCACGGCAGGCGGGCCGCCGTGGTCGCGGTCACCCGCCAAAGGCGCGTCGAGGCTGGCCAGCCATCGCCGGATCGGCTGGGAGCGGGCATCCGTCTCGAGGGCCAGCAGCATGCGCGAGCCCCGCCGCTCGACGACGCGCGGGCGCACCGTGGCGTCCGGATCGCTGACCCGTAGCTTCGGACGGGCCCACGAGCCGCCAGCCTCGACGGCCACCAGATAGCGGCGCCGCAGCCCGCGCGCGAGCTCCGCGGCCAAGGCCTGGCGGGCGGCTCGGCTGCGGCCGAGCACGACCAGCCCCGAGGCCTCGCGATCGAAGCCGTGCATAATGCCGAGCTCGGCCGGGCAGCCCCCGTCACGAGCCGCCAGCCACGCGGCGAGGCGGGATCGCAGGTCGTGGCTGCAGTCGCGGCCGGAAGGCTGCACCAGCATGCCCGCGGGCTTGTCCACCACCACGAGATCGTCGTCCTCGTGGACACACCACTCGGGCCGCCAGCCAGGCCACAGCTCGTCGAAGGACATGGGCTCCGATCTGTCTCATCGCGACCGGGTGACGGCAACAGCCGCGGGTTTGCCCGCGCGCATAAAGCGCTGTAGCGCCTGCTCGAGGTCGGCTACATTGGACGGGATGGCTCGTCAACGACGGCAGATGGGGAGGAGAACGATGAGCGTGGACCGAGGCTCAATCCGTTGGCGGGTGGCAACGTTGCTGCTCGTCCTGCTGCTCACGGGCGGCTGCGTGTTCGTGGTGGACAAGAGCAGCCAGCAATGCGAGTCGACCGCCGACTGCGTGGCGCTGGGACCCGCCTTCGAGGGCTACGTGTGTAGCGACAACGTGTGCTTGCCGCCTTCGGCCGTGGCTTGCCAGAGCGCGCAGGAGTGCATCGATCTGTTGGGCGGCCCGGCCGTGTGCAACGCCAACGGCTGCGTGGCGCTGACGAGCCAGGACTGTCAGAAGGTCGTGCCCGAGGAGGCGGTCGGCAAGGACAGCAGCGTTTTTCTCGGCTGGATGGGCCCGCTCGAGGGCGACTACGAGAGCATCGGCGTTCCCATGCAGCAGGCCGCGGAGCTTGCCCTGCGCGAGATCGAGGACCGCGCCAACGGCATCCCGGGCGGCCCGGGCGGCGGCCGTCGCAAGCTCGGCCTCATCGCCTGCCACAGCCTGACCGATCCCGAGCGCACGGCCGAGCACCTGATCCACCAAGTCCAGGTGCCCGCCATCATCGGTCCGGCCTTCAGCGGGGTCATCCTGTCGGTGGCGACCGATATCGCCATCCCGGCCGGAACCGTGCTCATGTCGGCCTCGGCCACCACGCCCAGCCTGACCGGGCTGGAGGATGACAACCTGGTCTGGCGCACCTGCCCCTCCGACGCCATTCAGGCCATCCCCTTGGCTGCGCTGGTCGTTCAGGTAGAGGACCGGATTCGAGACGAGCGAGGGCTCGGCATCAGCGACAAGATCAAAGTGGCCACCGCCTCCAAGGGAGATGCCTATGGCCAGGGCCTGTTCGACGCGCTCTCGGAGGAGCTGACCTTCAACGGCGTCAGCGCCAGCGACAACGGCGCGCTGTTCAAGCCCACTAGCTACCCCGACCCCAGCTCCGAGACGGTGGATTTTTCCGAGGTGGTGGCGGCCATCGTCGAGTTCGAGCCCGCCATCGTGCTGCCGCTCGGCACCACCGAGGTGGTGACCGACATCATGCAGGGCGTCGAGGATGCCTGGCCGACCGTGGGCTCACCGCCGCCCAAGCCCTACTACCTGTTCCCGGATGGCGGGCGAGTGGACGAGCTGCTCGAGGCCACGCAGGACAACGAGTCGCTGCGGCTGCGCGTCAAGGGCACGGCGCCGGGCAAGCACGGCACGCTCTACGACGCCTTTGCCCTGCGATACCGGCAGGCCTACGACGACGACCCCGGGGTCTACACCGACACCTCCTACGATGCTGGCTACCTCTTGGCCTACGGGCTGGTGGCAGCCGGCCAAGGTGCGGTGACGGGCGCCCACATCGCGGCGGGGCTGCAGAAGCTGAGCGAGGGCAGCACCATCGAGGTCGGTCCCAACCGCATCAACGAGGCGCTCAATGCCCTGTCGGGCGGCGGCACCATCAACTTCGAGGGGGCCTCCGGGTCGCTGGACTTCGACAACGCCCTGGGCGAGGCCGAGGCGGACATCGACATCTGGTGCGTGCAGGTCGACGACGTGACCGACGAGCCGGTCTTCTTCAGCTCGGGCCAGTACTACGACGCCAAGCAGAGCCAGGTGGTCGGCGAGGATGAAGACGCCTGCGACCTAGGAGCGGGACCGGGTCCGGCTCACCAGAACTGACCGGCAAGCCCCACGCCCGTGGGACCTACCATCCAGCGTAGGGAAACCTCGTCGGTGGGCTCGGTGGCTGGCTCCTCGTCGTCGCCGCCGCCTACGAGCGCGAACACCAGCGTCACCGTGCCCGCGACGATGGCCCCTCCGGCCAGCACGTCGGTGGCGATGGCCAGGCCCAGCGTCTGATCCGACTGCTCGTCGAGCTCGTCCCTCGTGGTGGGGCGACCGCGCGCGTCCTCGAGGTCCGACGAGGCCGAAAGCGCCAACGAGCCAGTCACCACCGCACCCGCGGCTAGCGCGCCCGTGACCACCCAGCCTACCCACAAATGGCGACTGCCTTCCGACTCCTCGGCTTGCTCGGCGTCGGCCTCGCCCTCCGGAGACGCGTCTCGCTCGGGCGGAGGGGGAGCCGCTCCTAGGCCGATATCAATATGCACGGTCGCGCGTTCGCGTCCGGCCACGTCGACCAGCTTGGACACGGGCTCGCGGCCTGGCGCCACCACCGTGACCTTGCGTCGACCCGCGCTGACGGCCACGGGCTCGCCCAGGGGAGAGTCGCCCACGGCCACGTCGTCGACCAGGATCTCCGCGCCCATCACGTCCACGACGATCTCGAGCTCGGCCACCCGCGGGCGCAGCTTGGCCAGGTCCTCCTCCACGCTTCTGCGGCGCTTGGGGCTGACGCGCCCCTTGCCCTCGTCGAGGTACCTCTCGAGCGTCTGGACCGCACGGGCGTAGTCGTGGAGCTGATAGTAGACCTGCCCGATGTTGTAGAGCACGCGGTAGTTCGGCGCGATCTCGTAGGCGCGCTCGAACTCGATGAGCGCGGCGCGATAGTCGCCTTCTTTGAACAGCTCCACGCCGCGGTCGTAGCGGACGCGCGCTCGCTCTTGGGACTCGGCCGATGGTGCGGCGTGAACGATACCGCCCCACGAGCTCGACAGAGCCAGCGCTAGGGCTACGACAAGACGGAGAGCGAGACGCTTCATCGGCCGTATGGGTTGTCCTCGTCGATTGGGCGCTCGGCCTTGGGCCAGCGCTTGGTCATCCAGCTGTCGTCGTCCTCAGGCGGACGGCTGGGCTTGGGCTCGGTCGGCTCGGCCGGCTCGGCCGGCTCGGAAGGCCTACCGGCGGATCTC
>CAYTYV010000140.1:0-13561 GCA_964441055.1 uncultured Polyangiaceae bacterium | reverse complement strand
CATCACCTTCGTCCCGGACATCCCGTAGGGCCAGCCGCCGCCCTGGGGGCGTGTTGCGCTTGCGTGGCTTCCGGCCGTGGGTATGGTAGGGGCGCCTAGGCGGGCGCCGCGCTCCGCGAGGGCATCGGGCCCTTGTTCGCGCCAAGCGCTGCGTCCCGTCCCTTTCGAACCGCTGTCGAGCCGAGCCGACCATGCTGTCGCTGATCCAGAAAATTATTGGCACCTCGCACGATCGCGCGGTGCGCAAGATGCGCCCTCGGGTGGCGCGCATCAACGCCCTCGAGCCGGAGATCCAGGCGCTCAGCGACGCCGAGCTGCGCGCCAAGACCGCGGCCTTTCGCGAGCAGCTCGACCAGGGGGCCTCCCTGGACGACCTGCTCATCGAGGCCTTCGCCGTGGTGCGCGAGGCGGGCCTCCGCGCGCTGGACATGCGGCACTTCGACGTGCAGCTCATGGGCGGCATGGTCCTGCACCAGGGCGCCATCGCTGAGATGAAGACCGGTGAGGGAAAGACGCTGGTGGCCACGCTGGCGCTGTACCTCAACGCGCTCGAGAACAAGGGCTGCCACCTGGTGACCGTCAACGACTACCTGGCCCGCCGCGACGCCGAGTGGATGGGCAAGCTCTACAACTTTCTCGGCATGTCCGTGGGCGTGGTGGTCGGTCAGCAGAGCGACGCCGAGAAGAACGCGGCCTACCGCTGCGACATCACCTACGGCCAGAACAACGAGTTCGGCTTCGACTACCTGCGCGACAACATGAAATTCTCGGCGCTGGAGTACCACCAGCGCCCGCTCAACTACGCCATCGTCGACGAGGTGGACTCGATTCTGATCGACGAGGCGCGCACCCCGCTCATCATCAGCGGCCAGGGCGAGCGCTCCAGCCACAAGTACAAGCTGGTCAACGAGATCATCCCCAACCTGCACAACGAGGAGCACTACGCGGTCGACGAAAAGGGCCACTCGGTGACGCTGACCGACGAGGGCGTGGAGCTGGCCGAGGAGCTGCTCAGCAAGGAGGGGGTGCTGGAGGCCCGCAACCTCTACGACCCGGTCAACCTCGAGACGCTGCACATCCTCAATCAGTGCCTGCGGGCACATGCCCTGTACAAGCGCGATGTGCAGTACATGGTGCGCGAGGGCCGGGTGCTCATTATCGACGAGTTCACCGGTCGCGTGCTGGTCGGTCGGCGCTGGTCCGACGGGCTGCACCAGGCCGTGGAGGCCAAGGAGAACGTGCCGGTTCAGGAAGAGAACCGCACGATGGCCACCATCACCTTCCAGAACCTGTTCCGGCTCTACGGCAAGCTGGCGGGCATGACCGGCACGGCCGACACCGAGGCCTCCGAGTTCCACAACACCTACAAGATCGACGTGCGGGTCATCCCCACCAACCAGGAGATGATCCGCGACGACGAGGACGACGTCGTCTACAAGACGGAGCGCGAGAAGTTCACCGCGCTGGTCGACGACCTCATCGAGAACCACGAAGCTGGCGTGCCCATCCTGGTGGGCACCACCAGCGTGGAAAAGAGCGCGGCCATCTCCCGCATCCTCGACAAGAAGGGGATCGAGCACAGCGTGCTCAACGCCAAGCACCACGAGAACGAGGCCTTCATCGTGGCCCAGGCGGGCAAGCTCGGGGCCATCACCGTCTCGACCAACATGGCCGGGCGCGGCACCGACATCATCCTCGGCGGCAACCCCGAGATGCTGGTCAAGTGGCAGGCCAAGCAGGAGGGCAAGGAGGTCGACGACGACTCCGAGGAGTTCAAAGAGCTCGTGCGGGCCCAGCGCGCCAAGGGCGCGGCCGAGCGGGAGCAGATCCTCGAGCTCGGCGGGCTGTACATCCTCGGCACCGAGCGGCACGAGGCGCGGCGCATAGACAACCAGCTCCGCGGGCGCGCGGGCCGACAGGGCGATCCCGGCCGCTCGCGCTTCTACCTGTCGCTGGAGGATGACCTCATGCGCATCTTCGCGGGCGACCGCGTCAAGGGCCTGATGGAGCGCATGGGCATGCCCGACGGCGAGCCCATCGAGCACCCCTGGGTCACGAAGAGCGTGGAGAACGCGCAGAAGAAGGTCGAGGAGCGCAACTTCGACATCCGCAAGAACCTGCTCGAGTACGACGACGTGATGAGCGCCCAGCGCAGCACGGTCTACGGCCTGCGACAGGCGCTGCTGCAAGGGCGATATCAGCCCGAGTTCGTCGACGAGGAGGGCAAGTCCACGGGCGAGTTCCGCACGATCAAGGAGGCCGAATGGATCGCCGAGCAGCTGCGCCCCAAGGTGGCCAGCCTGCTGGGCATGTTCTGCGAGGACCCCGTGCTGCCGCGAGACAGCGACGGCAAGCCCCGGGAGATCTCGCGGGAGGAGCTCGCCAAAGCGGGCGAGCTGGTGGAGGCCGAGACGCTCAAGCAGGAGGTCTACGGCAACGCCTACCAGCCGAGCGAGATGGGCGGCTGGGGCGTCGTGATCGACTTCGACGGCAAGAGCCCGGCCGAGGCCTACGACGAGTGCATGGCGCTGATTCCCCAGGCGCTGACCGAGCAGCGCGAGCGCTGTCTGGATCTCATCGACCGCATGATCGGCGCCATGGTGGAGGACTCCTGCCCGCCCAACAAGGTGCCCGACGAGTGGGATTGGACGGGGATCTTCGATGGCTTCGAGGAGCACTTCGGCATCGAGCTCAGCGACGACATCGCCGACCACTCCGACCGCGAAGCGCTCGCGCGCGAGCTGTACGAGCTGGCCGAGGGGGCCTTCGAGAAGCGCGAAGAGGCGATGGGCTTCGACATCCTGCTGCAGGTCTTCCGCCACATCTACCTGCAGGAGCTGGACCGCACCTGGGTCGATCACCTGACCGACATGGACCACCTGCGCGATGGCATCGGCCTGCGCGGCTACGGCCAGAAGGACCCCAAGCAGGAGTACAAAAAAGAGGGCTACAACATGTTCGTGACCATGATGGCGCGGGTGTCGTCCAACGTGGTCACCAAAGTGATGAAGGCTCAGGTGCGCCGCGCGCCCGCGGCCGAGCCGCCCCCAGGCGAGCTGCTGAGCCGCCAGATCGACGCCTTGGCCCGAGACGCTGGCGCCGATGTTGCGCCCACGCCTCCGGCGGTGCTGGCCGAGCAGGAGTGCCCCTGCGGCAGCGGCAAGAAGTTCTCCGAGTGCCACGGCGCCGAGCTGGACCTGGACGAGGCCGACCGCGCGCGGGCGTAGCCTTTTCGGCTGATTCGGGCCTTGTCGGGCCCTGTACAGTCCCTCCGGCCGTGGTTAGGGATAGTGCTGCGCCCCAAGGCCCGCCCGACGGCGGCCAAGGCGGGGGCGTGAATCGAGGTGCTCATGCTCAAGCTCTATCAACGCGAAGCCTGTCCCTATTGCGCGCGGATCCGTCGGCTGCTCGAGGAGCGCGGCGTGGCCTACGAGGCCGTGCCCGTCGCCAAGCTGGGCTCGGAGCGAAGCGAGGCGCTCGCCCTCGAGGGGGTCGACGAGCCCGAGGTGCCCATCCTCGTGGACGGCGACCGGGTCATCCAGGGTAGCGAGCACATCGAGGAGCACCTGCTCGCCACGCTCCCAGCGAGCTTTTTCGGCGATCCGAGCTACGGGCTTAGCCGACGGTTACCGGGCATGGCCTTTGCCGACGCGGTGGCCGCGGTGCGGCAGGCGCTCGCGGGCGAGGGCTTCGGGGTGCTGACCGAGATCGACGTGCGCGCCACCCTGAAGAAGAAGCTGGACGCCGACTTCCGCAACTACGTCATCCTCGGTGCATGCAACCCGCCCTTGGCTCATCAGGCCCTGTCGGCGGAGCCGGCTGTGGGGCTGCTGTTGCCGTGCAACGTGGTGGTCAGCGAGGAGGACGACGGCACGGCGGTGGTCTCGGCCATCGATCCGGTTCGCCAGTTCACCCTGCTGGGAAGACCCGAGATCGAGCCGCTGGCTCACGAGGTTGGGGCGCGGCTGCGGCGCGTGCTGGCGGCGATGGGCTGAGGGTTCGCGCCCGGCTGCTGCCGCGGTGGTTGCGGTGCGCCTGGGGCTACAATAACGTGGCCTCGGGCACATGATCGGGCAGCAGGTCGACGGAAAGTACGAGCTCGTCGAGCTCATCGGCGAAGGGGGGATGGGCGCGGTGTATCGGGCGCGGGCCCTCGACTCCGGCAGGCCTCTGGCGATCAAGCTGATCGTCAACGAAGCCGTGGCCAAGGACGAGGTGCTGGTGGCTCGGTTCCAGCGGGAGGCCGAGGCGGCGGCCAAAGTGGTCACGCCGCACATCGTCGAGATCGTCGACTTCGGCCGCGACCGCGAGACGGGCAGCCCCTTCATGGTGATGGAGCTTCTCGACGGCGAAAGCGTGCGCGCGGTGCTGCAGCGCATCGGTCCTTTCAGCCCGGATCTGGCGGCCCGCATCGGCGCCCAGGTTTGCCAAGGGCTGGAGCACGCGCACCAAGCTGGCGTCGTGCACCGCGACATCAAGCCGGCCAACTTGTTTCTGGCGAGCGCCGAGGGCGAGGAGCGCATCGTCAAGCTGCTCGACTTCGGGGTGGCCAAATTCAAGATGGACCACGCCATGGAGGACGGCAACCGCTCGCTGACGCACACGGGCAACGTGCTGGGCTCGCCCATGTACATGTCGCCTGAGCAAGCCCGCGGCCTCAAGACCATCGACCATCGCGCGGACATCTGGTCGCTGGGCATCCTGCTCTATCAGCTTTTGAGCGGCCACACGCCCCACCACGAGGTCAAGGGGCTGGGTGAGCTCATCATCACCATCTGCTCGGAGGAGCCCGAGCCCCTGGCCGAGCGGGCCTCGTCGGTGCCGCCCGGGCTTGCGGACATCGTCCACCGCGCGCTCAGGCTCCCCCCGCAGGACCGCTACCAGACCGCGGCCGAGATGGGCGAGGCGCTCATGGCGTTTCTGGGTGGGGAAGCGACGCTGCGCGAGGGCATGTTCGCCCCGGCGGCCGAGTCCGCGCCCGAGCCGCCACCCGAGGCCGAGTCCGCACCCGAGCCGCCACCCGAGGTCGAGGACGCCCCGCCTGAGAGCGTCGACGACAGGGCCGCCACGGTGGCGCTGGACGACGTGGCCGCCTTGGCTCCCAAGCTGGCCGACCTGCCCGCGCTGCCCACGGGGCTGGCCGACGCGCCCGTGGACGAAGGGGGCGCCACCGTGGCCTTGGACGAGCTGCAACTCCAGCAGGCCGCCCAGCCGGCCCAGCCGTTCCAGCAGGCCCAGCCGGCCCAGCCGGACTGGAAGAAGGACACCATGCCGCTGGACGACGGCGCCGAGGCAAAGCCCCCCGCCGCGCTAGCCAAACCCAAGCCGACCGCTCCGAGCGCGTGGGCGGCCGAGTCCGGCGCCAAGGCAAGCCTGGAGGACACCGCGTCGGGCGCCCGGTCGCCGCAGGCCGACAAAAAAGGCGGGGGCGGGCTTCGCATCGTGCTGATGCTCTCGGTCGTGGTGGTCCTGGCTGCCGCTGGCTTCGGCGTCTACTACGTCCATCGAAGCCGCGCGGCCGCGCCCGAGACGGAGCCTGCGCCGACCGCGACCGCCTCGGCGCCAAGCTCCGCGAGCGCGGCCGAGCCCGAGCCCGAACCGAGCACGGCCGCCTCGGCCGCGTCCGCCAGCTCGTCCGACGAGCAGGCCGTCCAGACGGTGCGCCTCAAGGTGGTGCCCCCCACCGCGGTCGTGACGGTCGACGGCAGCCCGCAAGAGGTGCAGGACGGAGGGGTCGAGCTCAAGGGCGCGCTCGGCAGCGTGCATGAGGTGCAGCTCACCGCGGACGGCAAGACCACGACCTTCGACGTGTCCATCACCGACCAGGGGGCCATCCCGCCCGAGGTGGTCGCTGCCGCAGGTGATGCAGGCCCTTGACGTGAGATCACAGGTGTAAAACACAGCAGCCATGAAGCTCTTCATCGACACTGCCGACATCGGGGAAATCACGGAAGCGCACGCCATGGGGGTCATCGACGGGGTGACCACCAATCCCAGCCTGCTGGCGCGCACGGGCAAGTCGACCCGCGCGGCCATCACCGAGATCTGTGAGGTGGTCGACGGGCCCATCTCGGCCGAGGTCATCGCCACCGACGCCGAGGGCATCGTGCGCGAGGGGCGTGAGCTCGCCCAGATCCATCGCAACGTGGTCATCAAGGTGCCGCTCATCGGCGACGGCCTCAAGGCGGTCAAGGCGCTCGGCTCCGAGGGCATCAAGACCAACGTGACGCTGTGCTTCTCGGCGCCACAGGCCTGGCTGGCGGCCAAAGCGGGCGCGAGCTACATCTCGCCCTTCGTGGGTCGCATCGACGACATGGGCGGCGACGGCATGGAGCTGGTCGAGCAGATCGTCACGATCTACGAGAACTACGCCTTCGACACCGAGGTGCTGACCGCCAGCATCCGCCACCCGGGCCACGTCATCCGCGCGGCGCTCATGGGCTCGCACGTGGCCACCGTGCCGTTCAAGGTCATCAAGCAGCTGCTCAAGCACCCGCTGACCGACATCGGCCTGGCGCGCTTTCTCGAGGATGCCAAGGCGATCCCGACCTAGGGGCTCGGCGGGCTCGCGGTCACGGCGGGCGGGCGAGCCGCAGTCGCGCGTTGTGGTGCGCGCGATGGTACGCGGTGGTCCGCACGCGGGCGCCGACCGCCGCGTGATGGCGCGACGGGCCGCCAAGATGCTTCGGCACCTGGGCCGAGACGAGGTCGAGCTCAGCGTTGCCTTGGTGGACGATGGCTTCATTCGCGAGCTCAATCGGAGCTACCGCGGGCTGGATCGGCCCACCGACGTCTTGGCCTTTGCCATGGGCGAAGGACAGAGCCTGCCCGCCGCTGCGGACGAGCCCGAGCTGCTCGGCGACGTGGTCATCTCGGTCCCGACGGCTCGCCGCCAGGCGCGCCAGCGCGGCCGAGCCCTGCTCGATGAGCTGACCACCCTGCTGGCGCATGGCCTGCTACACCTTTTGGGCTACCAGCACGCCGACGGGCGGCAGCAACGCACCATGGCCGCGCTCACGGCCGAGCTCGAGCGAGCGGCGTCCGCGCCGCTCAGGAGCGGTCAGAAGGAGTCTCTATGAGGGCTACCAGACGAGGATTCGTAGGCATGGGCGCGGCTTTTGCGGCCGGGGCGGAGCGCCAGCAGCGCGATGCCCAGCAGCAGCGCCGCTCCGAGGGGTGCGTCCCCGTAGCGCGCGTAGAGCGTGGGCGGGCCAGCGCGAAGTCGCGGCGTGACGACTCGGTGGCCCGGCCCCGGGGCCTCTAGCCGCGCGCGCACCACGCCGCGGGCGTCGATCCATCCGCCGATGCCCAAGTTGACCGAGCGCACCATATCGCGCCGCAGCTCGACCGAGCGCATGACGGCCAGCCGCAGGTGAAGCTCGGGCTCAGCGGTGCCGACGAACCAGGCGTCGTTGGTCACGTTGACCAGCAGGTTGGGCTCGAGCTCGCGCGCGATGCGGCGGCCGAGGCCGGGCAGCGTATCCTCGTAGCAGTTGAGCACGCCGATGCGCTGAGGCGGCAGGGTCGAGCCGCGCTCGAGCTCGAGGGCGCGGAGCTCGCGGCCAGGGCGCAGGCCCCCGCTGCGCTGGAAAAGTCGCCGCAGCCACGGCAGGTGCTGGCCCAGCGGAACGGTCTCGCCGAACCACAGTAGCTCCATCTTGTCGTAGGACGGCTGCAGCCTGCCGTCGGACATGACGATGGTGGCCGAGTTGTAGCGATCCCGCACCCAGCGGCCGTCCGCGTACTCGGGGGGCGCGGTGGTGATGAGCCCGAGCAGGATGGGGCCGCGCACCGAAGGGCCCAGCGGCGAGATGGAGCCCTTGGGCGCTCGGCGGGTGCCGTGACGGAGCGGATAGGGGTAGGCCGCCTCGGGCCAGATGGTGAGCTCCACCCCCTGGCGCTCGACCGCGGCGGTCTGCGCCTGAAGGGCGCGAAGGATCTTGCGTTGGTTGCCCTTTTGCCAGCGCGCCTTGGGATCGAGGCCGATGTGGACCAGGCCCACGCGCACGGTCTGCTCGGGCGCGGGCGCGGCCGCAAATCGGCTCTGCGCCCAGCGACCGGCAAGCGGCAGCGCCACCAGCAGGGCCCCCGCCCAAGCCAAGCGACGCAGGCCCGCGTGCAGCCGGCCCGTTCGGGCGATGCGCGCCACCGCCCGGGCGGCGAGCGCGGCCGCCAGCGCGAGCAGCGCGGAGACGCCCCGCTCGCCGATGTACTCGGCGCTCTGCACCCACGCGGTCCAAGGGGAGATCAGCCCTGCCGGGGTCCAGACGAACACCGCGGGCAAGAGCAGCGTCGCGAACACCCCCGCGGCAAAGGCCAGCTCGGGCGGCGTGCGCAGCCGTCTGCTCGCCCAGACGACCGCGCCCATGCCGATGGCCCAGGAAAGCGACTGGGCGGCCGAGAGCAACACGTGCGCGGCTAGCGAGGCGGCCAGGCCGAGCGGCGTGAACAGCTGGATGACGCTGGGCACGAAGCGCATGCCCACGAGCCCCGCGGCCGTGCCCCACAACGCGCCCAGGCCGAAGCCGCGCCAAAAGCCCCGAGCGCCCCGGAGCGCGCCCGCGAGCATGGCCATGCCGAGCAGCACGCCCACGAGCAGATCGGTGGGCGGGACGGACAGGGCGAAGAGCACGCCTCCTGCTGCGGCCAGCAGCGCGCGTCGGCCTTGCCACAGCCGGCTTGCGGCCTTGCCCTTCAGCGTCGGCTTGGGCTCGCGCATGGGGGCGAGTCGTCGGGTCGATGGGCAGGACCGCAGGCGCGGACGAAAGGTGGGACCGCAGGAGCGGCTACCACCAGAAGGTCACGCCGCCGCGGAGCATGCCTGCCGCCGAAGTGTTGGAGCCCTCGCGGGTGCTCGCATCGTAGAACTCGGGGTATTGGCCCCCCGCGTCGCTGTCGGTTCTCGTTCGGATGATGGCCATGCCGTCGAGATTGATGCCGACCAGCGGGCTCACGCGGAACTCCATGCCCAGGCCGAGGTGGCCGCCGAAGTAGGTGTATTCGTCGGAGGTGCCGTTGGCCAGATGAGGCTGCAGGTGCTCGGAGAAGACCCGTGCGAATGCCCAGTTCATGCCGCCGAACGCATAGAACTGCGCCATGTCCTTGGGGTTGGGGTAGACGAATGCGCTGAGGCCGAAGGGGATCTCCTGTCGGTCGTAGCCGTTGGCATCGGAGCCCGCCAGAAAGTCGCTCGATACCCCCACGGCGAACAGCGGGACGGGCCGATACTTCACGCTCAAGCCCAAGCCCACCAGGCCAGCGCTCGAGACGTCGGAGCGGTAGCGCGGCACGAAAAACCCGTCGAGCCGCATGTGCAAGCCCCATTGGCGGTGCCGCTTCCATTTCTTTGGAGGTGGCGGCGGTGGCGGAGGCGGCACGGGGCGCACGGGCTCGTACATGCCGGGCGGGTACGGCGGGTGAGCGCCAGACTCGTAGACGACGATTTGTCCAGGGCCGCCGTCGGGATCCGGATGCACGACCAGCACGCGGGGCGCGTGCGGATCGCTACCGGGCGGTGGCGGTGGAATGACCACCGTGGTTGCCCCCTCCTCGGCGGCCGCGGCCGCCTCTGGCCGCGGGTTGGTGAGCTCGGGCGGAGGGTCGAGCTCGGCCTGTTCGCAGTACGCCCCTGGCGGGCACGCAGGCTCGGCCGTTTTCTTGTCGGGGCCAGGTTGGGCGCCCGCGGGCAAAGCAAGCAGAGCTAGCGCGAGCGCCGTGGCGGCGGTCGAAAGGGCGGTGAGGGCGTTCATGACACGTAGGAGGTTAGCAAAGGCGGGGGGCGATTCCAGCTGGCTCCCGTCCAAATCGTGCCCTGCTCGCGGCGGAAGCCGAGCGCGGCCGGGGCGCGGACAAGCCCGTCGTGGTGGCGACGTTGTCCTTGACTTCGCCAGCGCGAGAGCCCACGAAACGGGGGGCCTGCGTGAGCGTTTCAGCCATCTTTTCAAGGGGCGGCCAAGATCGGACAGAGCCGTCCGAAGGATGGGTCTTCAGCGTGCTTTCCTGGCTGCTGTGGGGGCGGCGGCCCTTTCCCCGGGCCGGCTCTACCTTCCCCGCGGGGCTCGTGGCGCAGCTGCGGCGCAACCTCGGGCTGTATTCGGTCGGCGCGGCCATGGTGGTCGTCCAGCAGCTGCTTATGGCCAAGCGCGACTTCCTGGTCAAGGCGGCCGTCGACGCCACCACCGCGGCCGAGCGGCAGGCCGCGCTCTACGCCGCCGGGCTCATCTTGGTCGTAAGCGTGGCGGCCGCGGTGGCGCGCTGGATATCGCGGGCCACGATCTTCGGCGCCGGGCGCAACGTCGAGTACGAGCTGCGCGCGGCCTTGCTGCATCGGCTTCATCGCCTCGGTCCGTCCTTCTTCGGCGGAGCCGCCACGGGCGACATCATGAGCCGCGCGACCAACGACCTGTACCAGGTCCGACTGCTCGCGGGCTTTGGCATGCTCAACGTCGTGAGCTCGGTCTTGGCGCTCGCGAGCGCGCTGTACGTGATGGTGAGCATCTCCGGCAGGCTGACCGTGGCCGCGCTGTGCATGTGGCCCGTGCTCGCCCTGGTGGTGCGGAGCTTCTCCACCCGGCTGTTCCGCCGCAGCAGCGAGAACCAGAAAGCGCTGGGCGCGATGAGCGACCGCGTGTTGGCCTCCCTGGCGGGCGTGCGCGTGGTGCGTTCCTTTGCCATGGAGGAGTCGGTGCGGGCCGACTTCGAGCGCTACAACCGCCGATACCTCGACCGCAGCCTGAGCCTGGCTCGGCTGCGCGGCACCATGGGGCCGATCATGGCGGCCGTCAGCGCGGTGGGCGTGCTGATCGTGTTCTGGTACGGCGGCTCGCTGCTGCTCGATCCCGACCCGGCCCGACGCATCTCGACGGGTGACTTCGTGGCCTTCTGGCTGGCGCTCTTGCGGCTTACCTGGCCCATGATGGCGGTCGGCTTCGTCTCGTCCATCGTGCAGCGCGGTCGGGCGGGCTACGAGCGGCTGCGGAGCATCTTCGAGGCCGAGCCCGACGTGGTGGACGGGCGGCGTCCCCGGCTCGGCGAGGTGCGCGGGGCGATCCGCGTCCAGGGGTTGAGCTACCGCTACGCGGAAAAGCCAGTGCTCGACGGCGTTGGCTTCGAGGTGCCCGCGGGAAAGTCGCTGGCCATCGTGGGCCGGACGGCCTCGGGCAAGAGCACGCTGGCGCTACTACTGGCCCGGCTCTTGCCAACGCCGACGGGCACGGTGCTGCTCGACGGCCACGATGTGTGCGAGCTGCCGCTTGCCACGGTGCGGGGCTCGGTCGGCTACGCCCAGCAGGACGCCTTTCTGTTTTCCACCACGGTGGCCGACAACATCGCCTTCGGGCTGGTCGAGCCGGAGGGTGCGGATGGCCAAGAAGGCGAGCAAGAGCGCGAGGCGCGCGTGGTCGCTGCCGCGGGCGAGGCTCAGCTTCGCGACGAGGTCGAGGCGCTGCCCGATGGGTTTCATACCGTGGTGGGCGAGCGCGGGGTTCAGCTCTCGGGCGGTCAGAAGCAGCGCATTGCGCTCGCGCGCGCGCTGGTGCGCCAGCCGGCCGTGCTGGTGCTCGACGATCCGCTCTCGGCCGTGGATAGCAAGACCGAGGCCGCCATCCTGCAGGCCATCGAGCGACAGGCCGCCGAGCGCACCGTCATCCTGATCACCCATCGGGTGGCGGCAGCCCAGCGCTGCGACCGGGTGCTGGTGCTCGACCGCGGCCGGGTGGTCGAACAGGGCAGCCACGACGAGCTCATCGCCGCGGGCGGGCTGTACGCGCTGTTCGCCCGCGAGCAGGAGATGGAAGAGGACCTGGACGCCCTCGGCCGATTCGATCAGCCGTTCGCGGCAGGCGAGAGGCCCAGCTCATGAGCGCCCGCTCGTCACACCCGCCCGTTTCGGACGAGGCCGACCAGGCCGGGCCTGCGTCCCAACCGCCGCTCGACTTGGCCGAGCATCCCGCCGCCCGAGAGCACCCTTCCTCTCGCGAGCAGGCCCTGCGCCGCTTTCACGAGGAGGAGGAGATCCGGCGCAGCTACGACGCCCGCATGCTGCTGCGGATCTGGCCTTTCGCGCGCCCGCACGCGCGCTATCTGGGCGGCTCGCTCGCGATGATGCTGCTGGCGGCCGCCCTCGGCTTGTTCCGACCGCTGGTGATGCGCGATGCCCTGCAGAGCTTTGACGAGCCTGGCGCGCTCGAGCGCTTGCACTACTACGGCTTCGTGTTGGCGGGGCTCATCGCGTTCGAGCAGCTCGTCGCCTTCCCGCAGAACTACTGGATGCAGATCGCGGGCGCCCGGGCCATGGCCGGGTTGCGGAGCCACGTCTTTCGCTTTTTGCACCGCTGCCGCATGGGCTTTTTCGACCGCACGCCCGTCGGCCGGCTGGTCACGCGGGTCACCAACGACGTCGATGCCATTGGCGAGATGTTCGCCTCGGGCGCGCTCAATGCCTTCGGCGATCTCATTCGCCTGGTGGCCATCGTGATCATCATGTGGACCATCGACTGGCGCATGAGCCTGTTCGCCTTTGCCGTGCTGCCGCCCGTGGTGCTTGGCGTCGACTGGACGCGCCGCCGCATTCGCACGGCCTACCGCCAGGTGCGGGTCAAGACGGCGCGCATGAACGCGTTTCTGAACGAGCAGCTCAGCGGCGTGGCCGTCATCCAGGCCTACGCGCGCGAGCGGCAAAGCGAGCTGGAGCTGGACCGCATCAACGCCCCCTACCGCGCGGCCAACATGCGGGCCATTCTGCTCGAGGCCATGATGGACGCCGCGCTGGAGATGATCTCCAGCGTCTGCATCGCCGCCGTGCTCTGGTACGCGGGTGCGCGCACGCTGTCGGCGCAGGTGTCCTTCGGCACCCTGTTCGCCTTCGTCGTCTACATCGACATGTTCTTTTTGCCCGTGCGATTTCTATCGCAGCGCTACACTCAGATCCAATCGGCCATGGCCGGAGCCGAGCGAGTGTTCGAGCTGCTCGATAGCGATGATCCGGACGCCCGCCCTCCCCGGGTCGAGGGTGACGGAGAGCCGATGCTGCACGGGCCCGAGCTCGAGCGCGAGCCGGTCGCGCTGGCCCTTCGCGGGGTGAGCTTCGCGTACAAGCCTGGGGTGCCCGTGCTGCGCGATGTCTCGCTCGAGGTGCGGCGTGGCGAGACCGTGGCCATCGTCGGCGCCACGGGCTCGGGGAAAAGCACCATCGCCTCGCTGCTCTTGCGCCTGTACGAGGCGGGCGAGGGGTGCATCGAGGTGTTCGGCCGAGATATCCGGCGGCTCGATCCTGCGGCGCTGCGCCGTTACTTCGCGGTGGTGCCCCAGGACGTTTTTCTGTTTCCGGGCACGGTGGCGAGCAACGTGGCGGCCGCCGCTGTTGAGCCCGAGCGGACGCGGGTTCGGCAGACGCTCGAGCGCATCGGCGCGCTCGATCTGGTGGGCCGCCGTCCCGAAGGCATGGATGCGCCCGTCGTCGAGCGGGGCGCGAACTTCTCGGCGGGCGAGCGGCAGCTCTTCGCGCTCGGCCGCGCGCTCTACGCCAATCCGCCCGTGCTGCTGCTCAACGAGCCCACGGCCA
>CAYTYV010000139.1:0-13582 GCA_964441055.1 uncultured Polyangiaceae bacterium | reverse complement strand
CCGCATCACGACGAGCCCCAGCTCGTCGCGACACCACCGCGCACGAGAGAAGAACCGGTGGAAGCTCGAGACTCCCTCATCGCAGAAGGCGCTCCTGATGGGAATACCCGCGCGCCGCCTCGGCGGCCGCGGGGGCTCTTCTCATTGCTGAAAACCGTCAAGTCGAGGCTAGCTGCCGTCGAAGCTCATCGCGAGCGCGGCGATGCCGTCTGCGCCCGGGTTGCCGCCCGTGCCGCCCGCGCCTATCGGGCCGGAAAGCAGCGTGACCTCGCCGAGCTGAGTGGGAGCCGCGTTGGTGTACGCAATCGCGAGCGAGTGGCCGCCGCGGCCGCCGCCGCCCACGCCGCCGTCGCCACCTTGGCCGCCATTGCCGCCGTCGCAGCCGTCTAGGCCGCCGCCATAATTCTCGGCTTCTCCGCCGTCGCCTCCAAAGCCGCCCGACTGCCCTGCTTGGCCAAGGGCGCCGTGTCCGCCGCTACCACCCGTAGACGCGACCAGCGTGCAGCTCTCAAGGCGCACCACGGCATCCAGGCTGACCAGCGCAATGCTCGCTCCTCCAGCTTTGCCGCCGTTTCCGCCCGCGCCGCCGCAGCCGCCTGCGCCGCCGCTTCCGCCTGCCCCGCCTGAGATGAGCAAGTATGGTGGGACGGAAGGGCAGTGGTCGTTAACTCCCTTGGCCGCACCGCCTCCGCCGCCTCCCGGCCCCGGGCCCCCGGGGCGGCCACCCGCCCCGGCGGCGCCCCCAACCCAAAACGGCTAGAGGGCGCCGAGCGCCGTGCCCCCTGCACCCGGGCTTCCCGAGCCTCCGTCCTCGCCGCTCGTGCCCGCTGTGCACGGGCTGGTGTCTTCGCCCAGGCCCCGGTTGGACGCGCCCTGTGGCTGGCCGTGTTGGCCGTGACCGCCCGCGGCGTTACCTGGGTAGCCATCGCCGCCTTTGCCGCCTACCGCGTCGCTGCACATGGGGTTTTCGACGGCCTCGCCGCCAAGCGATATCTGCGTAATACAGTTCCCGATCATGCCGTCGTAGCCCGAGTTCGCCTGAGCGACAGCAGGCGGCGGATTCTCGCCATCGGCGCCTGCCGCGCCGTCCCCCGCAGTGAGATCGCACCGCGCGAAGTCCACGGCCGCACCGTCGACCAGCGCCGCAATGGACGAGCCCCCTGGCTCGGCTGCATCCCTGGCCGTGACGGCAAGGTCTGCGAGGACCGAGCCCTCGGCAGCCGAAGCCACCGTGAGCACAATGCTGTCGGCGGGCGCCGTTACGGTGGTCTTGTTGGCAGGGCCTGCGTATGCCCAGCCGTCGCTGCAGTCGAGGCCCCCGTAGAGCTCGACGGACGCGTCCAGCGCCACGGCCTCGTCAAAGCTCTCGGCGCAGAGGTAGACGCGGCTCGGAGCCTGCTCCAGGGCCTTGGCAATGCTCTGGTAGGGCGCGTTCTTGCTGCCGTCACCCGACTCGTCGCTGCCCTGCGAGCTCGAGACGAACAGGCCACAGCCATCGTCCACGACCCCTCCTTGAGCCTCGCTGGGCACGCAGCCAGCAGGACCGCTGCCCTGCCCCGCGCTGCCGCCCTGCCCTGCGTTGCCACCCTGTGCTGCGCTGCCGCCCGCGCCGCCGCCCCCCGCGCCTCCCGCGCCCGCGGCAGCCCCGGACGCGGCAGCTCCACTACTGGGCGCGAACCCATCGCCGCAGCCAGCGATCGAAAGCAATAGCATCAAGGCCGGCCCTACGAACAAACCGAGTCCAATCCGGGGCATTCGAGAGCTGAGGTGGGCATCTCCGAGGTCATGGGTGCTCATGTCGGGATCTCCTGGGGTAAAGGCATAGCGATGGGGCCGAGCGCGGCCGCACAGGGCTGCTCTCGTCCCGGGTACGTCGATCGCGCGGCACCTCCGCGATGATGGCGCGCGGCGGGCACCTGCCGACCGACCCCCTTTGATCCCATAGTTGTGCCTGGCCCGCGATCGCCGACACGAAAAGCGACGCGCGGCACAAAAAAGAAAAAGGCCCGCGCTCCGTGCGCGAGCCCGTGATCTCAGGCCGAGCTATTCGCCAAGGAGCAACAAGTGCCCGAGTGCGACGCGGCCAATTGTTCGGGCCAGGACCGACCGACCCTACGCCGCCGCCAAGGCAGGAACGCCAGCCGGCTGGGCGGTCTCCGCCAGATGCGCCGCCAGCAAGCGCCGCCCGCGGTGCAGCCGGCTCATGACCGTGCCCACGGGGATGCCGAGGCGGGTGGCGGCCTCGCGATAGGTCAGGCCCTCCAGATCCACCAACTGCACAGCCCGCCGATAGCCGTCGTTGAGGCTCTCGAGCGCGCGGCCCATCGCAGGGGTGATGAAGCTCACCACGCTCGGTGCGTCGCGCTTGGTCCACGCGCACGGATCCTGCCTCAGGTGATCGAGGGCCTTGCGCTCGCGCCGCTTGCGCCTGCACCGCGTCAGAAAGACGCTGCGCAGGATCTGCCCCACCCACGCTCGCAGGTTGGTGCCAGGGCGGTACTGCGCCTCGAAGCGCAGCGCCCGCACCATGGTGTCCTGCACGATGTCCTCGGCGAGCGGCGGCGAGCAGCACATGCGCATGGCCCGCGCGTAGAGCTCGGGACGCAGCGTCGCGAGCTCGGCGCGCAGCTCCGAGCACTTGCGGCCGCTCTGAACGAGCTCGGCGCGCAGCTCCGAGCACTTGCGGCCGCTCCGAACGCGGCGCGGCGCACGCCCTATGCGGTCCGCTGGGACGAGGTGAGTACGGGATGATCCACAGGTTGCTTGGCTTGTTTGCGTCGTCATCATGCTCTCCGAGCAAACGGTGGAGCAACCGCGGTGCCAGAGGGTTTCGCGCTGAAATTTCAACTAGTTATCCAGCGAGGCAGGCAGCGCTCACCCCTGGGGTGTGGCCCTCGGCACGCACGGGCGTGTCCGAGCGGCCGCCCGCCCGTCTGCGGCGGGGTGCGTCCGCCATCGACGTTGGGGTATCGTCTCGTGCGTAAGGGCTCGCGCCCGAGGAACACCATGTCGCATCTGCGCTCCTCCCTGCTGGCCGCGGCGCTCACCCTCGCCGCCTGTTCCGACGACCCTGCCGAGCTCGACCCGCTGCCGTGTCAGGAGCCTCCTGTCGCGGGCGCGCCCTTCGGGGTTCGCTGCGGCCAGATGGTGGACGAGGCCGGGCGCGTGCGCTTGCTCCGAGGCGTCAACGCCCGGATCGAGGGCGTGTTCGACGTGAGCTTCAACGACGGGCGCACCGCGCTCGAGCCCATCCCCGCCTTCACCGCCCAGGATGCGACCGACATGCGGGACTTCGGCTTCGACTCCCTGCGCTTGCCCATCAACTGGAGCGGCCTCGAGCCCACCGAAGGAGACCTCGACCCGGACTACCTCGACCGGGTCGAGCAAGCCGTGGACCTCGCCGCCGAGGCGGGCCTGTTCGTGCTCATCGACTTTCACCAGGACGCCTACTCCAAGGAGATCGGTGAGGACGGCGCGCCGCTGTGGGCCATCCTGCCGCCGCCTGCCGAGCTTCTCGAGGGGCCGCTCGACGATCTCGAGGAGCGCCGACTGAGCCAGCAGGTCCTCGACGCCTTCGACACATTCTTCGGAACGAGCGCTGACGGGGCCTGGCTGCGCGAGCGCTTCGTGGCCATGGCGAGCCACGTGGCCGAGCGCTTTGCCGATCACCCCGCGGTGCTCGGCTTCGAGATCTACAACGAGCCGGTCACGGACGATGCGGGCGTCGCTCGGCTCAACCAGGCCGCCTACTCGGCTTTGCGCCAAGCCGCGCCCGACAAGCTCTACCTCTTCGAGCCGCCCGCGGTGCGCAACTTCCTCGACTCGGCCACCATTGCAACCGAGCCGCTCGGCGAGATGACCGGCTATGCGCCGCACGTCTATACGGGCGTATTCACCACGACCGAAGACGACCACGAGACCATCACCAAGGACCAGCTCCGCCGGTCCAATGCCAATGCCCGCCTGGAGGCCAACGGCTGGCAAGCGCCGCTCGTCATCACCGAATGGGGCTTCGACCCGGACAGCCCCAAGGCCGACGACTACCTGCGCTGGCAGTCCGAGCTGCAGGAGGAGTACCTAGCCTCGTCGTTCTTCTGGCTCTGGAAGGAGCAATCCCAGGGCTACTGGGGCTGCTTCGACTACGACGAGCCCACCGACAGCTTCAGCCCGCGGCAGGCGCTACGGTCCTCGCTCGCCCGGGTGCGACCGGCCGCGGTCGCGGGCTGGCCGCTTTCCGTTGCCTTCGATCGCAGCCGCGGCGAGCTGTCCTTGCTGTTCCACGCCGACCCCGCGGTCGACGCCTCCCATCTGGTCTCTGTGGCGCCCGCGCTGGGCGAGCCAAGCTCCGTCGGCTGCGACGGCGTCGAGGTGCCGTTTTCCGCGCTCGGCTACGGCCTCATTGCCGTCGACTGCGCTCGCGGCGAGTCGGGCGTGCACACCTTGACGGTTGCGGTCGCGCCGCAGTAGCCGGCTCGGCCAGGTCAGGCTCGCGGCGAGGGCGAAAAGCCTTCCTCGCGCCGCGCTGGGCTCAGGCGCCCTGGCGCACGCCCCCGCCGTGGAATTGTGGTAGCTTGTACCGGGAGGGCGTAGCTCGGGGAGGGCATTCCAAACCATGAAATTTCCGGAGATGAGCATGCGCAGGATCGCTCTATGGGCCCTGTTTTCGGGCGTGCTCGCGTGCGGCGCTGGCCGAACCGACCTGACCAGCGTCGACGCGGGAGGGGCGGGCGGCAGCACCAGCACGGGCACGGGCTCGGGCTCGGGCTCGGGCACGGGCTCGGGCACGACCACGGGCACGGGCACGGGCACGGGCACGACCACGGGCATCGGCGGGGGCGGAGGCGGTGGAGGGCTGCCCATCTGCTCGTGGGCCGCCGAGGAGCCCGAGGCGGACGGGACCTACAACGCGAGCTTGGCCGAGTCGGACTGCTCGCTGCTGTTCGAGAGCCCCTACGCGGGCGAGCGCACCTCGCAGACCAGCGGCGCAACGCTGCGCCGAGGCTTTGTCACGGGCGATGCGCGGGCGCGCAACGCTGGCGACGGCTGGGGGCTCAGCATCGAGTCGGAGCGCACCAACGCCATCACCCACAGCGACTCGTGGCAGGGCGCGAGCTGGGTCGCGGGTACCATGAGCACGGTGGCCAGCCAGGCCGATCCGGCGGGCGGCACCGCGGCCACGATGTTCATCTCGGACGCCCTCGAGGGGCAGTACTCCCACCGCCAGACCGCCTACGGGCAGGTCGCCTCCACCTGGGCCAGGGGCGGAGACTGCGGTCCTGGCGGCGGTGGCGGCGCGGGCGGCGCGGACACGGGCGAGTGCGCGTGGCTGCACCATGCCCTTCCCTCGGTGCTCATCGAGGGAGCTAGCTGGCGGCGCTACGACGCTGCGCACCCGACGGGCAGCAGCACCGACAACCTCATGATCGACACCCGTGGCGGAGCGCCCAACCCGTACGCCATCGGCTACTACACCGAGACCATCGCCTTTGGCGCGCAGCTCGAGGAGGGGGCGCGCTATCCCTCGAGCTACATCCCCACGACCGATGCTGCGGCCAGCCGAGACGCCGAGCTGCTGTACAGCGACATCCCCGCAGAGCTGATACCTGGCGGCTACTTCGAGGTGAGCTTCGTGCTGGCTCCACGCTACGCCAGCGGCGAGCTGCCCGCCGCGGCCGAGCACGATCTGCTGTGGCTGGACGATGAAAACCGCGTGTTCCTCCGAGCGCACCCCTCGGGCGGCTCGGGCGCGGCCTTGTGCCTGCTCGTAGGCGGCAGCCAGCTCTGTGGCGGGCACGTGACCTGGCCCCGCGAAAGGGAGCTGACCATCACGGCCGAGCACAGCGCGAGCCGACGGGCCGTGAGCATCAGCGGCCAACAGAGCGGCAACGGTGACACCTACGCCACGGCCGGGCTGCCCATCAACATGAGCAACTACGACTACGTGCTGCTCTTGGGCGATGGTGACGGCGCGCAGCAGTGCGCCGATCTTCGCTCGCTCGGCTTCGTGACTCCGTAGGGCGGGCGGCGCGGCCGCGCCCTCAGTCGCGCAGCGAAGCCATCACCGACGGGATGCGGTCGATGACGTCGCCCGCCATCATGCCGCGGTCGGCGCCGTGCTCGGCCTGCCATCGATCGGCGCTGGCGGCGTGCAGGAACACCCCTGCGCAAGCCGCCTCCGCGGGCGGCATCGCGCACAGCAGCGCGCCCAGCATGCCCGTGAGCGCATCGCCCGAGCCCGCCGTGGCCAACGCCGCATTGCCGCGCGTGCACACCCAGAGCCGACCGTCGGCCGCCGCGATGATGGTGTTCCTCCCCTTGAGCACCACGATGCAGCCGCTCTGGGCCGCGGCCTGACGCGCCCGGCCAACGCGATCCTGCTCGACCTCGGCCGCCCGAATCGCCAGTAGGCGCGCCAGCTCGCCCGCATGCGGCGTCAAGACCCGCGGACCGGCCGCCTCGCGCAAGGCCTCGGGGCGCCCGGCGAAATGCGTGATCGCGTCGGCGTCCACGGCAACCGGACCCGGCCAGCCCAGCACCACGCGCTCGACCAGCTCGCGGGCCTGCTCGTCCAGCCCCACGCCCGGCCCGATGGCCACGGCCTTGCGCTTGTGGAGCGCCTCGGCGAGCGTCTCGTCCAGCCGGTCGGGATCGAGCCGCGCGGTCATCACCTCGGCCACGCGGCCGTCCAGGGCATCCGCCGCCTCGGGCCAGGTCCCGATGGTGACGATGCCCGCACCCGAGCGAAGCGCCGCGCGCGCGCATAGCAGCGAGGCCCCCACCTTGCCGGGCCTACCGGCCACGATGAGCACGCTGCCCGCCTGGTACTTGTGCGCGTCGGCCGGGCGCGTGCCTAGCCAGCCGGCCACATCCGCCGCCTCGATGATCTCGCCCGCCTGCCCTACGGTTGCCACGATGGCCCGATCCGGGATGCCGAGCTCCTGGCGCATAACCCGGCCAGCGCAGCTCAGCCCCTCGCCCGTCAGCATGCCGATCTTGTGGTGGCCAAAGGTCACTGTGTACTCGGCCTGCACGGCCACGCCGAGCCGCCCGCCTGTGTCCGAGTCGATGCCCGAGGGGATGTCGAGCGCCACGCGGGGGCACGACGCCCGATTGAGGATCTCGATGACCTGGGCGCGGTAGCCCTCGATGGGCCGATCCAGGCCCGTGCCGAACAGTCCGTCCACGGCCACGGCAGCCTGCTCGAGCGCCGCGCCGAGCGCCCCGAGATCGGCCTCGTCTGCGCTCAAGAGCTCGACCTTCCCGCCGAGGCCCTGGTAGGCGTCGAGGTTGGCGCGGGCATCGCCGCGCACGCGCTCGATCGCGCCCGCCAAAAACACCCGCACAGGCCAGCCCCATGCCCCCAGCTGGCGCGCCACCACAAAGCCGTCGCCGCCGTTGTTGCCCGGACCGCAGACGATGACCGCTGCACGGGCATCGTCGGGCGGCGGCTCTGAACCGTCGCGGTCGTGCTGCTCGGCGAGCACGGCCGCAATGAGCTCAGCCGCGCCGCGGCCCGCGTTCTCCATCAGCACCAGCCCTGGCACCGCGCATCCCTCGATGGCCTGCCGGTCGTAGGCCTGCATCTGCGCCCGCGTCATGATCGGGATCATCGCCAAAAACCTCCTGCCCGTGTCCCCATCGCCGATCGCGCCTTCCGCGCCTCACCCCAGCCTGCCGCGGCGGCTAGCCGCGGCGCAAGCGCACGCCGCGATCGATGGCCACCCGGAAGCCGCGCACGGCCTCGGCCATGCCCATCAGCACCGCATCGGAAACGATCGCATGACCGATGTTGAGCTCGGCCACGCCCTCGATGGCGGCCACGGCTGCGGTGTTGTGCCGCGTGAGCCCGTGCCCCGCCGCCAGCTCCAGCCCCAGCGCGGCGGCCCGACGAGCCGCGGCGCGCAACCGCACGAGCTCGCGCTCCCGCTCGGCCGCGCTGCCCGCATTGGCGTACTCGCCCGTGTGAAGCTCGACCTGCTCAGCGCCGAGCGCCTTCGAGGCCTCGACGTCGGCAAGCTCGGGAGCGATGAACAGGCTGGTCTTGACGCCGCCCGCGCGCGCCATGTCGATGGCCGCCCGCACCTGCGCGACGTCTCCTCGCACCTGCAGCCCGCCCTCGGTGGTGCGCTCCTCGCGCCGCTCGGGCACCAGCGTGATGACGTCGGGACGGACGCGCTCGGCGATGCCGATCATCTCCTCGGTGGCGGCCATCTCCAGGTTGAGCACGGTCGTCAGCACGGCGCGCAGCCGCTCGATGTCGTCATCGCGAATGTGCCTGCGGTCCTCGCGCAGGTGCGCGGTGATGCCGTCGGCGCCCGCGAGCTCGCACTGCTGCGCCGCGAATACCGGATCCGGATAGCGCGTGCCGCGGGCATTGCGCACCGTGGCCACATGGTCGACGTTGACGTGTAGGCGAACGGGCATGGCCCCACCGTTGTCCCACGGCTGGTCGCTCGGCGAAAGAGGCCTAAGCGCCCCCCCCCGCGCTACTTGCTCGCCACCCGGCCGCTAACTTCGACCAACAACTTGTCGATCCGCCCGACCAGCTCCGCCGGATCCTCGACCACGCCCTCGACCAGCAGGGCCTGGTCGTAGAGCATGCGGGCCCACAGCTCGACGTGGCTCGAGCCTGGATCGCGCGCCACCACCGTGGCCAGGTTCTCGACCAGCGCATGGCCCGGGTTGATCTCCAGCACGCGCTTGTGCTGCTGAGCGCCCTCGTCCATCAGCTTGAGCAAGCGGTCCAGGTTGGCGCTGGGATCCCCTTCCTTGGACACCAGGCAGCTGGCCGTCTCGGTCAGCCGGCGGGAGATGCGCACGTCGTCGACCTTGTCGCCGAGCGCCTTGCGAACGGCGTCGACCACCGCCGCCATCGCATCGGGGTCGGGCCCGCCCTCGGCCGCCTTGTCCCCGTCCGGCTCGAGGTCGATGTCGCCGTGAGCCACGCTTCGGAAGGCGAGCTTGTCGTACTCGGGCAGCGCTTTGACCACCCACTCGTCGATGGGATCGCACAGCAAGAGCACGTCGCGACCCCGCTTGCGGAACACCTCGAGGTACGGGCTGCGCTCGAGCTGCTCGCGGCTCGGACCGGTCAGGTAGTAGATCGCCTCCTGCTCGGCCGGCTTGGCGTCAGCGTACTGGCGCAGCGAGATGAGGCTGCCCGCCTCGTGGTTCATCGACTCGAAGCGACACAGCGCGGCGATCTCGTCCTTGTTCTTCCAGTCGGTGGCAAGGCCCTCCTTGAACACCTGACCGAACTGCTTCCACAGCGTCTCGTAGCGCTCGGGGTTCTCCTCGGCGAGCTTGCCTAAGGCCTTGAGCGCCTGCTTGGTCAGCTGCTGCTCGATCTGCTGCAC
Organism: uncultured Polyangiaceae bacterium; assembly: GCA_964441055.1. Lineage (GTDB taxonomy): Bacteria > Myxococcota_A > Polyangia > Polyangiales > Polyangiaceae > JACQWT01. Next base: position 4,226 of record CAYTYV010000139.1, on the reverse strand, counting down.
GGTGCGGTCCTCCTGCAGCATCTCCCGAGAGACGTTGAGCGATAGGTCCTCGGAATCGACCACGCCGCGCAAAAAGCGCAGGTAGACGGGGGTCAAGCTCTCGCAGCTCTCCATGACCAGCACGCGCTTGGCGTACAGCCGCAGCCCCGGACGCTGCTTTTGCAGCATGAACAGATCGGGGGTGGCCTTCTCGGGCACGTACAGCAACGCGGCGAACTGGACGGGCGCGTCCACGGCGTAGTGGATGGTCAGCTGCGGCCGCTCGCCCAGCAGCCCGCCCGTGACGTGGCGGAAGAACTCGGCGTGCTGCTCGCCGCTGACCTCGGCGCGGGGCTTGCGCCACAGCGCTGCCGACTGGTTGGCCACCTCGCCGTCCACCCGGATCGGGAACAGCACGAAGTCGGAGTACTTCTTGATGACCTGCTCGACGCGCCAGCCGCGGGAAAACTCCTCGGCGTCCTTCTTGAGGTGCACGACCACGCGGGTGCCAGGCGTCTCGCGCTCGCCAGGCAACACGGTAAACGAGCCGCTTCCGGTCGAGCGCCACAACACGGGCTCGGCCCCGGGAAGCATGGACAGCGTCTGCACGTCCACTCGGCTCGCCGCCATGAAGGCCGAGTAAAAGCCCACACCGAACTGGCCGATGAGCTCGAGCGCCCCGTCGGCCTTGTCCTTGTCGCCGAGCTCCTTGTACTTCTGCAGAAACTCCGTCGTGCCCGAGCGCGCCACGGTGCCCAGGTTCTCGATCACCTCGTCGCGCGTCATGCCGACGCCGTTGTCCTCGATGGTGAGCGTCTTGGCGTCGGCGTCCAGGCTGATGTCGATGGCCGGCTCGCCCTGCTGCTCGGCCACGTCGTCGCGGCCCAGCTGCAGCAGGCGGGCCTTGTCGAGCGCATCGGAAGCGTTGGAGATGAGCTCGCGGACGAAGACCTCCGAGTGCGTGTACAGCGAGTTGATGACCAGCGAAAGGACCTGCTGGACCTCGGCCCTGAACTCGAACTCGTTCTGATCGGTACCTTGCTCCTCGCTCATCGTGAGCCCTCCTGCCGCCGCCCTGATTCCCTCCTCAACGCGGGCGGAACGACAAAATAAGGCGCCCGGAGACGCGCGCAACCCAAGCTCGCCCCCCACGAAGCGCGCCGCGTGGGCGCCACAAAAACCGCGCAGTGCCGCGCCTGGCCTAGGGCTCACGCCAGAACGATGTCTTCCGACACGAGCCCTAGGGGCGGGCACGGCACTGGCCTACCCCCAAAACGCAGAGCCGCGGCCGGTCAGCCAGCGGGCGGTGCTGCGGGCGCTGGCGGTGCGATCGTGAACTCGTAGGAAAAAGTCGCCTTGCCGAGCCGAGCATCCGGCGGCTCGAGCACCAGCCCCTGCAGCGACTGGTAGACGCAGTCGCTGACCGGCTGCGGGGCCGTGGACTGGGTCTCGTCGATGGCGACCTGGGTGATCGCGCCCGTCTTCTCTTGGACGTCGAAGCGCACCACCACATTGCCGCCCGCGTTCGGGTCGTTGCGCAGGACGCCGTCGTAGCAGGCCTTGAGCGTAGCCGCGTTGCTCTCGAGCACCGCGCGCGTGTCCTGCTCGTACTTCTCGGGGCTGCGCGCGTGGAACGAGCAGCCGACCGCGCCTGCCGCCATGGTGAGCAGGGTCAACCCAACGATGGTATTCCGCATGATGACTGTCCTCCTTAGGCCGCTCGCCTCACTTGGCCGACTCGGTCTTGGCGACCGATTCCTGCTTGACGATGTTGAACTCGACCCGGCGGTTCTTCTCCCGCCCTTGCTCGGTGTCGTTGGTCGCGATGGGCTTGGTCTCGCCGAAGCCCTTGGCCTCCAGCCTGGTGGGCTCGACGCCCTTGCTGACCAGGTAGGCCATGACGGCCCTGGCCCGCATGTCGGACAGGTTCATGTTGTAGGCGTCGGGGCCTTCCGAGCTGGCGTGCCCCTCGATCCGCACCTTCTTGACCTGCGGGTTCTTCTTGAGCACGTCGACGACCTCGTCGAGCAGGCTGTGCGAGACCGGTAGGATGTTCGCCTTGGCCTTTTCGAACTGGATCTTCTCGTTGATCTTGATCTTGTCCTTCATCAGCACCACCCGAGCCGGTGGCTTGGGCTCCTCCTTCGGCGGGGCAGGAGGCGGTGGCGCAGGCGGCAGCTCGCCGACGACTGCAAGGCCGGTCTTGCCTTGGAAGACGGTCGGGCCACAACCGGCCAATGGAATGGCTGCGAGCAACACGCCCGCTGGTACGAGCGGCAGGCCCTTCATGATGGACTTCCGAATAAGATGCATAGTGCGCTCCATGGCGTAGGTCGTATTCCGGAATAGGGGCAAGCGCCCCCCGTGCCAGCCACACGAGCTGGCGGGGCCATGTTTGACACCGGGCCGCGGCCGAGGTCAAGGACGCAAACGGATCTTCGGCGGGCTCGCCTGGCCACGGGGGCTGATCGCACCACTCAAGTAGCGGATGTCACAGATAAAATCCGCGCATCTGAAACGTTGAGCTCAGAACCCCATGGCGTCCATGGCCACGTCGTTGAGCTCGAGCGAGAGCTGGCGTCGCACCGCAGGCTGACGAGCGGCCGGCTTGGCGGGGGCGGCCTGCACGGCTCGGCGGCTTCGGCTGAGCCCCCGGGCCACGGCCATGAGTCGCTCCCGCTCCTGGCGATCGCGGGCCTGGGCAGCGTTGGCCTGCATCTGGGCCTCGACCACGGCCAGGTCGGCATCGGCGCCTGCGAAGTCGCCCGCATCCACCTTGGCGCGCGCCTCGGCAGCCACCGCGGAGGCGCGCTGCATGGCGATGATGGCCTGCACGGGGCGGTTTGGATGCGCCTGAACGAGCGCCGCATCCCCGGTCATCTGACCGCGGACCACCACCTCCTCGACGCGCTGCACGCCGCCGTCGGACGGATCGTCGAAGTAGAGCCGAACGCTGCTGACGGCCCGCGAGCCTTCCGCTGCCATCTCCGCTCGGAGCCGCACGAGCACCTCGCGCCGCTGCCCGGCATGCAGCACACCCAGCGGCACTCGCAGCGCCCCGCCCCCAGCCCACTCGTAGCGCACTCCTTCGGCGCCCAGTAGGCGAACGCCCGCAGCCGGGGCGAGCTCTAGATAGGCATTGGTGGCGCGCGTGGACTTGAGCAGGGCCACCTCGTGCTCGACGATGCTGGGCAGCTCGCGCGCGTCGGAAAGATGGTACAGCCGCCCGCTCGAACGCACCGCCAGGGCGTTGAGGGTGTACTCGTCGTAGTCCAGCCCCACGCCCAGCGCGGTCACCTGCACCCCGTGGCGCGCGCCTCGCTCGTCGATCGCCGCGAGGGCGTGCGCGGAGGTCTCGCCCACGGTGGCGCGACCATCCGAGATGAGCACCACGCGGCGCACCGAGTGCGTGGCGGGGGCTCGGCGGGCGCGGACCTCGGCGCGCAGCAGGGCCTCGTATAGGTTGGTGCCGCCTCCTGCCGACAGCCGGGCGATGGTGCGGTCAACGTAGGGACGGCTCTCGGGCGAGAGCACGGTAGGGGCGACGATCTCCCTCGACTCGTGGGAAAAGGCGTGGATGGCCACCACGTCGCCGTCGGCCAGGTTGTGCACCAGCACCCGGGCGGCTGCGCGGGCACGGGCGATCTTGCCGCCCGACATCGAGCCCGAGGTGTCGATGCTCAGGGTGACCGCGGTGCGGACGTTCGCATCCGGCCGCGCGGGCGGCACGTCGACCCAGGCAGCGATCATCTGCTCCGAGCCCGTATGCAGGACATAGCGGCTCTCGCCCGCCGCGCCGAGCCAGCCCGACGGACGCTCGGGCCCCTCGACCGCCACGCCGATCTCGGCCCCGATAGCGGCGGGCTCGCTCGGCTCGGCCACCGATAATGCGACTTCCGCGACCGGAGCCACGGGCACGACGCTTTGAGGCGGAGGCGCGGGCGTTCGGGCTGCCGCACAGCCCAGCAGGATCCAGCAAATGGCGACCAACAGACAAACTCTGGACGGGGTCATCAGTGGCTGGTGACGGGCCAGAGACGAAAACGATCTGCGCTTGGGGCCGCGGCGACGCTACAGCAGGCTCACCACCCAGCCCAGCCAGGCCGCGCCCACCCACGCGCCCACAGCCGAGCCCAGGCTGGCGGCGATGGCCACGATGAGCACCCGAGAGAAGGGATTGCGATGCAGGCCGCGCAGGGTGGTCACCTGCTTGCCGAGCTGTTCGCAGTCCTGCACCGTGGGGCGTC
>CAYTYV010000138.1:0-13677 GCA_964441055.1 uncultured Polyangiaceae bacterium | reverse complement strand
TGTGGCTGCTCATCGACTGGGGGCTTGCCTATCACGCCGTGAAGCTCGCCTGCGTGCTGGCCTACGGCCTAGCCGGGCTTTCCGCCCTGTCGGTGGCCGTGCGCGCCCTCGGCCGAGAGCCCGGCCGCTTCGGTCTGGCCGTAGCGCTGAGCGGGCTGTTTCTGCTGGTGGGCGGCCAGAGCGCCTGGGTGCTGCGACCGTACCTGGGCGATCCCCGCGACCAGCGTGTGCCCGTGCTGGCCACTCAGCCCGAAGGCGGCGGCCTTTTGGGCGCGGTTTGGCAGAGCACGGGATCGCTCTTCGAGCGGTAGGCGCGGAGCAGGGACCATGCATTTTCGCGAGCTACTCGCCCTGTACCTGCTGGTCGGCCTCGCCTGTGCGGTGGCCGTGTACCGCCGCGCTCCAGCGTCCGGTCCCCGCGCCCTCATGTCGGCGGCCGCGGCCGTACCGCTCTGGCCGCTGTGGGCGCCCTTTGCCCTGGCGGGCCGCGATCGGCCCCCGCTACTGCACGCGCCGCCGCCGCCCGAGCTTCGGCCCGGCGATATCGGGACGCGGCTGTACCAACGCATCGAGCGCGCCCTCTGCGCCGCGCGCGAAGCCATATTGCACAGCGCGATCGACGCGGTGTTCACCGCCGCCGACGCATCCAAGATCCTGACCGAGGTGGCGCGCGCGGCCGCCCGTTTGAACGAGCTCGACGAGCTCATCGCGCGCCATGGCTTCGACGCCGACTACACCGCGCGCCACGCATCCCAACTCGAGGGCGCGGGAGCACCGTCGCGCAGCGTGGCCACCGCGCGCCTGCACGCCGCCAGCGTGGCCCGGCTGCTGTCCCGAAGGGAGGCCGATCTGCGCGCGCTGGGCGAGCTCGCCGAGCTGGCCGAGCTATTGCGGGCTCAGCTCGTGCTGGCGCGCTTCGACTCGCCCGAGGGGATCGACGACCTCAAACGCGAGCTCTGCGCCCGGGTGGCCGCCCTGAGCTAATGCGCACGGGCACGGGCAACGGGCCCGCGATGTACGATCCGCCTGCCCGGCTGAGAGGGCGTTTCATAGCCGTCGCGAGCGGCCCGCGTTTACGAGACGGGCTCTACCGAGCTACTCGGGCACGGGCTCGCACCGCACGATGTCGGAGACGTCGTCGTTGTTGTCGTCCTCGCACTCCTCCACCTCGCCCAGCGGGTCGACCGTTGCGGCGAACTCGAGGTTCACCCCGGTCGGCACGGGCGCGAAGGACAGCACCAGCCGCTCCCAGCCGCCCGGCAGGATGGTCGTGGTGGTGCTGATGGCGCCGAGCAGCTCGGGGGGATCGTCGGCGGCCGCATCGGTGCGATAGAAGTAGACCTCCACGCCCGCGGGCGCCCCAGCGCTGCCGATGTTCTCGACCTTGGCCTCCAGCTTGACCTCCGAGCCGCAGATGGGCGTGGCGCCTAGCTCGACCGTGAGATCGGGCACGGGAAAGGCCACGCCGCCCTGCACGTTCTGCCGATAGTTGTTGAACGAAAGCCAGTTGTGCTCCTCGGTGGTGGGCACGTTCCACCAGCCCGATTCGTACTCGAAGTTGGTCACGTGGTAGTGAAACTGGTTCCACGCCGGAAGGGTCTTGACCCAGCGATCGTGGCTGTCGCCGTAGATGCGCACGCCGCCGACGCCGAGAGCGTGCTGGCAGCGGCCGCTATCGTCGCATTGGTAGCTATCCCAATAGCTGCCGGACCAGCCGTCGAGGTGATCGCAGCTGCCGCCGACGCAGGCGCCGCCGTCGTAGCAGGTGCCGAACTCGCAAAGCCAGTCGATATCCACGCCCGCGTTCTTCCAGGCCGTGTCGCAATCGTCGCGGTCGTAGGCCTGGGCTGCGCTGGAGATCACCACCATCTCGGCATTGCCATCGCCGTCGACGTCGGCCACCAAGGGGTACTCCGAGGCGGTCTGCGAGGAGCTCGGCACCTCGGGCGTGACCAGCTCGTCACCCGTGGTGCCGTCGTAGATGTGGAAGAAGCACTCGTCGTTGTAGAGCACCTCGGCCGGGCCGTCGCCCTGGAAATCGAACACGCTCGAGCCCGTGCGATGGCTCGAGGCATCCTGCGTGGGCGTCTCCCACAGCTTGAAGTCGGTCGTGCCGCTGGCGCACTCGCCGCCGCTTCGCAGGGCCGGACTCCAGCAGTCCGGATCGTAGACCACGTAATGGCTCAGCCCCGCGGTGCTCACCTCGGGCAGGCCGTCGCCGTCGAAGTCGGCCACCGTGGGCGCGCCGCCGCGACCTTCACCAGGGATCTCGATGGCGGTGTTGATGAGCGAGCCGCCATCGCCCACCAGCACGCCACCGGTAAGGCCGTTTATCAAGTTGAAGCCGTAGTAGATGTTCACCACCTCGGGCCCAGCCGAGCTCGGCAGGATGTCGGCCACGGCAATGTGGCCCTCGGTTTGACCGCTGGCCTGCCAGAACAGATCGCCGCCCGTGGCCACATTGACGCTATAGGCGACGGCGCCCGTCAGCACCTCGGGCGTGCCGTCCTCATCCAGATCGGCCACCGTGCTCGAGCGCGTACAGTTCTTGGCAACCAGATCCAGCGCCGAGTTGCCGATGTTGGTGCCATCGAGCCCGTAGCACTTGAAGATGACGTCGGGCGTGCCGTCGTGGTTGAGATCCGACACGGTGGGGCCGCCCGTCAGGTCCAAGCTGGAAAAGCCCGTGCGCTGGCCCAGGTGGCCGATGCCGTCGTTGTCGGCGATGCGCACGGTGCCGTTGCTGGCCACGTAGACGATCTCGAGCCCCTCATCGCTGTCGAAGTTGGCGAGCGCCGCGCCCGTAAGCCAGTAGGGCTGCGGCGCGCTGGGGTCGTTGGCCGACGGGATGGTGAACAGCACCTCGCCGCCGCCCTGGCCGTCGCCAGCACCGTCGAGCACCACGAGCAAGGCGGGCGAGCTGCCGCTGATGTAGGTGACCACCACCACGTCGGGCGTGCCGTCGCCGTTTACGTCCCCCACGGTGGGAGCGGCGATGATGTTCTTGTGCGTGTAGCCCTGGTAGTACACCCCGTTCCAGGCCCACTCGAGCTCGGGCTCGATGTCGTTGAAGGACGGCTCTCCCTCGCACAGCTCGCCATCGGGCAGCGGCAGGCATTTACCCAGCGTCTGCTCGCAGTAGTAGTCATCGTCCAGGCAGTCGAAGTTGTCGTTGCAGTCCAGCCCCGGGGTCTCGCACTCGTCGTAGATGCACACGTCGCCGCTCGGGCAGCAGGTGTCGAGCTCGGCGCCGCACAGGGCCTCGTCGTCGGCACAGTCGGCGGCGCAGACCACGCCCTCGAGGCAGATCTCGCCCGCATCGCAGCACTCGGTCAGGTTCTCGCCGCAGCGCACCGTGTAGCAGGTGGGCAGGCACTGCATGTCGTTGACGCACTCCTCGTCCGCCTCGCAGCACTCGCTGAGCGGCCCGCAGTAGACGCCGCTCGGACAGCTCTGCCCGCCGCTGCCGCCGCTAGGGCCCGTGCCGCCTTCGGGCCCGCCCGTGCCGCCGCCCGTACCGCCCCCGGTGCCGCCACCCGGCTGCGGCAAGCTGTCGAGCTCGCTCTCGCCGCAACCCCAAGCCAGCATCAAAACCGCCGTTGTCGGCAGCAGTACGCGTCTCGCCAAGCCCACTACGCCCATGGCTTCTTCCTCCGTGGCACGGCTGCGAAGAGCCGACCGTGCCTTTGAATGTACCACACGCTCAAGCCCGCGCGCAGGGCCGGCCGTCACCGCCCGAAGATGTCGGGCAGCCCAGGCAGCTGCGGCAGCCCCCGAAGCCCGACGCCGACGAGCTGTTGCCGCGTCACCGTGCCCTGGATGGCAAACGGAACCTCGATGTGGATGCGCTTTCCGCCGATCTCGGCCTTGCCCTTGAGCTCGAGGGGTATGGTTGGGGAACCGGCCGCCAGAGCCGCGACCTCGGCGGCGGCCTGCCAGCTCGCCGGAACGTTCACCGTCACCTTGACGTGCTCGCCCGCGGGCAGGCGCACGCCGCTGGGCACGCCGACCGGACCCATCTCGACCGTCTTGCCGAGCGTGATGTTGGCCGTCACCTTCTGCACCGAAAGCGCGATGTCGTTCGGGTTGTACACGTCGAGCACCACCCGGACGGTCATCCCCTTGGGGCTGACGGCGCTGACCGTGGCCGACTCGGGCGTGATGGTGGGCGGCTCGGGCTTGGAGCAAGCCCACAGCGTCAAGGCCAGAAAGGCGAAGCCGACGAGCACGAGACGACGAGGAGACTGCATGGGCAAAGCCTACCGCCCCGCCCTATGGGCCGCAAACCGCCCGCGGGCGGAAGGCGGCCACGCGAGCGGGCCGGCGCGCGCGCCGAGGCGGCGGATCCGTAGGTCTCAGAACCCAGGCGGGCCTTGCGCGCTCGTCCCCGCGGGCGGCTCATATCCTGGCGGCACGCCAGGCGGCGGCCCATAGCTTCCGGGCGGGGGCCCCTCGGGCATGCCGCGACCCGACAGCCGCACGTAGATGGTCGCAAAAGCCACCATGATGACGGGCATGGCCACGTACACGCCTACGCAGCAGGCCAAATAGCCGAGCAGCGCAACGCCCATGGCCGCCAGCCCGAAGACGAAGATCTGTCCCTTGTGCCCCTCGGTCGCCCGCCAGCTCGCCACCAGCGACTCGACCGCGCTCATCTTGGCGTCCACGCAGTAGAACGATGCCAGGCAAAGGCCCAGGCTCAGGATGATCCCGGGCACGATGAGCAGCACCATGCCCAGGGTGATGGCCAAGCCCGCGAGCAGCGACATGCCCATGAAGGGCAGGTAGCGCGACGCACCGCCCCACAGGTCCTGGAAGACCGGCTCCTGGCCGCGCGCAGCAGACAGGTAGATCCGAGTGAGCCCGACCTGGAAGAAGATCTGCACCAGCCAGGCGATGATGAAGAACACACCCATCACCACCCAGTAGCCCGCCGACTCCGGATGGAGGTGGGCGGCCTGGGCCACGAAGGTTGGGATCTGGTAGAGGACCCCCGGAACGAAGCCCGCCAAAAGCGGGGCGAACACCAGCACCACCCAGTGGCGCTTGACCATCTCCCAGCCGTGGGAGATGACGTCGCCGACGGTCCAAGGCTGCGGCGCGCCGTCGATGACGGGACGTCCGGGCTCGTATGGGCCCGGGGCTTCGGGCGCGGCATAGGGGTTGTAGTCCATGGCTTGCTCCAGCTTGCGCTGCGCGAGCTTAAAGGCACCACCCCCCAGGGCCAACCCCAATCTCGGCGCGAGGGCTCTTGGGCGAAGCTACGGCTCGAGATGGCCGCCGAAGTGCTCGAGCAGCGCGCGATAGACGGGCTGTCGGACGGGCCAGCAAAGCGCCGCCAGCTCGCGCAGGGTCATCCAGCGGGCGCGGTCGAACTCCCGCTGGCCCTCGGGACCGAGCTCGATCGCGGCGGGCTCGGCGATCAGCCGAAACAGGAACCACTTGTGCACTTGCCCGCGCCCGGTTTTGCCCGAGCGCGCCTCGGGCGGCAGCTCGTAGGCGAGCCAGCCCGGATGCTCGTCCCGCAGCTCCACCTCGCCCGGCCCGAGCCCGGTCTCCTCCTCGAGCTCTCGCAGGGCTGCGTCGCGGGGCTGTTCGCCCTTGCGCAAGCCCCCTTGAGGGAGCTGCCACGCGCCCCGCTGGCCTGCCCGCTCGAAGGCCAGCACCTGGCCGCGGTCGTTCATCACCACCATGCCCACGCCCGCCCGAAAGCTCTGGTGCTTGCCCATCTGTCCTGCCGACCGCGCCGCGACCCCGCCGCCCTCGTCCCTGCTCAGTCGAGCTCAGTCGAGCCCAACTTGCCCCAACTTGCAAGGTGCAGGCCGATCAGTCGCCGCGCTCGGGATAGGATACCGGGCCGTAGACGTAGGCGTCTCGGCCGCAGACCTCCCAGCACGGATCCACCACCCTGGGGGCCTCGGCGGGCGTGTCCGGTCCAGCCCAATCCACCGCCCCTGGCCGACCGCGCGGACCGAGCAGCAGCGGAGCGACGAAGCCGTGCAGCTCGTCGGCCAACCGTCCGGCCAGCAGGCTGCCCGCCAGCTCGGCGCCCCCCTCGACCAGCACCTGCACGATCCCCTGCGCGGCGATCGAGGCCAGCGCCTCGGCCACGTCCACCCTCCCCTCGGCAGTCATGGTCACGCGCAACACGCCGCAGCCCTTGTCCAGCAGGGCGTGCTCCTGGTCCTCGGGCGCATCCACGCCCGTCAGCACCCAGGTGGGCACCTCGCGAGCGGTCTCGACCAGACGCGAGCTCGGCGACAGGCGGAGCCGCGTGTCGAACACGATGCGGGCGGGCATGCGGCCGGCCTCGAGCAGCGACTCGTCGCGTACCGTCAGGCGGGGGTCGTCGCTGAGCGCCGTGCCGATGCCCACCGCCACGGCGTCGTGGCGGGCGCGCAGCTCCTGGACCTTGACCCGCGCCTCGGGGCCGGTCACCCATTTGGACTCTCCGCTGCGGGTGGCGATGCGTCCGTCCAGCGACAGCGCCAGCTTGAGCGCCACGTGCGGCAGACCCGTGGTGATGAACTTGGTCCACGGCGCGATCAAGCTGCGGGCCTCGGTCCCCTGTACGCCCACCTCCACGGCCAGGCCCTGCTCCTCCAGCTGCTTGGCCCCGCCGCCTTCGACGTGCGGGTTGGGGTCGATGCAGCCGATGACGACCCGCTTGACGCCGCTCTGCACGATGGTCTCCACGCAGGGCGGGGTCTTGGCGGCGTGGTTGCAGGGCTCGAGCGTGACGTAGAGCATTCCCCCGCGGGCAGCCTCGCCAGCGGCCCCAAGCGCCAGCACCTCGGCGTGGTCCGCGCCCGCCTCTTCATGGCGCGCCGAGCCGACGACCTCGCCCTCGGCCGAGACGACCACCGCGCCCACGGGCGGGTTGGGCGACGGCCGCGAGCCCCGCGCCAGATCCAACGCAGCCTGCATGTGCTGCACGTCGAACTCGCGGTCGGGCTTGTCGGTCATGGGGACTCTCGGGGGATCGGGTGCCTTCGCGTGGACGCGGTTGCGGCGACCAGCCCCTGGTCGACAGGGCGTAGCCCGGCCCGGCGCCGCGATTTGGACTCGTAACCCATCTGAGCAGGTGCGAAAACCAAATGTGCAGTTCTCGGTTTGCCGCTCTGCGCCGCCAGTTCTCCGCGTTCCGCGGCTAGACCTCGACGCTGGTCTCGAGGTAGCGGATGGCGTCCTGGACGGTGCGGATGCCCTCGGAATCCTCGTCGGGAATGTCGATGTCGAAGTGCTCCTCGAAGGCCAAGAGCAGCTCCGGCAAGCTGAGGGAGTCGGCTGCCAGATCGTCGACGAAGGACGCCGAAGGCGTGACGGTGGCCTCGGGCACGTCCAGGATCTCGGCAACGATGCGGGTTACATCCGAAGCGATGGGTCGAGCTGTTGGCATGGTGCGTGCCTTGCGCTGGCGCTCTGCCCGACCGGCCCAGGCCGCATCCCCGCTCTGCGCTCTGGGCCTGGGCGACGGGCGCTAGATCACGCTCTGCGTAGCCGATCCAGGGCGGGTTTGCATCCCCCTATCGTCGGGCCGCCGCCTTTCCGGCTGTCAGCAGCGGCCCGACGTGAGATAACGCCCGCCGTGTCCAAGCGGCCCAGAGCGGGCGCCAAGGGCCCCGGTCGCCCGAAGCGCGGCCGACCCGTCGGCGCCTTTGCGCAGCACTATCGCTTCGACCAGCTCCAGGCGCTGCTCTTCCAGCACCCCAAGGGCTTGACCATCTACGAGCTGGCCGAGCGCCTGCACGTGACGGCGCGCACGGTTCGCAGGTATCTAGCGGAGCTGCAAAAGAAAATGGACGTCGTCGCGACGGCCACTGCGCCCGGTCGAGCACGGCGCTGGCATATCGCTCCCACCGAGATGCCCCGCCGCGTGGCCGTGCGTCGGACCCAGGCCTACGCGCTGCTCGCCGCGCGACCGCTGTTCCAGACCATGAGGGGCTCCGGCCTGTACGAGGAGATCGACCTGGCGGCCCAGCGCCTAAAGGGCATTGCCCGACGGCCAGGACGAGGCCCCAACGCTGGGGTGGCCGAGGCCCGGCTCGAGGAGCGGTTCCTCTACGTGCCCTTCGCGCCCAAGGACTACCGAGAGCACAGCGAGGCGCTGGACGACCTGTTCCACGCTGTGGCCGACCTGCGTCCCCTCTCGGGCTGCTACCCCGCCGAGGACGACGGCGGGGCCGAGCAGCGCGTCGTCATCCACCCCTACGCTATGGTGCTGTACAAGGACGCCGTCTACTGCATCGGGCTCGACGTGGCCCGCGGCCGGGTCCGCAGCTTCGAGCTCGACCGGCTGCGGGACACCTCGTGCTCGAGCCCCAAGCGCTTCGAGCTGCCCGACGACTTCCGCGTCGAGGACTTCGTCCAGGGCCAGTTCGGCATCGGACCGCGGCTCGAGCCGGTCGAGGTCGTGATCCGCATCGAGGCCGCGGCGGCCGACTACCTGCGGACGCGCAAGGTGCATCCCTCCCAGCAGATCGAGCCGCTGCCCGACGGGGCGATCCGCCTGCGGCTGTGCGTGGGCGAGCTCGACGAGGTGGCCACCTGGGTGCTGGGCTTTGGTCCGCGGGCCGAGGTGCTCGCCCCGCCCGAGCTGCGTCGGCGGGTGCGACAAGAGCTGCAGGCCGCCCTCGGGCGGTACGACGACTAGCCCTGCGCGGCCTCCACCACGTCCGACATCGTTCGGTAGCGGTGGTAGTAGTGCAGCACCTTGAGCACGTAGCCCTGGGTCTCGGCGTAAGGAGGGATCCCGCCGTAGCGGATGACCGCGCCCTCGCCCGCGTTGTAGCCCGCGATGGTCAGCTCGAGATCGCCGTTGAAGGTGTTCGCCAGCACGCGCAGGTAGCGGGTGCCGCCGAAGATGTTCGTCTTGGGATCGAAGGGGTCGCGCACCTGCATGCGCAGGCCGGTCTCGGGCATGAGCTGCATCAGGCCGCGAGCGCCCGCCACGGACACCGCGCGCGGGTCGTAGTCGCTCTCCACCTTGATGACCGCCCGGATCAGCGCCTCGGGGATCTGGTAGAGCGTCGCGGCCTGCTGGATCCAGGCGTCGTAGCGGGTGTAGCGCCCTGGCGAGCGATCGGAGGGGGGAACTGGCGCCAGCCCGCGCGAGCGCCGACTGCGCTCGGCGGAGGACTTGACGAGCAGCTTGGCGCGCGGGTCGGCCGGCCTGCGGCTGCTGAAGTGGATGACGCCGTTGGCGTCGGTGTAGGCGTAGATGTCCGCCTGGGCGTGGTGCGAGACGAGCGCGCCCAGGACGAGCCCGCCGAGCAGCGCGCCGAGCCGCAGCCGCCGCCGATGCTGAAAGCGTGGACGAAGGGCCACCTTGCAATCATAGAGCCAGGCCCGCTCGAGCGCCAACCGAGCGGGCGCTGAGTCAGCGCGCAGGCCAGAAAGTTGTTGGAAAGCCCCTGGCCTGCAGCATGGCCGAGCCGTCCATGAACAGGGCGACCGTGATGTGCAGCAAAAAGCCCCAGAGGATGGAGCGCGATCGCATGGCCAGGGTGCCGAGGAAGATGCCCGCGATCATGGCCCCGCAGGCCTCGTGATAGGGCTTTCCGTAGTGGATCATCACGTAGGGCACGCACATGACGAAGATGGCGGCCGAGCCCATGGTCCGCCGCAGCGCCGAGACCATGAAACCGCGGAAGAAGATCTCCAGCGCCAAGAACTGGGCGATGTACATCGACTCCCAGGCGAGCAGATCGAACCAGGAGCGCGAGCACTTCTTGTAGAAGGGATAATAGGAGGAAAACTCCGAGCTGAGCGACACCAGGAATACTGGCGGGAGCACGATGAGCAGGCCTAGCCCGTAGAGCCAGGCGTGGCGGAGCAAGCCGCTCGAGCGAAGGCCAAAGGCATCGCGCAGCCGGTCGCGGCGAAAGATGAGCTTCCAGAACGCGAGCGGGACGACCACGTAGCCGGTCACGCGGGTCAGCGCCCACCAAGCGTAGCCGTAGAGCTCGTCGTACCGGCCGAGGTTGACGTAGCGGCCGAGACCGCCAGGCTCGAGGAGCTGGGCCGCCTCGATCTCGCGCAGCAGCGGTCGCAGCTCGTGGTAGTAGAAGCTGCGGCCGCCGTAGTACTCCTGCATGGTCAAGACCAGCGCCACGATGGCGAACAGCACCGCGGGTCGATAGTCGACCTTGCCCTCCTTGCGCAGCGCCGCCTTGTACTCGGCCGCCTCGTCGTCGAACTCGCGCCAGGTCTTGCGAAACAGCGCGTAGAAAACGGGGGCGAAGACCAGGAAGACCACCCACGGCAAGAGCGCTTTGACGGCCACGCCCCAACCGCCCGGTAGCCCGTCCAGCTCGAAGCCGCTCGGCCTCGCCGCCCCGAAGAGCGCCGAGACGGACCAGCCGAGCGCGCTGGCGAGCGGACCGCTCATGGCTCTTTCGGCAGGGCCACGGCTCGATCCAGCCGAGCCAGCGTGCGCTCCTTGCCGAGCACCTCCATGACCTCGAACAGCCCGGGCGATGCCGTACCGCCCGTGAGCGCCACCCGTGCTGGCTGGGCCACCTTGCCGAGCTTGAGCCCGCGCTCGTCAGCCCAGTCGCGCACGGCTTGTTCCAGGCCAGAGGCGGAAAAGTCGTCCAGAGCCGCTAGCAGCTCGCGCAGGGCGGGCAAGGGCTCGGCCCGGTCGGACTGGAGGAACTTGCGCTTGGCCTTTTCGTCGAAGGCAGGCTGCTGCCGAAAGAAGAAGTCCACCCGCGCGGCGGCGTCGACCAGCGTCTGGCCTCGCTCGCGCACCAGCGGGATGGCGTCGCGCAGGGTCGGCGGGTCGATGTGCTCGAGGCCGCGCGCGCGCAAAAAGGGCTCGAGCTTCCGAGCGTAGGTCTCGTCGCTCGTCAGCTCGGGGCGCTTCAAATGCTCGAAGCTGATGGCCTGGAGCTTGCGCTCGTCGAACTTGCCGTCGGCCTTGCCGCAGCGCGACCAGTCGAAGCGCTGCTCGAGCTCGCCGAGGGAGAACACCTCCTGGTCGCCATAGGACCAGCCGAAGCGCACCAGGTAGTTGAGCAGGGCCCCGGGCGCGATCCCCTGCTGCCGATACTCGCCCACGCTCACCGCGCCGTGGCGCTTGGACAGCTTCTCGCCCGAGGGGGCCAGCATCATGGGCAGGTGGGCGAAGGCGGGCGGCTCGTGACCCAGCGCCCGGTAGAGCAAGATCTGCGCGGGCGTGTTGATCATGTGGTCTCGTCCGCGCGCGACCAGGCCGATGCCCATGGTCAGGTCGTCGACCACGCAGCCGAAGTTGTACAGCGGCAGGCCGTCGCCGCGCATCAGCACCGCGTCCTGCTGGGCGCTGTTCGGCGTGCTCACCTCGCCGAAGACCCGATCGCGGTAGGTCACTTCTCCGCTCGTCGGAGCGCGGAAGCGGAGCACGTGGGGGCGGTCGGGGTGATCGCTGCGGTCGCGGCAGGTGCCGGGGTAGCGGAACTCGTCCTTGGGGTGGCGCTTTTTGAACTGCTCGCGGGCGCGCGTCAGATCCTCGCGGGTGCAATAGCAGCGATAGGCGGCTCCAGCGGCGATGAGCTTTTCGGCGTGCTCCTGGTAGAGCTCGAGCCGCTCGCTCTGCCGATAGGGGCCGCGGTCGCCGCCCACCTCAGGACCCTCGTCCCAGCCCAGGCCCAGCCAGCGCAGCTCGCGCAGGATGATCTGCTCGTTCTCGGGCGTCGACCGCTCGCGGTCGGTGTCCTCGATGCGCAGGATGAAGCTGCCGCCCGTCTTGCGGGCCCACAGCCAGTTGAAAAGCGCCGTGCGGACGCCGCCGATGTGCAGGTAGCCGGTCGGAGACGGGGCGAAGCGGACGCGCACCTTGCCGGAACGAGCCTCGGACATGGCCCGCGCATCTACCACGTTTGGCCGGGCGCGGGCCAGCCGCGGTGCACGTCCGCTCAGCAGCGAAACACGATCATCCCGACCAGCAGCAGGACGAGCAGCACCGCCAGACCGGCTAGACCCAGCAGAAACAGGTCGCGGTAGCGCGGGTCGACGATGAGACCGACCTTGCTGGTCCTCGCCGCGGGCTCGATGGTGGCAAGCGGGCCCGTCGGCGGAACGCTGCTGCCCGCGATGATGGGCTGGGACATCCTGCCGCTGCGTCGATGATCGTCGATCCGCCGCGCCTGCTGCAGACGCGCCATGGCGCCAGCGCGGTCGCCGCGATGCGCGCACAATACGGCTTCGGCGGCCAGCGCGGCCGCCTGGGCCGCCACGTCGGCCAGCGCCGCCGCGCTTTGGGCAGCCTCGGCAGCCCGACTGGCCTGGGCCGCCAGCAGGTGGGTATCGGCGTGAAGATCTCCGCCGAGCTGCGCCTCCTCGGGCGCCTTCGGCGGTCCGTTGCCCGGCTCGACCGCCCCGCCCCCCGACTTCGCTGGCATGGCCGGCTCAAGCGGCGCGGTATCCACGGGGATGGGCTGGTCGGCGGCAACCACCCCGTCTGACCCCACGAACGGCGCGCTCCGCGCAGGCCCTTGCGCGGGCGCGTGGCCCTGCGGTGGGGTCCCTGGCGGCGTGCTGGCATCCGCGGCCGAGCCCGCCTTTGCCGCAGCAGTGGCCGCGTTCGGGCGCGTACCCGAGTCGTCGAGCGGAAGCTGCTGGGTGCGGGTGGAGCTCGACGGCGGCGGCAGATCGGGCGATGGCGGTCTGCCGACGGGACGCGCCGCGGAAATGGGACGAGGCACCGAGTGCGGGGCAAGCTCGCGCGCAGCCGCTGCCGCGGGCGCGCCGCCGGGCACGGGCGGCACCTCGTCACCCGGGGGCACCACCACCCCAGGCGGCTCGTCGACTGCGGCTTTCGGTGCTGCGGGCGGCGGCATGGGGTGCAGCCTGGACTCGGTGGGCACCTCGTCCTCGTCGTCGTCGTCCATCTTGGGGACGGTGGGCAGGTCGCTGCGGGAGCCTTCGTCCGCCAAGCCGTACTGTGGACGAGAGCGAGTCGCCTGAGCCACGCCCGAGCGCTGGATGGCCTCGTCGGCCTCGGCCGACTTCTGCACAATGGTGGGGCCCTCGTCCTCTTCGCTCCACTCGTCCGCCGCAGGGCCAGCCGCTGGAGGTCTTGACGCAGCGGCGGGCGGCCTCGAGCTGGCGGCCCGGGCCGCGGCGCCCCCGGCTCGGGCGATGGGCGCCTTGGGGCCCGCCGCCTTGGGCTGCTGGGTTGCTGGCTGCCTGCCGCCCGCCCCGGCTCGGCCGCCCCGTCCGCCAGGGGGCGCGGGCTTGGCCAAAGGCCGGATCGGTCGGCGGCGCGCCTTGATCTGGCCTGCCAGGGCCCGCTCGAACCAGCGCATCTGGCGCATGGCATTGCGCCGCACGAAGCGCGCCAGCGCCTCGGCGTTTTCCTCGCGCGATCGGCAGCCGTGCGCCTCCAGCCACCGCTGGAACTCGCCGCCCACGTCCGCCGCGCTCGCATAGCGAGCCTGCGGCATTTTCTCCAGGCAGCGACCCACCACCGCGACCAAGGCCCGGTCGAGCTTGGGGCACAGGGCCCCGAGGTCGGCGGGCGCCACCTCGACGGCGGCGCGCATGACGTCCAGGTCGCTGCCGGCCTGCCAGGGCCTACGCCCGCTGAACATCTCGAAGAGGACCACCCCGAGCGCGAAGATGTCGGCCCGCCCGTCGAGCTGCTCACCGCGGATCTGCTCGGGCGACATGTACTCGGGCGTGCCCTTGAGCAGC
>CAYTYV010000137.1:0-13685 GCA_964441055.1 uncultured Polyangiaceae bacterium | reverse complement strand
GTCCCCTTGCTGCCAGGTGAAGCGCTGCTCGCCGTAGCCACTGGTCAGCAGGATCTTGGTGGCCGGCCGCAGCGTGCGCGTCCGCTCGGCCAGCTCCTTGCCGCTCATGCCCGGCATGGTCAGATCCACCACCAGCAGGTCGACCGGCCGCGACTCGTCCTCGAGCACCGCCAGCGCTTCGGCTCCGCCTGGCGCGCTCAATACCTCCAAGCCGAGCAGCTCGAGCATCTGCTCGAGCACGGCGCGCACGGCGGCCTCGTCGTCCACCACCAGCGCGGTGCCGCCGCCCTCTACCGCTGGCCCGGTCTCGGCTTGCGGGGGCGGCTGGGAAGCGACGGCGCCCCTGGCTCGGGTGGCGGGCAGCAGCACTGCGCAGCTCGTGCCCTCGCCGGGTCGCGAATGGATGACAATGGCGCCGCTGTGGCCGCGAGCAATGGCCATCACTACGGGCAAACCCAACCCCCGGCCGGCGGCCTTGGTCGAGAAGAACGGGTCGAAGGCCTGGCTCTGGCCCAGCTCGTCCATGCCGCAGCCGGTGTCGCTCACCTCCAACAGCGCGTAGCGCCCAGGTCGGAGCTCGTGGCCGGGCCACTGCTCGGCGAGCTGCTTGCGGTCTAGCTCGGCGTGGCTCGTGCGGACGGTCACGACCCCGGGGCCATCGCCGATGGCTTCGGCGGCATTGGTCATCAGGTTCAGGATCACCTGCCGCACCTGCGCCACGTCCGCCCGGATGAGAGGCTGCCGGTCATCCAGGGCGAGCTCCACGGCGATCGGTTGGGGCGCCGAGGCGGCCACCAGCGGCTTCATTTGGCGGACCACCTCATTGAGGTCGACCGGCTCGAATGCCACGGGCGCCTTGCCCGCGTAGGCCAGCAGCCGCTGGGCTAGCTCAGCCGCGCCTTGTGCGGACTGCCGGATGCGGTTCAAGCACTCCCGCGCGGCGGAGTCGCTCGGCAGGTGCTGCATGGCTATCTCGGCTTGGCCCAGGATCGGCGTCAGCAGGTTGTTGAAGTCGTGGGCCAGGCCGCCGGCCATAAGGCCCAAGCTCTCCAGCTTCTGGCTGTCTCGGAGCTGAGCCTCGAGGCGCTGTTGCTCGGTGATGTCGCGCGCCGCGCCGTGCTCCTGCAGCGTCTTTTCCTGGGGGTCGAGGACGATGGCGGTGTTGGCCGAGACCCAGCGCGTGCGACCATCTTTGGTGCGCAAGCGGAAGGTCATGCCGCGCGCGCGGTGTTGACCGCTGGCCACCGCTCGCCGAAACGAAGCCGCCGCTACCTCCGCGTCATCGGGATGGACCACGCAGGTGAAGTGTCGGCCCAGAAGTTCCTCGGGCTGGTAGCCCAGCGAGCGGGCCCCGTGGGCGTTGACGATCACGAAGCGCCCTTCGGAGTCCAAGGTGTAGAGAATGTCGGGCACGTGGTCGAGCAGCCGGCGGTAGCGCTGGCGCTCGAGCTCGAGCGGCCGGTCCGCCAAGCGCGCTCCCACCTCGGAAGGGTGCGCGCCATCCCGCCCCCGGCTCGTGCTGCGGTCAGACCCACCGGTCACCATGGCGGGCGCATCCTCCCGCAGCTCTTGGCGAAACTCAAGGACTCGCCCGGTCGCTCAGCGAAGCGCAAAGGTCGCGACGTGCAGGTGCTGCGGACCGACCGCCACCAGCCGAGCCAGCCCGGGTTGCTCGATCGCCCCGCTCCAGCCCGCATCGGCGGCGAGCACCTCGATGGTGGAAAACTCGAAGGCCTGGTTCGCTTTGCGGAAAACCGCCAGCGCATCGCTCTGCTCCGCTTCATCGAGCGCGAGCGGGGCGGGAGCCTGCGCGGCCGCCGCCCGCAGCTGGACGTGGAGCTCAGCCGACCCGGCGGGCCTATCGGCACGCCAGCGCCAACCGGCATCTCGGTTGCCCTCGATCTCGACCTCGAGCTTTTTCGGCAGCCGCAGCCGCAGCGCCGGATCGCCGAGCAGCCCGTACATCAGCGGCTGATCCCGGCGTAGCTCCTCAGTGTCGATCGGCTCCTCCAGGCTCCCTTCCAGCTTCTCCAGCTGGTGGTCGAGCAGCAGGCTCCGGCTCGAACGAGCGCGTCGCTGACTGGCGAGCCACAGCTCTCCGAGGCGCTGGGGACGGTTGCTCAGCTCCTCCAGCAAGGCCAGGCCGCTGTGGTAGTTCGTCAGCGGATGCGATTCCGTGGTCGTGCCGATGACCGCCACAGGGCCTGCTGGGGCTGCTAGCAGCGCCTCGGCCAACGACGCGGTCTCGGCGGTGAAGTTTCCGGCCTCGCAGGTCAGCAGCACCGTCGGTGGACCCGGCTCGCCCTGGGCGAGCAGGCCCGTGGCGTCGCTCGCCGAGAAGTCGATGCTGCGGCCCCTGAAGTCCATGGAATGAAAATGGGTGGTGGCCGAGTGGCCCGCCAGAGCGGCGAGCACCCCGCCCCTGCGCAGCTCAGCGCTGAACACCGTTGCCTGGCTCGGCGGCCAGCCGCAGTACGGTGAGCCTTGGTCGCCCACCATGGCCACCGGCTCCAGCCACGGTGGCCCGTTGCCGCGGATGGTCCCCAGCAGAAGGCGGGTCGCCAGCGCATCCATCCTCGGGTCGTATCCCGCCGCTCCCGCCCACACCGGGAATCGCAGATCGGCCGGCCTGGGAGGCGCCTTCTCGTAGGCCAGCGTCTTGCTGATCGCGGCCTGCAGCTCGGCGGTCGAACGAACCGGCAGCCGACCCACTGCGACATCCGGGCTCAGGTCTCCGTCCATGTCGCCCCAGAGGGCATCGGCGGCAAAGCGTTCGCGCTGCACCGATCGCCACCGGTAAAGGGGGCGCCACTTGGTCGGCACGCGCCAGTCCGCCTCCGCCTGTGGGTCCGGGACATCGTCACCTACCAGCAGGATGAACGCCGGCCGAGTCCCCAGCGCAGCAAGGGCGCGAGCCGGAGGCTCGGACGAGACCACCGCGTCGAAGCCCTGCGCTCGACGGTGATCCGCGAGCGGGCCCACGGCCTCCGACAAGGTCGGGGCGGCGATGGCGAGCCACACGGGCTTTGGCGCGCCCGCTGCCGACTCCGTCGCCGTGGCCACCGTGCTCGCAGCCGCCTCGGGCGCGACGGCAGTCGGGCGCGTACATCCCCAGCCCGCCACAATCAGCAGCAGTCCGAGCAGGCCCACCCCCTGTTGCGATCGCCAAGTGCTCATCGCTGTTCAGTACACGCGCCGCGCAGCCGCGCCCAGCGCTGTCGGTGGCTCGACATTGTGCCACCCGTCCCGTCGGGGATGGTAGAACACGCCGAGAGGAATCCCGACCATCATGCATCAGCCGGTAGCCCCCCAGAACGTGCGACCGATCCCCAGACGACGAGACGAGCACCGGATTCGCCGAGATACGGAAGAGCTCCGAGCGCTCGCGGTGCACAAGGGCGCCCACCGTGCCTCCGTCATCGACGCGAAGGACGTCGCCTTCGTGCAAGGACTAGAGAGCCATCTCCACCCGGACTACGTCAGCGCTCACTGGCCCTTGGTCTGCCCGCACGACTCCATTGCTGACGCGGTGCGAGCTTTCACCGCGGGAGTGTTCTTCTGCGTCAAGACACCCGCTGGGTTCGACGATCCGGGGCAGGGGCCGATCGAAAGCGAAGGTGCGAAAGAGCTATGCATGGAAGCACTCGACATCACGGCAACGTTGGAGTCAGAGGCATTCTACATGGGGTATCATCTGGCTCTGGGCCTTGCCCACGGCAACTGCCGGGCGCTGTTCTGTTCGCGAGAGAAGCGCTGTTGGGCCATGGTCAAGGGGCGTGTGTGTTTGCATCCGTTCAAGGCGCGGCCGTCCATCGTGGCAGCCGGAATCGATGCGGCGTCCATGGCCAGAAGCCTCGCGTGGTCCAATACCGGCGAGTCATCTCCCGTCGGCGGCCTGGTCCTGGTGGGATAAGCAGGGGGGAAGGAACATGACCGAGGCCACGCAATCGGCCATTGCTATGACCTGTGCCCAGAGCCAAGGAAGGTAGATCCGATGACAGCAGACGTGACCAAAACGATGCGAAGGGATTTGGACCATTTGGTGGGAATGGCTAAGTCCTTCGGGGCTGCTGACGCGGCGGTTCTGTCGACTGCGGACGTGATCGTGGACCCAAGGGTGCGCCTGAAGTGCTTGATACCCAAGTGCTACATGTCCGGTGGCTGCAGCCACTGTCCTCCCCACGGGTACTCCATCGATCAGGTGCTGGAAACGGTGATGGCACACGATGCGGCGATATTTCACAGGGTGGCGGTGGACCCGTCCATCATGGCCGCGAAGAACATCCACACGAACATCGAGGAGGCCGTGTTCGATCCCGCAGGGCACCTGTTCAATCTGGGCGGGCACTTCATGCTGAACTTCTCTATCGTGAAGCTCCTTCAGAAGACGGCGCGAGACATGGGGTACGTTTCGATGGCAGGGTTTGGCGGAGGGAGCTGCAGAGACGTGCTTTGCCACCTTCATCCGTCCTGTCTCCACCTGACCACCGGTAGGTGTCGGCATGCGAGCCTGACCTCGCCTGCGATGGAGTCCTGCGGCATGGATGTGTTCACGATGGCGGCCGGACAGGGCTGGGAGGTCTATCCGATTGGGGGCACATGCGATCCTGGAAGCGTGCCCGCGGGGAGCGCGTTCGGTCTCGCGCTGGTGGGGGCACCCGGCAGGAATCGAACCACGCTGCCCGTGGTGACGGACTACGAGAGCCGCGAAAAGGGGGCGCCCAGGGCGCACGATTCGCTTTCAAAACGCGTGGATCGAACAAGGAAGGCCTGGAAGCTCACGTGGCAGGCCTTGAGACACGCCAACGCAACACCCGGGCTCGTGAGGCACATGGTCCGGGAGCGGAAAGCGTGGAGCCGGTTCAACAGGAACCTCTACCGGTTGGTTGGCTCCTGGGGCAGCGTACTGGAGGAAAACCTTCGGCTGCTCGAGGGACGGCCGAGAGATCGGGGAAAGGGGTGTTGATGCTCGAAGAGCAGCGGGTGAGCAGGCGCATCATCGAGACCAGCGTCGGGGAGTAGGTCCTCGTCTCACCCCTCGAGCCTCGCCAGGAACGCCTCGAGATCGCCGAGGACTTGATCGGGCTTTTCGAGCATCGCCAAGTGAGTGCACTCGGGATAGATATGGCAGTCCGCGCCCGCAATGGCCTGGTGCATCTCGCGCGAGCGTTCGGGTGGTGCCATGTCGTCGCGCTCGCCGCTCAGGATCAACGTCGGTACGCCCACCTTGGCCAGGACGTCGAAGGCGGAGTGCCGCACCATCGACTCGAAGCTGGCCAGTAGCACGCGCGCGTCCAATGCCTGCACGTGGGCGAAGAGCTCCTCTAGGTAGTGCGGGGGGCAGAGCTCGCGGTTGGCTCCGCCGACCACAAAGGCGATCTCGGTGGCCAGCCGCGTCCTGAGCAGCGGCTTGAGCGAGCGTTCGACCGCGCCGCGCACCCGGCTCCGGCGGCGCAACTGACCGGTGAGGCCTAGCGTGAGGCGCTGGAAGCGATCGGCCTGCGGCAAGGTGGCCATGGGGTTTTGGAAGGTGCCACAGACCAGCACCAAGGCCCGCACTTGATCGGCGCGGCGCCGATGGTGCTCGAGCGAGACCTGCACGCCCATGGAGTGCCCGACCACAATGACGGGCCCGGCATCGAGGTGCTCGAGCAGAGCCTCGAGGTCGCGGGCAAAGCCTTCGAGCGTGATGGCCTCCATGGTGGGGGGCACGGGCTGCCCTCCGTGCGCGCGATAGTCCCAGCTGACCACGGTGTAGTGCGAGCGGAAGCGGTCGATCACCTCGGGCCAATACTGGGTGGAGCAAACGAACCCGTTGACCAGCACCATGGTCGGCCCGCGGCCGGTCACCTGGTAGCGAAGCCGCCAGCCATCGTAGCTGGTGAAGTGGTGGGTTTGGGTTTGAGCGGCGTCATTCATGGCAGCAGTCGGCAGCCGAGCCGCTCATCCTACCTTGTGGGACTGCAGCTCGGTAGCGCCGTCCAGCGAGACCCGCACACGGAGTCCTGTGGTGTACAGTTTCGGCTGCTCGGGCTCAACACCGGGTTGGGGGACGTGGGCTAGAGCCCGGCCGACGAGATCTGCCCAGAGCGCCGCGCGGACGCGGGCAACCTCCAGATCGAAGGACAGCAGTGCGCTAGCTCGATGAAATTATCCAGGTTTCTCGAGATCAGGGTCGCGGTGCGCTGTCACTTCTTCCGGCTGAATCTTGGGCGCTTACGCGTTCACGCGAGTTTTCCCCGTGACGAAGGCCCCAAAAAGTTGCGACGAAGGGCTTTGCGGCCGCTGGTTTTTGTGGTCCCTTCCCGCCGAATCGGATGCCGAATGGGAGATTCGATGGCTGAACATCACGTATCCCGGGGCCTGGACCTGCCGATCGCAGGTGCTCCGGAGCAGGTCGTCAGCGACGGGCCCCCCGTGGATCGCGTTGCGGTGATGGCCGACGACTACCCCTTCATGCGACCGCGGATGCACATCCAACTGGGTGACGCCGTCAAACGCGGCCAGCTGCTCTTCGAAGACCGGAAGTCGGAAGGCGTGCGATTCTGCGCCCCGGCTGCGGGCACCGTCATGGCGATCAACCGGGGTGAGCGTCGCGCCCTGCAAAGTGTGGTCATCACGCTCACGGAATCCGACAAGACGGGCGGCGCGGACGATGATCATCTCGCGTTCGAGTCCTTCACTGGCAAGGCGCCCTCGGCGCTCGATGGCGAGGCCGTCAAGACCCTGCTCGTCGAGTCCGGCCTCTGGACGGCCTTGCGGCAGCGCCCGTTCGGGACCGTGCCGTCGCCCAAGGGCAAGGCCCCGGCCGCGGTCTTCGTGACGGCGATGGACAGCAACCCGCTCGCGGGCCGCGCCGACGCCATCCTGAAGGGGCGCGAGGACGCGTTCCAGGCCGGCCTGGCGGGGCTCGGAAAGCTGGCGTCCAAGCTCTACGTCTGCAAGCGCCCCGGCGCCGCGAT
This sequence comes from uncultured Polyangiaceae bacterium, assembly GCA_964441055.1. Taxonomy (GTDB): domain Bacteria; phylum Myxococcota_A; class Polyangia; order Polyangiales; family Polyangiaceae; genus JACQWT01. Next base: position 6,723 of record CAYTYV010000137.1, on the reverse strand, counting down.
TCCGGCCACCAACGGTGCCCAGGTCGAGGAGTTCAAGGGGCCGCACCCCGCCGGTCTTGCCGGGACGCACATCCACATGCTGGACCCGGTCCACTCCGACAAGACAGTGTGGCACCTGGACCACCAGGACGTGGTGGCCATCGGTCGCCTGCTCGAGACGGGCAAGCTCGACCCCGAGCGGGTCGTGGCGCTGGCCGGGCCCGTGGTCAAGAAACCGCGGCTGGTCCGGACGCGTCTCGGCGCCGCGCTCGATCCGCTGGTCGCGGGCGAGCTTGAGGCCGGTGAGAGCCGCGTGGTCAGCGGCAGCGTCTTGTGTGGTCGCACGGCCATGGGCGACGTGCACGGCTATCTCGGGCGCTACGACGCCATCGTCTCGTGCCTTGCCGAGGACCGGCAGCGCGTCTTGTTCGGCTGGATCAGGCCGGGCGGAGACAAGCATTCCACGGCGAGGGCGTTCCTCTCGGCGCTCTGGCCGCGCCGCTTGTTCAAGATGACCACCTCGACCCACGGCTCCCGCCGCGCGATGGTGCCGATCGGCATGTACGAGCGGGTGATGCCGCTGGACATCATGCCGACCTTCCTCCTGCGGTCGCTGCTGGTCCAGGATGTGGAGCGTGCCGAGCAGCTGGGCTGCCTCGAGCTGATCGAGGAGGACCTGGCGCTCTGCTCCTATGTGAGCCCCGGCAACGAGGAGTACGGTGTGGCGCTGCGGAAGAACCTCTTCACGATCTGGAAGGAGGGGTGATGCTTCGCAAGATCCTCGACAAGTACGCGAAGCACTTCGAGAAGGGCGGGAAGCTCCACCGCTTCTACGCCCTCTGGGAGATGCAGGACACCATCCTCTACACCCCCGGGCACGTGACCCGGGGGCCCACGCACGTCCGCGACGCGCTGGACCTGAAGCGGATGATGATCATCGTCGTCATCGCGCTCATTCCGGCGATGCTGATGGCGCTGTACAACACCGGCTACCAGGCCAACCAGGCCATCGCGGTTGGCGCCATGCCGCTCGGCAGCTGGCAGGAGGCCATCTACGCCAGCCTGGGATTCAGCTTCACCCCGGGCTTCTGGGCCAACGTCGTCCTCGGCGCGCTCTACTTCTTGCCAGTGCTCATCGTGACCTTTGTCGCGGGCGGCCTCGTCGAGGTCATTTTTTCGATCGTCCGCCGCCACGAGATCAACGAGGGCTTCCTCGTCACCGGCGCGCTTATCCCGATGACGCTCCCGCCGACCATCCCGCTCTGGCAGGTGGCCGTGGGTACGATCTTCGGCGTGGTGATCGGCAAGGAGATCTTCGGCGGGACAGGCAAGAACGTGCTCAACCCGGCGCTGACCGTCCGCGCGTTCCTGTTCTTTGCCTACCCGGCGCAGATCTCGGGTGACAAGGTCTGGATCGCGGCCAACATGACGGACGGTATGTCCGGCGCGACCCACCTCGGCGTCGCAGCGGCCGACTCCAGCTTCCTGACCGCTAACGGTCTCGGCTCGAAGGCGTGGATGGATGCCTTCCTGGGCTTCATCCCCGGATCGATGGGCGAGACATCGACACTGGCCTTGTTGATAGGCGCGGCCATCCTGGCCCTCACGCAGATCGGTTCCTTCCGCACCATGCTCGGCGTGGCGCTCGGGACCCTCGGCATGGCGCTGCTGTTCAACGGCGTTGGCTCCGAGACGAACCCGATGTTCGCGGTGCCCTTCCACTGGCACGTCGTGCTTGGCGGCTGGGCGCTGGGCGCCTTCTTCATGGCGACGGACCCCGTCAGCAGCGCCTTCACCAACCGCGGCAAGTGGATCTACGGCTTGTTCATCGGAGTCCTGGTGGTGCTGGTCCGGGTCGTCAACCCGGCCTACCCGGAGGGCATGATGCTCGCCATCCTGTTCATGAACGTATTCGCCCCGCTGGTCGACCACTTCGTGGTCCAGGCGAACATCAAGCGCCGCCTCGCGCGCAAGGAAGGGGGGGCCGCCTGATGGAATACGGCAAGGGATACACGATCGGCTTCGCCACGGCGGTTTGCCTGGTGTGCGCCGTCATCGTCTCTGGCTCCGCGGTCGGCCTACGCGAGCGACAGGAAGCCAACGCGGTGCTCGACCGCCAGAAGAAGGTGCTCGCGGTCGCCGGGCTGATGCAGGAGGGAGAAGACATCTCGCCCGCGGAGGTGCAGAAGCGCTTCAAGGACTCCATCAAGGCCGTGGTGGTGGACCTCAAGACCGGCAGGCCGGCCAAGGGCGTCGATGTGGCGAGCTTCGACCAGCAGGCGGCGACCAAGGATCCAGCGACCAGCAGCGAAGCGCCGTCCAACGCGGCCAAGGTCCGGCGGATCCCCAAGCAGGCGCTCACCTACCAGGTGCTCAAGGACGGCGAGCTCGACATGCTCGTGTTGCCGGTCGAGGGCAAGGGCCTGTGGTCAACGCTCTACGGCTTTTTGGCGCTCGACAAGGACGGCAACACCGTCCGCGGTCTGACCTTCTACCAGCACGCCGAGACACCCGGCCTCGGTGGCGAGGTGGACAACCCGCGCTGGAAGGCGGTCTGGCAGGGGCGCAAGGCCTTCGATGAGGAGGGCAACCCGGCGCTCGACGTCATCAAGGGGGCCGCCCCGCCGGTCGCCGAGGCGCCGCACAAGATCGATGGGCTGTCGGGCGCCACCCTGACCTGCAACGGCGTCGAGGCGCTCGTGCGGTTCTGGACGGGGGAGCACGGCTTCAAGCGCACCATCGCTCACGTGAAGACGACGGGAGGCGTCCAGTGAACAAGAAGACACGCGAGGCGCTCTACGATCCACTCTTCGGCAACAACCCCATCGCGTTGCAGGTCCTCGGGATCTGTTCCGCGCTGGCGGTCACGACCAAGCTCGACACGGCCTTCGTGATGTCGGTGGCGGTGATTGCGGTGATGGCGCTGTCGAACCTCTCGGTCAGCCTGCTCCGCAACAAGATTCCGCCCGCCATCCGGATCATCGTCCAGCTGACGATCATCGCGTCGCTGGTGATTCTCACCGACCAGATCCTGAAGGCGTACGTTTTCGAGATCTCCAAGCAGCTGAGCGTCTTCGTCGGGCTCATCATCACGAACTGCATCGTGATGGGGCGCGCCGAAGGCTACGCCATGCAGAACGGCCCCTGGCTGAGCCTCATGGATGGCATCGGCAATGGTATCGGTTACGCGATCGTGCTGCTCGGCGTCGCCTTCTTCCGCGAGCTGCTCGGCGCGGGACGGGTCTTCGGCGTGCAGGTGCTGCCGCTCGTTACCGAGGGCGGTTGGTACAATCCGAACGGGTTGATGGTGCTCGCTCCCGGAGCCTTCTTCCTGATCGGTCTCTTCATCTGGGCGCTCCGCGTGTGGAAGCCCGAGCAGTGCGAGGAGGAGTAAGGTGGAGCACCTGCTGAACCTCGCCATCAAGGCGATCTTCGTCGAGAACATGGCCCTGGCGTTCTTCCTGGGCATGTGCTCGTTCCTCGCGGTGTCCAAGAAGGTCTCGACGGCCATCGGGCTTGGTGCGGCGGTCATCTTCGTGCTCGCCGTCACGACGCCGCTCAACAACCTCATCTACACCTATGTGCTCGCCCCGGGGGCGCTCGCATGGGTCAGCCCCGGCCTGGCGGATCTGGACCTGTCGTTTTTGAACTTCCTGACCTTCATCGGGACCATCGCGGCCTCGGTGCAGGTGGTGGAGATGGCCATCGACAAGTTCTCTCCGGCTCTCTATGCGGCGCTCGGGGTGTTTTTGCCGCTCATTGCCGTCAACTGCGCCATCCTCGGTGCCTCGCTCTTCATGGTCGAGCGGGACTACACCCTGGCGGAGTCCACGGTCTTCGGGCTCGGCAACGGCATCGGGTGGGCCATCGCGGTCATCGCGCTGGCGGCCATTCGCGAGAAGATGCGCTACAGCGACGTCCCGGCCGGGCTTCGCGGGCTGGGCATCACGTTCATCGTCACCGGGCTCATGGCGATCGGCTTCATGGCTTTCGCCGGGATCCAGCTCTAGGCAGGAGGCTCTGGAATGACGACGGTTCTACTCGGAGTCTTTGTCTTTGTTTTCGTGGTCGTGGCGCTGGTCATGGTGCTGCTGGTCGCGAAGGACAAGCTGGTGCAGAGCGGCGACGTGACCATTTTGGTCAACGACGATCCGGACAACACCATTACGACCAAGGCGGGCGACACGCTCCTCAACACCCTGACCGGGCAGAAGATCTTCATCCCATCGGCCTGCGGTGGGAAGGGTTCTTGCGGGGTTTGCAAGGTGGACGTGCACGACGGTGGCGGGGCCATGCTCCCGTCCGAGACCGCCCAGATCAGCCGGGGGGAGGCCAAGGACGGCTGTCGGCTGGCCTGCCAGGTCAAGGTCAAGGGCGACATGAAGATCGGGCTGGAGCCGGAGATCTTCGGCGTCCGGAAGTGGACCTGCAAGGTCCGCTCGAACGACAACGTCGCGACCTTCATCAAGGAGCTCGTCCTGGAGCTGCCCAAGGACGAGGAGGTGCCCTTCCGCGCCGGTGGCTACATCCAGATCGAGTGCCAGCCGCATGTGGTCCACTACAAGGACTACGACATCGGCGAGGAGTATCGGGACGACTGGGACACGTACGACATGTGGCAGTACGTCTCCAAGGTGGACGAAGAGGTCACGCGCGCGTACTCGATGGCGTCCTACCCCGAAGAGAAGGACATCATCATGCTCAACGTCCGGATCGCGTCGCCTCCGCCGCAGATGCCGGACGTGCCGCCGGGCAAGATGAGCTCCTTCATCTTCGGCCTCAAGCCGGGCGATGAAGTGGTGATCTCGGGGCCCTACGGCGAGTTCTTTGCCCGCGAGACGGACAACGAGATGCTCTTCATCGGCGGTGGCGCGGGGATGGCGCCCATGCGGTCGCACATCTTCGACCAGTTCAAGCGCCTCAAGACCAAGCGGAAGGTCTCCTTCTGGTACGGCGCGCGCTCGCTGCGCGAGGCCTTCTACATGGACCAGTTCGACCAGATCCAGGAGGAGAACGACAACTTCGCGTGGCACCTCGCGCTCAACGAGCCGTTGCCGGAGGACGACTGGGACGGCTACGTCGGCTTCATCCACCAGGTGGTGCACGACCAGTACCTCAAGGATCATCCCGCGCCCGAGGAGATCGAGTACTACATCTGCGGGCCTCCGCTGATGAACACCGCGGTCATCAATATGCTCCTGGACCTGGGGGTCGAGCGCGAGAACATCATGCTCGACGACTTCGGCGGATAGCGCTCCTCATCGATGACCTCTCCCCCTGCATTCGGCCGAGCCCCCTCACCCCTTCGCCGCTTCGTCCTCCCCGCCGTCTTCGTGCTGGGTCTTTTTGCCCTGCTGTGGCTGCGCCAGCCGTCGCACGGTCCCGCTGCGGGGGAGCGGGAGGCCCGGTTTTCGGGGCGCGTGATGGGGACGACCTGGATGGTGAAGGTCATCGCGTCGTCCGGCCAGGACACCTCCGGGGTACAGAAGGCGGCCTCCGAGGCGCTCGCCGCGGTCGACGCGACCATGTCCACCTACCGGCCCGACTCCGAGCTCATGCGCTTGAACCAGCACCCGGTGGGAGAGGCGATGGCGATTGGTCCGGGGCTCCGGACGGTGCTCGGGGCGGCGGCGGAGGTCTCGCGGCGTTCGGGCGGGGCCTTCGACGTCACGGTCGGGCCGCTGGTGGACGCCTGGGGATGCGGTCCGAAGGGGCCGGGCGAGGCGCCCACCGCGGTGGAGCTCGAGCGGCTACGCAGGGGGATCGGCTGGCAGAAGCTGGTCCTATCCGAGGCGGGAGCGACGCGGAAGGCGGCGGGGCTCCGGGCGGATCTGTCGGCCATCGCCAAGGGCTTTGGCGTTGACGAGGCTGCCCGGGCGGTCGAGGCGCTCGGCTTCGAGCGCTACATGGTCGAGGTGGGAGGCGAGGTCCGGGTCAAGGGCCTGAACCTGAATGGCCGGCCTTGGCAGCTCGGCGTCGAGAGGCCCGATACGGCCACCCGAGAGGCCATCGCCGTCGTGGGATTGAGCTCGGGGGCCATGGCGACCTCTGGCGATTACCGCAACTATCGCGAGGTCGACGGCAAGCGGATCTCCCACTCCATCGACCCGCGAACGGGGCGGCCGATCGAGCACGACCTGGCCTCGGTCAGCGTGCTCGCGGACGATTGCATGATGGCAGACGCGTGGGCGACGGCGCTCGCCGTTCTGGGACCGGACGAGGGCCTGAAGATTGCCGAGCGTGAAGGCATCGCAGCCTATATGCTAGTGCGGTCTGGCGACGGCTTCGACGCACGCCAGACGAGCCACTTTGCCGCACGAAACGAAAGCCGGGACGAGGAGTGACGATGGAGACCGTCATTGCCGCCATCGTGTTGATGGGCCTGCTGATGTTGGCCATGGCCATCGGGGTCATCTTCAAGCGCGCTCCGCTCAAGGGCTCCTGCGGTGGACAGGGCACGGACTGTCTCTGCGATGCGCTGGGCAAGCCGCGCGAATGCGAGACACACGGGCGAGTGCGGGGTGAGTGAGCGCTTTCAGGTCCGAGCGCCGAAGCAGCGGCGCTTCCCGGGCTCGAGGCGGGCTGGGCGACATCGCCAGCTATCGCTGTCGGCCTGACCCTTTGCCCTTGCGTCTGGCGAGCAAGATCTCGGCTGCCGTGAGCGGGCGCGAGCTAGGGGGTGGCTCGCCTGCGGGCGGCGCGGCGCGCGGGACGGCGGGGCGGGGCGGGCGAGTCCAGCCGCCG
>CAYTYV010000136.1:0-13923 GCA_964441055.1 uncultured Polyangiaceae bacterium | reverse complement strand
GCCATCACTCCGCTGACGGACCTGACCCACCTTGACGACGCCGGCCGCTCCGTGGCTGCCCTCTTGCGGGAGCGCATTGACAATCTCCTGGCATCCCACCCGGATTCCTGCGACGTCGGTGCCATCGTGCATCACCTTTTCCGCGGCCCGTAGCTGCAGCATGGGCTCGTCCGGGCTCGGCGCAGGACAGATCCCGTAGCTCGTGGCCTGGTCGACGAAAACGAACACGTCGCCAGGGCCGGAAGGCCCCGCGTGGCCTGCGCCGATGACCTTGGGATCGTCGGCTTCGGGGTCTTTGGGCGGGTCCTTGATGAGATCGGCGGCGAGGTTGGCGGCGGCCTTGCCGAACTTGAGATGCGGCTGATCCGCGACGTCGCCGACGAAGCCTCCGACGGCTCCTACCGCCTTGATGACCCCGGCGACGGTGTCGGCGTCCGATGACTCCGCCTCATCGTCCGCGGGGACCTCCGCGCCTTGGAAGTCATCCGACGTCTCGAAGAAAAAGAGGATGCCCTCCTCGGCGAGCAGGCGGCGGACGAACTCGTAGTCGGTCTCCCGATACTGGGTGCAGTACAGGCGCTTGGGATAGGTCAGCCCGAGGTTCCAGCGGTGTCGGACGCCGTTTTCGAACAGGATGGTGCTGACGATCTGGTGGACGTACTTGCCCTGGAAGATGCGGCTGTTCAGCCGCTGGGTGAGCAGCCAGGCCCGAGGAACGACCTCGAGCCGCAGCTTGAGGGCTCCGGCAATGCCCTCGGCCTCCGCGTCGAGCGGCCGCTCCACCTCGACCGCGGAGATGATGCCGCGGCGCTTGATGGGGTTGGGGTGCTCGCCGAAGTGGAACATGCACGGCTTGGCGAGCAGCGCCTGCTCCACGGGCCCCGTCGCGACGGAGGCGAGCTCCCTGCCCCCGACGACCACGGTGATCGCGAACCGATACAGCTCGTTGACGGCTTCCTCACCGACGAGCGAGACGATTCTGAAATCGAGCTCGTCGAGGGGCTTCTCTTCTATTTCGAATCGGGAAGGCATCGGTCACTCGTCGATGTCGATGGCGCTGCTCGGCTCTACGATTTCGATGGTTCCAGACCAGTTGCACTGGCATTTCGAATCGGCGGTCAGCGCGGTTTTCTTGAGCACCTTGACCCCGGGCGCTCCAGGGGTCCACGGGGCGGCGATAACCGGAAGGCACGGCATCGGGGTGAGCACGCCTTGGGCGGCAGCCGTGGCGGCGGCTACCTGAGGATTGGCCAGGGTCTTGCACATCCCGAACGGCATGATGTTGGTCAGCGGTACGTTGTCGTTGACGGTGGCAATGGGCTGCTTGCCCGCGTTCATGAGGGGTTGCGGCACGACGAGCGACGAAGGGGCCATGCCCTCGCTGCACTTGAGCTTGGCTCCCAGGACGACGAGCTTGGGCATGGAGGTCTCTCGCTACCTCGATTCGAATGCCCGGAAAAAACGGCCGTACAGGACGGAATAGCGGTGACGGAGCTCGTCATCGTTGGCCAGACGCGGACGCCATTGGGCATGAAGGGCGGTGCCATGAGCAGGGGTTGGAAGCCCGTGGCGCTGGAGGATCCTCGGCCGTTCGGAGGCGGGCCGTGCAGCGAGCTCGGCACACAAGGAGGCATACTGCTCGACCGTGAGCGCGGGCGGGGCGGGCGGCGGCGCGCGCTCGGCAAGCCCGGGCAAGGGCATCGTCTTGTCGAGCGCTGCGACGGGCGGCACCATCGGTATGGTTGCATCGGACAGGAGCTCGTCCGCGGAGGGCTCGTCGAGCGACAGCCGGAGCATCGACGTGGCGTCGAGCGCGCTCAGGGATGAAGAGTCCTGGGCGTCGGCTGGGGCGGGCTCGGCGGCGTCTGGCTCGGCGGCGTCGGGCTCGGCGGGCGGCGGCTCGCTCGGTTGGAGCGGCTCGCTCGGTTGGAGCGGCGTCGCGGTGGCGCGTTCGGCAAACGGCAGCACCTCGGCATCGCGCAAGGCTGGGATGACGGTCCCCGTCCTGCCGACGTCGGGATGGGCCTCGGTTGCCCGGTGAGTATCGGGAAGCATGACGGTGGCTCGGCGACGAACGGCAAAGGGCAGAGCCGGTATCTGGACGAGGGCTGGAATGACGTCGCTCGTCGTGTCGAGCACGGGCGCGGGCTCGGCGGACGGCATGGGCGCGTGCTCGGAGGAAGGCGAGGGCGCTGGCGGGCGCGACCTCAGTGCTGGCTCGTCGTGGCCGTCATGCTCGGCGTCGAGTAGGTCTTGGCGCGTGGCGTAGTAGCCCTTGAGCACGCGGAAGTCGGCTTCGGTCTGCGGGTCATCGGCGAAGCGCATCTGCCAGGCCCGGTCGAGCCTGCCCCAGGCGTCCTCGTCGGGCAGACCGAAGGACTGCAGAAGCCTCGGCGACGCCGCCCCGCCTTGCGCGTCGAGCTCGGCATGAAGCTCGGCGTAGCGATCAAGGGGCATCATCAGCGCCACGGAGCCCATGGTCGGTAAAGCCGCGCGCTCATGCGTGGTCGGCTCTTGCTCGTCTCCCCTGGCAGGCTCTCGCGCGGCAATGGACGGCTGCAGCAGGGTTTCGCCGAATGAAAGCGGAGGCGGTGTCTTGATGGCGGCTCGCCCGGGATCGGCTCTAGCTTCGCGAATGCGCTCGGCCAGCTCAGCGGAGCGCTTTCCGCGTCGCTTCCAGAGGCGCTCTAGCCGACCGAGATCGGAGGCGCGCGCGCCCGTCTTTTCGAGCAGCGTAGCTGGCTCGTCGGTAGACAGCCACAGCGCGTGAAAGCCGAGCCACGCGCCAAAGTCGGTATCGAGCGGTTGTACCGCGCGATGCAGCCTGTCTTCTGCGGCGGCTAGCTCGTCGGCGTAGAGCGCAAAAAGCTCTGGCTCCTTCGCCAATCGCTCGCCCCATTGGGCCGCGGCCTGGGTCCACGTTGCACTATCGAGCCCCTCGAGCTCGAGCGCATCGGCGAGCCGGACCTCCTCCCCGACGGCCGCCACCACCGCGGCGAATTGGAGCAGCGGCACGTCGTGCTGGCACAACGACAGGTCGCCCATGCACAGCGTTGCCGGGGTGCCCCGCGCGACCATGGCGGGATGCTAACACGTGAGATCATCCGAGCTGAACCAGCGAGCGCGATTGTCACGGGGGCCAGCCGATGTCTCGGGGCCAGCCGATGTCTCGGGGCCAGCCGATGGGCCCTAAGGGGCTGGCGAATGGCGCTAGGAGACGATCTCGAAGGGCGTGCGTGCGAGCTCCTCGCCGTCGCCGTCGCGTACCACCGCCCACCACGAGCCGGGCTGGCGAATGCCCCGAGTGTAGGCCCAGGTCCGCCAGCGGGGTGACGGTCCGACCCGCAGGCGCACGTGCCCGCGGGCGGCTCCTTGCTCGGGCTCGAAGGTGACGAAGATCTCCGAGTCGGCGCGATCGGGATTGCTCACCTCCACGAAAGCGTAGATGCGCTCGAGCTCGTCAAGCTCGAATGAGCCTGCCGGATCCACGGGCTCGCGCGACTTGACACCGCGCGCCACCACCAGGCGCTTGACGCGCAGCTCGATTGGCCGAGAGGCCACGGAAGGGTTGCGGCCGTTGACCGGCGCCGAGGGCAAGGCCGCGCGCGCGGGCGGGGCAGCGACGACAGGGCTATCGTCGGCTGCGGTGGGGAGCGCGGCAGGGGCTGACGCGGCCGGGCTAGAGGCGGTGACGGCTGCGGCGCTGGCCACGCTGGGCGCGGGCGGGTCCTCAGCGCAGGGGCAAGATGGATGGTTGTCGCATCCGCCGAGCGAGAGGGTCGCGGCGGTCGCGGTGATGGCGATGATGCGGTTGCGGTGCATTGGGGTTCCCTCCGAGATCTTGAAAGCGGGGGTTCTGCAGGGGATGCCCCTACCCAACGCAAGCTCGGTGCCCGGCGAGAGTTATTGCGATTTCGCGTAGTTAGACGTGTGACCCGTGGCAGCTCGAACGCGGAGGGCGTGGCAGCAGACACACGGCGATCGGAAAAAGGGGATGGGCTACTTCTTCCGCGAAAAAAAGTAGCCTGTCCCCCTTTTCCATGCGGGGGTTTGGGGGCAGAGGGAGGAGCGGAGCGACGACGGAGTCCCCATCGTCGACCCCATCACCAAGGCTACGCACAGCTCGCCCCTTGGGGCTCATCGGCTGGCCCTCACCGGTCTTGGGGCCGGCCGATGGGCCCCAAGGGGCAGGCGAACGCCGCTAGGCCTACGGCAGCTCCGCCAGCCGACGCAGGCCGAGCTCGGTCTTCTCGTCCTCGATCTCCCCCTGGCGGGCGAGCTCCAACAGCTCGTCGAGCGGGCGGGAGGCCACCAGCGCGCGCTGCTCGAGCACCGAGCCGTCCTCGCGCGGGCGGGTGCGCCCCGCTGGCGCGACCTCAACGTGGAAGAAGTGGTGTCGCTCAGCGATGATGCCCGGAGCCGGAAAGGTGGCCGGCCCGAGTGGGGCGAACCGCTCGGGTGCCACCTCGAAGCCCAGCTCCTCGGCGAGCTCGCGAGCGGCCGTGTGGCGCAGCCCTGTGGCCGAGCGGCACTCGTCCGCCTCGACCAGGCCCGCGGGCAGCTCCCAGAGCATGCCGAGGGTGTCCTTCTCCGGTAGCGGCCGAACCTCGGGCGGGCGCAGGCGCACGGCTGGGCGGAGCGCCGAGCGCACGTAGACGCAGCGGCGGCCCCGCTCGTCGCAGAAGTGGGCGGCCAGCACCACGGCGTCCAACGCCGAGCGCTCGATCGCGTCAAAGGAAAACGGCTCGCTCAGGTGCCCGTCGGGGTAGCGCGCGCGAAGGCGCCAGCGACGCAGGCGCATGAAGCCCGGCTCGGCCGGGGGAGTCCGATCCTCCTCGGTCAGGATGTCGACCACGGGCAGCGGGGGCAAGGGCATGGCTCGAGGCATAGCCGCGCTTCGGTCCGAGCGCGATACGCGAACGGTGGTCTCGCGGGCGCGGCGTCCTGCTTGGGGCTCGTCGGCTCTGCCTCGGACCACTATTCTTGCGCGGGCCCTTAACGGCATTGGCGTTGCACGCTATCGTAAGAGCGGCCCGACGCTCACCATGCTCGAGCGGCAGGCCTTCGAAGAGCGGGCTCGGTGCCATGACCAGCGTTCTCATCATCGACACGGACGGCGACTTCGTGGCCAAGGTGCGCGCTGGGCTCCAGCGGCTGGGATGCAAGGTCCAGGCCTTTCGCGACGGCAACACCGGCTTCGTGGCCGCGCTCGAGGCTCGCCCCGATCTCATCCTGCTGTCGGTGGAGCTACCGCGCGTCAACGGGTTCTCGATCTGCAACCGCATCCGCAAGGATCCTAGGCTGAGCGCGATCCCGCTCATTCTGATGTCCAGCGGATCGAGCGCGGAGAGCTTCGAGCGGCACCGCAGCTTGCCGATGCGGGCCGATGACTACGTCGAGAAGCCCATCGCCGTGCACGCCTTGCTGGCGCGCATTCGCAGGCTCCTGCCGCTCGCTGCCAGGGCGTCGGCAGCGGGCGAGGGGGCGCCGCTCGAGGACCCCGACATCCCCATCGACGAGGGCTCGCTCGATGGGCTCGACCTAGGGCCGCTGCACGCCACGCGTCCCCCGCCGCCGAAGCCGTCGGCTGAGGGCGCCGAGGGCGAGCGCGCCGATGGCCGCGGGGGCGGGGACGGGCCCGACGAGGAGCGGCCGATTTCTGGGGCGACTGTCGACGTAGTGCTCGGCGTCGACGGTGGCCCCGACGAGGCGGCAGCGGGCGAGCCAGAGGGGGCGGCGGGCGCGGGTGCAACCGACGGCGCTGCTGATGCGGCCGGGGCGGGCCTGGCAGAGTTGTCCGCTGCCGATAATGAAAACGGCTCCGATGCGGTCACAGCGGTCGCGCGGCGGCCTCCCATTCCCGAGCTTGGCGATGGCGCGGAGCAGGCGAGCCAGGAGCCGTCAGCCCCTGCCGCGGACGGGAGCTCGGGCAGCGCGGATGGCCAATCCGGCTCGAAGCCTGCCGAGGCCCGGGCGGCCGTGCCGCCGCCCCCGCCGCGGCATCGTCGAAAGAAGGCGGCTGCCCGCAAGCCCAAGGTGCCCACCCGCAAGCACAAGGCGCCCCCCCGCAAGCGCAAGGCCGCGCCTTCTCCCCCTTCCGAGGCGGCAGCGCCCGAGCCGGAAAGCCCTCCGCCCCCGGCCGACGCTCCCGCGCCCGAGCCGGAAAGCCCCGCGCCCCCAGTCGAGGCTCCCTCGCCCGAGCCGGAAAGCCCCGCGCCCCCAGTCGAGGCTCCCTCGCCCGAGCCGGAAAGCCCTCCGCCCCCAGTCGAGGCTCCCTCGCCCGAGCCGGAAAGCCCAACGATCCCGGCCGAGGCCGCGGCGCCGCAGGCCAGCTCCGAGCAACTCGAGCCGTTGCGGCGCAAGCTCGGGCAGGCCGAAGCAGCCCTGGTTCGGGCTGACGAGGAGCGGGCGCGCGCGCAGGGCGAAGCCGCCCACCTGCGAGAGGAGCTCGAGTCGGTCAAGGCCCGGTTGGCCGTTCTTTCGGGCGACAGCGGGCAGCTCAGCCGCGATGCGCTGGACCTGCGAGAAGCGCTCAACAGCAAAGACAAGGAGATGCTGGCGCTGCGCGACCAGCTCGCCGCCAAGGAGCGCAAGCTCATCGAGGCACGGGATCAGACCCTGGCGGCCGACCGCCAAAACGCCGACCTGACCGAGCTGCTGAGCAAGCTCGAGCGGCGGCTCGCCGACGCGACCGCGCGCATCGAGACCATCCAAGGGGACAGGGATCTCGCCGACCAACGGGCAGAGGACTTCAAGGCGCGCGCCAAGAAGATCGCCGACCAGCTCAACCTGCGAGCCCGCGAGCTGCGCGAGGCGCGTGCGCTACACGCCGAGCAGATCGACAAGCTCAACCAGGCCCACGAGGAGGCGCTGCGCAAATCGGAGCAGAAGCACCGCGACGCCCAGGCCGAAGCCCTGCGCGACCACGGGCAAGCCCTGGAGAAGCGACGGGTCGAGCACGAGCAGGCCATGGCCGATCTGTGCGCGGAGCACGAGCAGACGGTGGCCAAGCTCGAGCAGCTCCGCCAGGACGGCGTCGAAGAGGCCGAGCAGGCGGCCGAGGCACTGGAGGCGGCCACCACGCGGCTCCAGCAGAGCAAGGAGGAGGAGCTCGCGGCGCTTCAGGCCGAGCACGCCGAGCAGCGGACCGATCTGGAGGAGCAGATCCAGCGAGCCCAGCAGCTCGCTACCGACAACGCCGACATGGCGGAGGCCTTGACCGCCGAGCACCAGGAGCAGATCCAAGCGCTGCGCGAGCAGCACGACGAGGCCGTGGACAAGCTGTGCACCGAGCACCGCCAGCAGGTCGAGCGGCTGCGGCAGGAGCACGAAGGGCAGACCGAAGCGCTGGAAAAGCAGCACGAGGAGCAATCCGAAACGCTCAAGAAGGCCCACGACGAGCAGCAGGAGTACCTCGAGCGAGAGCATGCCGAGGCTCTCGACCAGGAGCGTCGGGAGCGCGCGGTCGCCGTGGAGGAGGCCGAGCAGGAGCACGAGCAAGAGCTGGAGGAGATCCGCGCTCGAGCCGACAAGACCGTGAGCGAGCTCAGGGCTCGCCTGGAGCAGGCCGAGCAGGAGCTCGCCGAACAGCGCGCCGTGGTGCAGCAGGCCCGCAAGCGCGAGGAAAAGCTGCAGCAGATGGCATCGTCGCTGTCGTCGCTGCTGGGGCAAACCGCTGCCGGGGCCGAGACCCCGATCGATCCGCCAGGCGGCGACGAGACGGCACCGTCCGAAGACGAGACCTCGCGCAACGAGGACGAATGACCGCGAGCTAGCCCGACGGATCGCGGCCGCGGCCGAGCGTCTCCGGCCCGAAGGCCCGGGGCAGCAGCTCGGCGAGCGTGGTCTCCGTGGGGGGCGCCGAGCTTTGGGCCACCGCCACGCGAATGGGCAGATCGCGGGCGAACTCGACCAGCGTCTGCCGACAAAGCCCGCAGGGCATGGCGGGCGGGGGGCCGGGGGTGACGATCGCCAGGGCCACGGGTGTGGTCTCGCCCGCCGCTACCATCTGGACGATGGCGGTGCGCTCGGCACATACGGTCAAGCCGTAGGTGGCGTTCTCGACGTTACAGCCCGCAAAGCTTCGGCCCGAGGCCGTCAGCACCGCCGCTCCCACGCGATAGCGTGAGTACGGCGCATGGGCGTAGCGCCGCGCCTCGGTGGCCTGCTCGAAAAGCTTGTCCCAGTCGATGGCCATGTGTGTGCGGGGCTGGGCGTCGAGTCCAGGGCGCAGGCGTGGCGCCTGCGGTGCGCCGCGGCCTAGACCGAGCGTCGTACCACGGCCGACAGCAGGCGGACAAAAGCGTCGCGACCAGCTCGCGCCGTCTGTTCCACCTCGGCGTGGTCCAGCTCCGCCTCGGTCATGCCCGCGGCCATGTTGGTGATGCAGGAGATGGCGCACACCCGCACCCGCATGTGGCGCAGGGCGATGACCTCGGGCACGGTGCTCATGCCCACGGCATCGGCGCCCAGGCTCCGCAGCATGGCGATCTCGGCGGGCGTCTCATACGACGGCCCCAGCAGCGCCGCGTACACGCCCTCGCGCAGCTCGACCCCCACCTCGGCCGCCGCCTCCTGTGCCAGCTCGCCGAGCCGGGGGTCGTAGGCCCGCGTCATATCCGGAAAGCGCGGGCCCAGCTCGTCCGGGTTGGGGCCACACAGCGGGCTGCGGCCCATCAGGTTGAGGTGGTCTGCGATGCGCATGAGCGTGCCGGGTCGAAAGGATGGATCCAGCCCACCAGCAGCGTTGGTCAGGACGACCGCCTCGCATCCCAGCCGGCCGAGCATGCGCACCCCAAAGACCACCCGCTCGGGCTCGTGCCCCTCGTACATGTGGATCCGACCCTGCAGGCAGGCGACCGAGATCGGCCCGACCTTGCCCAGGCACAGCTGACCGGCATGGCCGACCACCGTGGGGCTCGGCATGTGCGGGATGGTTTCGTAAGGAACGCAGACCGGCTCCTCGAGGCTCTCGGCAAAGGCCCCCAAGCCCGAGCCGAGCACCACCCCGACCTGCGGGCGCGCTGGATGGCGACGGCGGACTTCGTCGCAAGCCTGGTCGAGCCGCTGAAGCAAGGCGGCGGAGGGGGCTGAGGGAGGGGCTGAAGCGGGGGACATGGGCGGGACCACGGCCAGAAGCTAGCCCGCCGACTCTGCGAACGGTGAGAAAAAACGGAGCCCGCTGCGCGGGATCTTCGGCGTGGGCGTTGCCGACGGGCACTGCAGCGGCTCGCCCGTCGGTCGGTAGCGGCGGATAGCGGCGAGCTCGAACGCATTTTCGCTGCGCGAAGCCGCGGGGTCGTGATAGGGTCCCGCCCCTTCGCGTCGGCAGTTGGGTAACCTTGCGACAAGATGTAGCCATGCAGAGCAAGCTCGAGACGTTCCTCAAAGAACAGAAGATCGACCCGCGACGGGTGACGGTCGCCTCTCGCCAGATCGAGCGACTTCGCCCCGAAGACCGCGCCATCCGCCTGGCCCTACACCAGAGCCGCAAGAGCGAGGACGCCAAGCGGCCCGAGGTGTCCAAGCCCCGCAGCGGCCGCGTGGTCAGCAAGACCACCCTGGCGCGTGCCTTTGCGGGAAAGAAGGTCTCGGGGCCGACGAAGACGCGGATCCTGCGGGCGGTGAACCGCATCCTCGAGCAGCGCAAGGGCAAGCCGGTCAGCCTGGGCGAGCTGTTCGACTGAGCTCTGACAAAAGTTGGCCCAGCACGGGCACATGGCCAAGCGTGGGGCCATGCTGTACTTCGCGCTCGTTGCCGTGGGTGCCCTGCTGGCCACGGATGTGCTCGAGCTCGCCAACCGCAAGGCCAAGCGACGCCGAGTGCTCAGCCGGATCGGGCTTCGTTCTCGCTAAAGCACTTTCGAGGCCATCTCAAGCGGGCGAGCCCCGTTGGGAGCTCGCTCGGGTGGTGTCTCGCCAAGCGCAGCTTTGAACGCGGGCCCCCATGCGCGCATCCATCCACATGAAACGTGGAATACCGTGTGGCCAGCTCGTGCGCGATCCGCTCGTGGCCGGCCGCCGCGCTGACGGTTGGTCTGGGCTGCTCGGCTGCGGTGGCGATCACAACGGGGTCGCCAGCTCCGGCGAACGCCGCTACCGTGGCGGTCGTCGTGCCGAGGGGTGAGGTGGACGAGGTCGTACGTCGAGCCCAGCGGGGGGACTCGGCGGCGTTTGCGCAGCTCTTTCGCGATCACCGAGCTGCGGTGTTGCGCATCGCTTTTCGGATGCTGGGGCCGCACGCTGACCTCGACGACGTGGTCCAGGAGGTCTTCCTGCAGGTGCATCGGAGCTTGCCGGAATTCCAAGGAAAATCGAAGTTCACCACCTGGCTGTATCGCGTGACGGTAAACGTCGTGCTGATGGCGCGGCGGCGCGCGCGCAGCCGCCCGATCCTCACGGCTTACTCCGGTGGCCACCACCAGGCGGATCAGAGCCCGCTACCCGATGAGGAGCTGGCGCGCGATCGCCGCCTGGCGGCGTTTCGGCGACTGCTCGATAGGCTGAGCGACAAGAAGCGAACCGTCTTCGTGCTGCACGAGCTCGAGGGCCTGGCGCCCGCGCAGATCGCCGAGATCGTCAGCTGTCCCGTCCTCACGGTTCGCACCCGGCTGTTCTACGCGCGCCGAGAGCTGGCGCAGATGATACGTGCCGATCCGGATCTGGGACCGATGGCCGGCCTCGACCGCTCCGAGGCTCGAGCCGATCGCCCAAGGGGGGAAGGACAAGGCGCTCCGAGCGAGCCTGCCCCGCTGTCCTCACCGACCACCCGCGACCCTGGGGAGGTGACGTGAGCCCCCGTTCTGCCGACGATTCATCGCAACCTGCGCGCGCGATGCGCCGCCTCATCGAGCAGCTGCGCGCCGAGCAGCCTCCGGAGCTGGACTGGTCTTCAGTCGAGCGGGGACTTGCCGAGCGCATCGGCGAAAACGGCGTGGTCAGGCCGCATGCGCAGGCGTGGTGGCACCGCCAGTCGCTCCGCAAAGTGGCGGCCTTTGCCGTCGCGTCGGCCGCGCTCGTTGCCTTGGTTACAGCGTCAGGCTCCTCGGGACGGGCCCCAGGTGGACCGTTGCCCGAGCGCCGCGTGGTGGATGGCGCGCAACTGCCGACGGTGCAGGGAGCCGACGGCTCGCGCCTCTACCGCGTCGACCGGATCGATCCAGGCGCCGTCGTGACGAGCGGCGAGCAGCCCATGGACTTCGTCTTGCCGGGCGTTGCCCGCTGGCGGCTGGAGCCGCACGGGCGCGTACGGCTGCGCACCGTGGGCCTGCCCCACGTCGTTGAGCTGGAAAGCGGGGCGCTTTTGGCCGAGGTGGTGCCGCGGCCCCGTGGCCAGACTCTCGAAGAGAGCTTTGCCGTGGTCGCGGACCGCACGCGGATCGCCGCTCGCGGCACGGCGTTTTCCGTCCACCGCCACGATCGACACGTCACGGTGGACGTCTCGGAGGGGACGGTGGTGGTGGGGCCGGCTGGTCGCCGTGGCCCCACCCCTGGGCGCCTGCTGGTGGCACGGGCACGGGCGGCCTTCTCGCTCGACGGAGGGCGCCGCGCCAGGCTGCTGCCGCCCTCGCTGGCGCCGGGCCTGCCAGCTGTCTCACACGGGCTGATGTCCGAACCCGAGGCCGCCGCGCGCTCGGCAGCCGCGACCCAGCCAGGCCACGACCCCGCGGCCGGTCTGCGGGCCGAGCCCATTGGAGCGGCCGGGGCGCCCCTTCCCGCCGCGGCGAGCCACGCGGGCGAGTCGCCGCGGCCGGGCCGCGTCCACGGTGCGGCCGAGCCTGGGCATAGCGGCGAGCGCGCATTCGCGCCCCTGCGCGCAGGGCAAGCGCATCGCGAGCTCGTCTCCTGCCTGAGCGCCCGGTCAACGGCTCGCGCGGCCAGCTCGGACGTCCGCGTGACCATCAGCTCGACGGTGCACCTCGAGCTCGACGCCTATCGGCACATCGTCGGCGTGAGGTTCTCGCCACCGCTCAAGCCCAAGCTCGAGCAGTGCGCGTCCGTGCTCCTCGGTCGGCAGCTTCTGGGAACCGACGCTCAGTTCGATGTGACGGTGGATCGGTAGCCGTTCGATCATCAGCGGAGCCTACGCCCCTCCGTCGGCCGGGCCGAGCAGGCTGGGGGGAATGAGCTCCTCGGCCGAGCCAGCTCCCCCAGCGCCCGCCCGCTCCGGGCTTGCCGCGTCTGCCTCCTCGTCCGGCTCGGGGCAGCGCTCGCCCGTGTAGCCCACCTCGCCCTTGGGGATCTGGCAGGGATGGACCTCCACCTCGCGGGGCCGCGGCTGGTAGGTCACCTTGCGCCGATCCTGGCGCTGGCTGCCGTCGGCAAAGCTTCGCGTGCGCGTGACCTCGACCGACCAGCCGACCACGCCTTTGGTGCGGACCTTCTCGTCGTCGGGATCGATGTCTGGATTGCCGTGGTACATCACAGGCGGCTTGACGACGTCCATGACGGACGATCGTCGCAGCCGCACCTGGCAGCCGCCATCGTCGCCATAGAGCTTGACCGTGATGCTGGCCGCGGTGTGCTCGGTCTTGATGAGCAGCCCGGCCGTCGTGCTGTTGCGAATGACCAGATCCGGCTTGGGGTACGACAGGGTGGCGTCCCAGCCCATGGGGTAGCGGCTGAAGTAGAACGAGTGCGGCGTGCGGTGCAGGACGTCGTAGCCTCCCCGCAGCGCGGCGTTGAAGAGCGTGGTGGCGAACTGGCTGATGCCGCCGCCGACGGTATCGACCATCTCGCCGTCCTCGATGGTCGGGGCGGGCACGAAGCCCTTGCGGCGCGTGCGTCGGCCCACCCGCTCGTTGACCGATAGAACCTCGCCTGGCTTGACCACGGCGCCGTCGAGCAGCTCGGCGACGAGATGAATGTTCTTTACCCGCGGGCGGCAGCAAGGATGGACGGTGGTGTACTTGGAGACGAGCTCGCGGATCTGTAGCGCCTCGGCCTGCTCGGTCGACAGCGATGGCTGGGCGCCCGTCTCGATCGGCAGGATGCCGCGCCGCAGCGGGGTGGTCGCCGCCTCGAGCACGGCTGCCGCGACCTGGCGAGCATCGACCAGGGTGCCGCTGCGGCTGGGCACGATGGTGATGCGGTCGCGACGGTCGACCTCGAAGCGGGCGTCGCGGGGGGGCGCTTGGAGCCGGGCGCGAGCCTCCCCGAGCAGCTCGTCGATGACCTCGTCGTCGAAGGTGAGCTCGATGGGAAGGTCCTCGCCCACGCCCGGGCGGCTGCGCAGTGCCCGCGTGAGATCGGGCGGCCCGAGGCGAAGCTCTACTAGGGAGGCTGCTTCGGCTGGCTCGTCGTCGTTGGTGGCACGAGCCACCAGCACGACGGGGCCGGCCACCAGTGCGCGGGCGCGCGCCACCGCGGCATCGACCACCGCCCGATCGCGTCCCGGCTCGACGCGCCGCAAGGGCAGGTCGATGGGCTGGCGCGGCCGTCGGCTCAGCGCGCTCTGCAGCAGGGGTTCGGCGCGCGCTCGGTCGATGCGGTGGCCTGGGCGCGGGTAGTCGGCGACCACGTGGCCTTGGCGTACGGCCACATCCCCATCGAAGGGCAGGTCCTCGATGGCCTCGTTTTCCAGCTCGACCATGAGCTGCTCGAATCGCGCAGGGTCCAGCGAGACCACGGGCGGGCGATCGTCCGGCTCGAGCCAGCGCCCTAGCCACCAGCCGAGCTGCCCAGCCCAGCTTCCGCTGCGGCCCGCGGTCATGGCCGCCTGCACGGTGGCCTCTAGCTCGAGCCGAAAGCCGACCTGCTTCGGGCTGATGGCAAAGGAACGCTCCGCCACGCGAACGATCGCCGACGCCTCGGCGAGCTCGCGGCCCAGCTCGGCCAGGGCTCCTTCGGCCTGGCTGCGATCGCGTCCGCCGAGGGCCACGCCGCCCACCGAGACCCCGCGCAGCACCGCGCCGCGTTCAATGC
>CAYTYV010000135.1:0-13939 GCA_964441055.1 uncultured Polyangiaceae bacterium | reverse complement strand
CTCGGTGTTGTTGGACGGCAGATAGGAAAGGAGCTTGCGGATCAGCCCCAGGCAAGCGCGGTCATCGGGCGCGGTGAGCGAGCACACGCCGCTCTTCGAGGCGTGGGTGTCCGCGCCGCCGAGCTGCTCCTTGGTCACGCTCTCGCCCGTCACGGTCTTGGTGACCTCGGGGCCCGTAATGAACATGTAGCTGGTCTTCTCCACCATCAGGATGAAGTCCGTGATGGCGGGCGAGTAGACCGCGCCGCCCGCGCAGGGGCCCATGATGGCGCTGATCTGCGGGACGACGCCGCTCATCAGCGTGTTGCGCAAGAAGATGTCGGCGTAGCCGCCCAGCGAGGCCACGCCCTCCTGGATGCGAGCGCCGCCCGAGTCGTTCAGCCCTACTACGGGCGCGCCGATCTTGGCGGCCGTGTCCATCACCTTGCAGATCTTGGCGGCGTGCGCCGAGGACAGCGAGCCGCCGAACACGGTGAAATCCTGGGCGAACACGAACACCTTGCGGCCGTCCACCCGCCCCCAGCCGGTCACCACTCCATCGCCGTAGACCTTGTGCTCGGGCATGCCGAAGTCCACGCAGCGGTGGGTGACCAGCCGGTCGGTCTCGACGAAGGAGCCGGGGTCGAGCAACAGCTCGATGCGCTCGCGCGCGGTCAGCTTGCCAGCGGCGTGCTGCTTGGCCACGCGCTCGGCGCCGCCCCCCTCCAGGGCCTTGGCGTCGAGCTCGGCGAGTCGCGCTAGAGCCGCAGTTTGAGAGTTTCGGGCAGGCGGTTTTTCCTGAGCCATGGCGGCCGCCTATCACGAGCGGCAGGCGGCGCCTAGCGACCGGCATCCACGGGCGAGCCGTCGGGGCCCAGGTCCTTGAGCTTGGCGGGCAGCTCGACGGTGGCCAGGGCTTGCTCGTCGATCTGTACGGGAAAGCGACGGCGCAGCTCCTCCTCCATCTGATCGCGACGCTGCTGTACCTTCTGCTGGTAGAGCTTGACCCGAATGCTGCGCTGGGCCTCGGCAAAGCTGCGCGCGTGCCCGGAGGTGCGAGCCGTCAGGCGCACGATGTAGTAGCGGCCCTTTGCCGGAACCAGCTCGCCGAATACCCCACCCACCTCGGACACGTCGAAGACGGCGCGGCGAACGGCGGCCGGGACCTTCTGATGCGCGCCTCGCGGATCGTCAAGCGGACCCACGATGCCGAGGTTGCCCGCCAGATCCAACGGCGCGGTCGGCTCGCGCGAAGCGGGCGCGGTGACCGAGTGCTGGTGGAACAGCCTACCCCACGCCGCGGCGCCCTTGGCGGCCACGGCCTGGCCGAGCACCCGCTTTGCCGCGGCCTCGTCGGTCATGACGATGGCGGAGACACGGCGGCGCTCGGGCTCGCTGAACTCGTCCTGGTGCTGCTGGTAGTAGGCGCGCACCTCGGCGAGCGGGATCTGGGGCGGCGGCGGCACGCCCTCGCGCGACTTGGCCACCATGGCCTGGAGCAGCACCTGCTGAACGCGTCGCTGCACCTCGGGATCCCGGTCCAGGCCCTGGCGCCGCGCCTCTTGCGCCAACAGCTCGGCCGCAATCATCTCCTCGAGCAGCGCCACCCGTCGCTCCCGACTCTGGAAGCGCAGCCTGTCGTAGGTGTTCATGCGCTCCAGGGCAGCCGCGAAGTCGCCCAGCGTGATGGTCCGCTCGCCCACCCGCGCCAGCACGGCCGCGGCCTGGTCGGGGCTCAGTCCCGCGGGGGTGGGGCCCGCATCGACGGTCGCGTGCTCCAGGGCCTTTTCGTCGCAGCCCCAAGCCGCGCAGCACGAGGCACAAATGGCCGCCACGGCGACACGCCGCCAGCCGTGCTGCCGCTCGCTGCCGCGGGCTCGGCTCGCCCTCGATCGGCTACAGAGATCCATGCGGCCCGTCTAGCACAGCCGGCCCGCGCCGTGCAGCGGGCCCGCCCCCGAACAACATCCGCATTGCCGCCGCGGCACCCGAAGCGTACACCGTCGTGCAGGAGCTCGCCGTGCCTCCATCCGCCCAGCCCGAGACCCAGCCCACCGAGCCCACACCTCCGTCCGAGCTACGCTATCGGCGGGTGCTGCTCAAGCTCAGCGGCGAGGCGCTGTGCGGCAGGACGGGCGGCTTTGGCATCGATCCCGACACGCTCGGGGCGCTGGCTGCCGAGCTCGGCGAGGTCCATCGAACGGGCGTCGAGCTCGCCATCGTGGTCGGCGGGGGCAACATCTTCCGCGGCCTCGAAGGCGCTCGCGCGGGCATGGACCGCGCCCAGAGCGACTACATGGGCATGCTGGCCACCATCATCAACGGCCTGGCGCTCGCTGGCGCGCTCGAGAGCGCTGGCATGCCCGCTCGCGTGGTTTCCGCCCTGACCGTGGGACCCGTGGCCGAGCCCTACGTACAGCGGCGGGCGATTCGCCACCTGGAAAAGGGCCGCGTGGTGGTCTTCACGGCGGGCACGGGCAACCCCTACTTCTCGACCGACACAGCTGCGGCGCTGCGCGCGCTGGAGATGGGCGCCGAGGCCCTGTTCAAGGGCACCAAGGTCGACGGGGTCTACGACCGCGACCCCGAGCGGCACGAGGGCGCGCAGCGCTACCGCCGCCTTTCCTATCATCGCTTCTTGGGCGAGCGGCTGGGCGTGATGGATCAGACCGCGGTCACGCTCTGTCGCGAGGGCAAGCTGCCCATCCGCGTGTTCAAGCTCACCCGCGCGGGCAGCCTTCTGCGCGCCTGTAAGGGCGAGGACGTCGGCACCTTGATCGATGCCGAGGGATAGGGCTAGCCCAGCCCGCAATCACGTATTGTCGCGCGAGCCCTTGCCCTTCTCCGTCGCTGCGACTAGGGTAGCGCGCTCTCTCATGGCGCGTGTAACTGTTGAAGATTGCTTGGAACGGGAAGAGAACCGCTTTGCCCTGGTCGTTATGGCGGCCGAGCGGTCGCGGCAGCTGATGAAGCAGGCCGAGCCCTTCGTCAAGTGCAAGAACAAGCCCCTGGTCACCGCTCTGCGCGAGATCGCAGTGGGCAAGGTCCACTTCGATCGGCCGAGCTCCGATGCCGTGGACGAGTGGGTGACCGAGATGCGGGCGCGCTACGCCAAGACGTACGGACACAGCGGCTGACCGCTCGCGACGGCCGCGCTCACACGCCGATGTAGAGTCGGTGGGCGAAGTTCCGCTCGAGCTTGGCATCGAGCACCTTGGCGGCGGCGGCCTCGATGTCGTACTCGACGCGCTTGAACTCGACGCGACCGCGGTCGGCGTCGTACACGACGTAGCTGGCGCGGTTGTCGTAGTCGCGCGGCTGGCCCACCGAGCCCACGCTCACGATGTACTTGCGGTCCGGCTTGAGCGCGAAGTCCGTGGGCGGCAGCTCCTCGACGCTGCCTGGCGTGAGGCTGAAGACCTTGCACAGATGGGAGTGACCGATCAGGGTCAGCCGTCCCAGCTCGTCGTAGATCGGCAAGCACTCGCGCGCCTGCTCGGGCGCGAAAACGTAGTCGAAGTCCTCGAGCCTGACGGGCGAGCCGTGGCACAGGTAGACATCGAGATCCTCGAGGCGCTCGCTATAGGGCAGATCCTTGAGCCAGGCGGCATTGCTGGGATCGAGCAGCTCGGCGTGGATGTCCAGGGCGTTGCGGGCGGCGTCGTAGTAGTACGAGTAGTCCATGCGGCCGGCCACCGCGGCATCGTGGTTTCCCAAGATGGTGTGGGTGGCGATCTCGCGAACGATGTCGGCGCACTCGTCGGGCGAGCCCCCGTAGCCCACCACGTCGCCGAGACAATGGTAGTCGTCGATGGACTCCTTCTCGAAGGCCGCCAACACGGCGCTGAGCGCCTCGTAGTTGGCGTGGATGTCGCTGAAGATACCGATGCGCATGCGAGCCTGCCAGGGCCTGGTCGCCCACCGTCGCGCGCGGGTCGCTCGCCGCCCAGGACCACCGCGAGTTCTATACCCAGGCGGGCACCGTTGGGCAAACGGCTTGCGGCAGACGCGCCTGGAGCCGCCCGTGTCCGCGCCCGATATTTAGTCTAAGCATCTGATTTTGCTTGCAAAAACGAAGGAGGCTTGATAAGGAGCAAACGGTCTTGGCGATGCGGCGGAAGACGAAGTTTCCCCCTATAGAGGTGCCCGGCGAAGGCCTCCTGCACGCCAGGCTGTGCACGGATCTCGGCGACATCGTCGTCAAGCTGGAGCAAGCGCGAGCGCCGCTCGCGGTGGCGAGCTTCGTCGGGCTGGCCACGGGGAGCATCGACTGGAAGGACCCCAAGACGGGCAAGCGCATGAAGGGCCATCCCTTCTACGACGGCCTGCTCTTCCATCGCACCATCCGCAACTTCGTCGTCCAGTGCGGCGATCCGAAGACCCGCTACCCGGACATGGTCGACGAGTGGGGCACGGGCGGGCCAGGCTACAGCTTCGCCGACGAGTTCAGCTCGGAGCTTCGACACAACCGCCCCGGGGTCCTGTCGATGGCCAACTCGGGCCCCGACACCAACGGCTCGCAGTGGTTCATCACCGAGGTGCCGACGCCGCATCTCGATGGGCGCCACGCGGTTTTCGGCCTGGTGGTCGACGGGCACGATGTGGTCAAGCAGATCGCCAACGCGCCGGCTCGCGGCGACCGACCCAAGCAAGAGGTCGCGCTTCAGCAGGTGACCTTTTTCCGACAACCGCCGCGGTGAATCGTCTTCAACTGCGCAAAAGGTGGACGACGACCTCGGGGCGCACGCCAGCGAGGGCCTTGACCTTGCGCCTGACCGCCCTTCGCACCGCCTCCTCTTGTCCAATTGCCGCCTCGTCGCGGGCACTGCCGCTCGGCTCGGGCGGGGCGAGCACGGCGCGGCGGACGGCCGCGGCCACGGCGCGCTCGGCTGCTGGATCGAGCGCGATCCCCCAGCCCGATACCCTGATCTCCACTGGTGCGCCGCCGTCCGGCTCGAGCGCCACGGACACGGCCACCACGCCCGTGCGCGCCAAGCCCCGACGCTGGCGCACCACCTCTTCGGGCAGCGCCAAGCCGGCTTGGACGGGGACCTTGCCGCTTACCAAGCGCTGACCGGTCAGCCGGAGCGCGCTCGGCGTGACCTCGACGAGCTCGCCGCTTGCCGCCACCGCCACCTCGGCCACGCCCAGCATGCGGGCCAAGGCGGCATGCTCGTGGAGGTGTCGGAAGGTGCCGTGCACGGGAACGAAGCCCTGCGGCCGAACCGCCCCGATGAGGCGGCGCAGCTCGTCGCGACAGCCGTGGCCGCTCGCGTGGATCGCGGGCTCGGTCGTCACGGCGTGGACCCGAGCGCCCAGTCGCAACAGGTCGTCGACCATGGCCGCCACCGCCCGCTCGTTGCCCGGAATCACCCGACTGCTCAGCACCACGGCATCGCCGCGACCAAGGCGCAAGGCGGAGTGGCGGTCGGAGGCGAGCTGCCGCAGGGCCGCGCGCGGCTCGGCTTGGGTGCCCGTGGCAATGCCCAACAGCCGACGCGGCTCGACGCTGCTCGCCTCGGACGGGGACACGAGCAGGGCGGCGGGCCACGACAGCAATCCCAAGCCAGCGGCCACCTCGGCGTGGTTGCTCAAGCTCCGCCCCAAAAGGCAGATCCGGCGACCCGACTGGCGGGCGATGTCGAACAGCGCGCCCAACCGCTGCACGTTGGAGGCGAACAGCCCAACCACCACCAGACCGTCGGCCGCCGCCACGATCCGACCGAGCGCTCGGGCGACGTCCCGCTCGGCCGCCGCAACGCCAGGTACATCGACGTTGGTGCTGTCCGAGAGCAGCAGCCGAACGCCGCGCTCGGCGCCGCCACCGGTCGCCCGCAGCCAGGTCGGCTCCTCGTCCGAGCCTGCATGGCCCAGCTTGAAGTCGCCGCTGTGCAGCACCACGCCCGCCACCGTGTCGATGGCCAGGGCGAGCGAGTCGGGGATGGAGTGGCACACAGCGCGCGGCTCGCACTCGAAGGAGGCCACCTGAAAGCGACGACCCGGCTCGATCGGGCGAAGCTGGGCCCGGTACCGACCGAGCCCGTGCTCCTGCAGGCGGCGACGCACCAGCGCCAGGGCGTAACGAGGAGCCCAGATGGGCAGCGACTCGGCCCGACCGCGCTCGGCCCAGAGCCGCAGCAGATGGGGAACGGCACCGATGTGGTCTTCGTGGCCGTGCGTCAGCACCAAGCCGCGGAGCTTGTCGGGCTGGTCGAGCAAGGCGTCGAAGCGCGGGTGGTAGGCATCGAAGCCGAGATCCGCGGTGGGAAAGGACAGCCCGCAGTCGATCAGCAGCCGATCGCCCGACTGCTCGAGCAGCAGGCAGTTGCCGCCCACCTCACCGAGCCCGCCCAGGGCCACGAGCCCGAGCGACGGCCCGCCTTTTTTTTCGGCGGGGCTGGGATCGCTCTCCTCATCGCCCCGAGCCGCGCCTTTGGCGGCGGTCGAGGCTGTGGGATAACTGTTGAAAATCTGAGCATTTGTTCCGGATACCTTGTGTCTCGTCATCACCCGTTCAGGACCTCGGATCCGTCACTAAAAAAAGATCCTATAACTTCCAATAACTTGGCCAATGGCTCCTAAATTTCGTTTGCTAGGCCACTAGACATTGGGGTAGTAGTCGGGGCTCGCGCATTGGACAGCATAGGGATGAAATCAGGTCACCGTACCAACCAGGTCGAGGGGCAAAAAAGGGCGGACCCTGAACAGACGTAGCGGTACCATGAAGGGTACGGGGAGGGCGATCGCGCGCCTGTTTTTGGGCTTTCCGCCTCTCGTCGGTTGGATGGTGAGGGGGTGGTGTGCGCACTAGCGCACCACGGCTCCGAACACGCAGAACACCCGCTTACGACAGATTGTCTTGAGTCGAATCGTCGAAGTCTAGCGGCTTTTTCGTCGCAACGAAGCCCGCAGGTGTCGCCACGAGGAGTCAGTGACCGAGAGCGAAGCGAAATGGGCAGCGGATGGGCGCGCGGCGCGCGTGGCAATGGCAGGGCCATTGCGAGCGCGGCGGGGGGCCGGATGCTGGCATGGGCACGAGCCCTCGGGCGCTCGAATCGAGGCAATAGCAGAGGCGGGTCAGCACGGGAAACGTGGGGATGGCGCAAGCAAGCATCGTGAACAACGGTAGTCCGATGGAGGAAAACGGCCCCAAGACACCGCCCAGCGTAGCTCCGAGGGAGCGCACGCGGTCCCGCGACGAGGGCGGCGGCCGAGCGGTCGATCTCGATGCCGAGCGGCGCGGCCTTCGGGTCGAGCGCTTCAACACGCAGCCGGGCCGCAACCCGCTCGACGACGTGCCCTACGAGCGGCGAACCAGCGTCATCACCAACGCCGACGGCTCGGTGGTCTTCCGGCTGGAGGGGGCCGAGGTGCCCACCCACTGGTCGCAGCTCGCCACCGACATCGTGGTCTCGAAGTACTTTCGCAAGGCCGGGCTGCACGGCGACAAGAACCGCGGCGAGAACAGCGTGCGGCAGGTCATCCACCGCATCGCCCACACCATCCGCGGCGCCGGGGTGCGCTTCGGCGGCTACTTCGCCACGCCCGAGGACGCCGACGCCTTCGAGGCCGAGCTCAGCTACTACCTGGTCCACCAGTACGCGGCCTTCAACTCGCCGGTTTGGTTCAACTGCGGCATTTGGCACGAGTACGGCATCAAGGGCTCGGGCGGCAACTTCGCTTGGAACGAGAACGCCGCGGCAGGCGCCGCCGACGAGATCGTCGAGATCGCCAACGCCTACGAGCGGCCGCAGTGCTCGGCCTGCTTCATCCAGTCGGTCCAAGACGACTTGATGAGCATCTACGACCTGGTCAAGGCCGAAGCGCGGCTGTTCAAGTACGGCTCGGGCACGGGCACCAACTACAGCTCGCTGCGCGGGCGCCAGGAAAAGCTCTCGAGCGGCGGTACCAGCTCGGGACTGATGAGCTTCCTCGAGGTGTTCGATCGGGCGGCCGGGGCCACCAAGAGCGGCGGCACGACCCGACGGGCCGCCAAGATGGTCTGCCTGGACATGGACCACCCCGAGATCGTCGATTTCGTCCAGTGGAAGGTCCAGGAAGAGGAGAAGGCTCGGGCGCTCATCCGAGCGGGCTACGACGCCGACTTCAACGGCGAGGCCTACCACACCATCAGCGGGCAGAACTCCAACAACTCGGTGCGGGTCACCGACGAGTTCATGGAAAAGGCCCTGCTGGGACGAGGCGGCGCCGCCCCCCAGGGGCCGGGCAGCGGGCCTCCGGATGTCATCTGGCGGACCCGAGCGCGCACCACGGGCGAGGTGGTCGAAGAGCACGACGCCTCCGAGCTGTGGAGCTTGATCGCCGATGCCGCTCACGTGTGCGCCGACCCTGGCGTGCAGTACGACTCGACCATCAACCGCTGGCACACCTGCCCCAACACCGATCGCATTCGGGCCTCCAACCCGTGCTCCGAGTACATGTTCCTCGACAACTCGGCCTGCAATCTGGCGAGCCTGAACCTGACCAAGTTCCTGCGCGAGGACAACACCTTCGACGTCGAGCTGTTCCGCCACGCCGTCAGGACCTTCTTCGTGGCGCAGGAGATCCTGGTCGATCTGTCCTCCTACCCCACGCGCGCGATCGCCCAAAGCTCCCACGACTATCGGCCGCTCGGGCTGGGCTACGCCAACCTGGGCACCCTGCTCATGCGGCTGGGGCTGCCCTACGACTCGGCCGAGGGGCGGGCCGTGGCGGGCGCGCTGACCGCCATCATGTGCGGGCATGCCTATCGGGTCTCGGGCGAGATGGCGGCCTCCAAGGCGCCCTTTACCGGCTTTGCGCGCAACCGCGAGCCCATGCTGCGCGTGATGGGCATGCACCGCGACGCGGCGTACGCCATCAACCGCGACAGCTGCCCCGAGGCGCTGTGGCGCGGCGCCTGCGTCGATTGGGACGAGGTGGTGCGGCTGGGCGAGCAGCACGGCTTTCGCAACGCCCAAGCCACGGTGCTCGCCCCGACGGGCACCATCGGCCTGCTGATGGACTGCGATACCACGGGCATCGAGCCGGACTTCTCTCTGGTCAAGTTCAAGAAGCTGGCGGGCGGCGGCTGCTTCAAGATCGTCAACCAGTCCGTGCCCCGAGCGCTGCAGACGCTGGGCTACTCGGAGCACCAGATCCAAGACGTCGTCGCCTACATCTCGGGCACCAACACCCTGCTGACCACCCCGCACATCAACCGAGCGAGCCTCGGCAAGGCCGGCCTGACCAAGGAGGAGCTCGACAAGGTGGAGGCCGCGCTGCCCAGCGTCTTCGAGCTCGGCCAGGCCTTCACCCCGTGGGTCATCGGCGAGAGCGCCTACGCGCGGCTCGAGGTGCCCGGCTACGGCGAGTCCCCTCGCCGCCAGGACGATCGCCCCTGCCTGCTCGAGCACCTGGGCTTCACCCCGCAGCAGATCGAGGAGGCGGGCAACGCCATCGTCGGAAGGATGACCATCGAAGGCGCGCCCCATCTCGATCCGAGCCACCTCGACGTGTTCGACTGCGCCAATCGCTGCGGTCGCCACGGCGAGCGCTTCCTCGAGCCGCGCGCGCACATCGAGATGATGGCGGCGGTACAGCCCTTCCTCTCGGGGGCCATTTCCAAGACCGTGAACCTGCCGAGCGAGGCCACGGTCGACGACGTGCAGCAGGCCTACGAGCTCGGCTGGCGGCTGGGGCTCAAGGCGCTGGCGCTCTACCGCGACGGCAGCAAGGCCTCGCAGCCGCTGTCGAACAGCGCTGAGCAGGGCGAGGAGGACGTCGCGCGAGACGAGGCGGCGGGCGGCGAGGCGGCCGAGGCGGTAGAGCAACCAGTGGCGCCCAAGATCCACCCCGACGGCGTGCGCGTGCGCCTGCCCAAGAAGCGGCGCGGCTTCACCCAGGAGGCGCGCGTCGGCGGCCACAAGATCTTCCTGCGGACGGGCGAGTACATCGACGGCACCCTGGGCGAGATCTTCATCGACATGCACAAGGAGGGCGCCGCCTTCCGCTCGCTGATGAACTGCTTTGCCATGGCCGTCTCGGTGGGCCTGCAGTACGGCGTGCCGCTCCGCACCTACGTCGACCAGTTCACCTTCACGCGCTTCGAGCCGCAGGGGCCGGTCGAAGGCCACGACAACATCAAGCTCGCCACCTCCATCGTCGACTACGTCTTCCGCGTGCTCGGCCTGGAGTACCTCGATCGCTACGAGCTCGCGCACGTGCCACCAGAGGCACCGATTCAGGATCCCTCCGAGACCAGCACCCAGGAGGTGAGCGAGCAGCAGCCGCTGAGCATACGACCGACGCCGCCAGAGCCGCAGAGCAAGGAGCTGCCCGAGGCCGAGCTAGTGGCGCGCGCGCTGCCCGGCAGAAGCCTGGACATGCAGCTGGAGGAGATGATGGGCGACGCCCCGGTGTGCGACGCCTGCGGGCACATCACGGTGCGCAACGGCGCCTGCTACAAGTGCCTGAACTGCGGCAACAGCCTCGGCTGTAGTTGAGTCAGGGATCGCCGAAGGCGGGGGCGGTGGGGTCGTCCAGGCCCCAGCCGTGCTGCGAGGGATCCTCCTCTAGAGGCGGCTCGGCCGTGGCCTCGTCCTCGGCGTCGCCGATGCCGCTGAGCTGCCGGATGCGCACGAGCGCGTGGCCGACCCGGTCGCGGGTCTGACCGTAGGTGTAGTGCTCGACCCACGCCGACCAGCAAGCGCGGCGGATGTCGGGGTTGACGTCGGGGTGCGCATCCAGGGCCATGCAGTGCTCGAAGCGGACGTCGCCCGCGTACACGGCCTGGTAGCTGGCCCCGCAGCCCGAGGTGATGACGAGCGCCAAGACCGCGCCGGAAAGCGACGTACGCGCAAGCCGTGCCATCGAGCTAAGGCCGTGCAACGCCATGGAAAAAAAGCCTACTAAAGCCGTGGGAGATCACTTTTTGCGATCTTCACAACACACAATCTCTGTCCGTTCATGGTAGACCCATTTGTTCGCACTGGCCTCCCCCTTTGTCGAGCAGCGAGGCCGGTCGCACACGGCCCAGGCCATGTCCCGCCCCGCCAAAACGAGGTCCAGCCGCCCGCCAGCCCGCAAGAGCCGAGCGGAGCCGAGCGCTGTAGCCGGTCCGCAGCCCCGCCAGCGGGACGCGAAGCGAGCCCGCAACCGCAAGAACGCCTCGACGGCCAACCTGGCCATCGCACAAGAGGAAGAGGAGCTGTGCAACCGGGTGGTCGCGCACCTCAGGAACCTTCGTCCCTCCCAACCGCCGCCGCGCTGGGACGATGACGAGGCATTGATCTCACTGCGCGATCAGATCGCCTCGGCGCGGCTTGAAGATATCCCCGCGCTCGTGGCCCAGATGGATCAGGTCCAGGCCGTGGCCAACCGCCGAGCCCAGCGCGTGGTCGAGCCCATCGATCCCTCGACGCCCTACTTCGGCCACCTTCGCCTCGAGGAACAGGGGCGCGGCACGCGGGACGTGCTCATCGGCAAGACCACCTACCTGGAGCCGAGAGCCGACATCCGCATCGTCGATTGGCGCCACGCGCCCGTGAGCCAGCTCTACTACCGCCACGACGAGGGCAGCCACTACGAGGAGACCTTTGGCGACCGCGAGGTCGAAGGGGTGGTGCGGGTGCGCCGCACGGTGACCATCGAGCACGGCAAGCTCGAGCGCGTCGCCGCTCCGCAGGGCACCTTCGCGCGCGGCCCCCGCGATGAGTGGCTTCGCCACCTGGCCCAGCCCACCGTGCTGTCCGGAGGACAGGGCGCGGCGCTGCGGCCCGAGCACTACGCGCATTTGGTGGCGAACCGGCTGGGGCCCAAAGCCCGAGGCGCGGCCCGGCGGCGAGGCATCCTGGGCGCTGGCGCCACGGCGGCTCAGCGCGAGGACCGACACCTGCCCGAGATCTCCGCGTTGCTCGATCCGCTCCAGTTCGAGATCATCACGCAGCCCGACTCGGGCTTGGTGGTGGTCCAGGGTGGCGCGGGCAGCGGCAAGACCACCATCGGCGTGCACCGCATGGCCTTTCTCGCCTACCAAAGGCCCGAGCGGTTCTCGCCGAACCGCATGCTGGTGGTTGTGGGCACGCCCGCGCTGGCCGCCTACATCAGCGAGCTGCTCGCCGCGCTCGGCCTGGGCGAGGTGGAGGTGGTCACCTTTGCGGGCTGGGCACGGCGGACGCGACGGCGCCTCTTTTCCGCGCTGCGGCTGCCCGCCGAGGACAACACCCCGACCATGGTCTCGCGCTACAAGACCGACCCAGCCGTGCTGCGCCTGCTCGAGCAGCGCGCCGTCGAGGTCCGCCAAGAGGGCGGCGACGACGCCCGCGCCGCCCTGTGGCTGTGGGCCGACGTGCTGACCGACCGCGAGGGCATCCGCCAGGCCTTTGCGGAGCGCAACTCGGCTCGGCTCAGCCCCGACGAGATCGAGCGGGCGTGGCGCTACTGCTCGGACCGCTGCCCGGCCGTGCTGGAGCACGTGGCCGAAGACGAGAGCGAGCATGCCGCCGAGGAGCGGACGGCCCCCGCCGACGACGATGCGCAAGCCGAGGAGCGGGACGAGCGCGCGGTGCTCGACCCCGAGGACGACGCCCTGCTGCTGCGCGCCTGGCAGCTCGTCTGCGGACGGCCAGCGGGAGGCCGCGGCGGTCCGCGCTACGAGCATCTGTTCGTGGACGAGGCCCAAGACCTGGCCCCGGTCGACCTGGCGGTGCTGCTCGAGCTAGCCAGCGAGCAGCGCAGCGTCACGCTGGCGGGCGACACGGCCCAGCGGCTGCAGATCGACACGGGCTTTGCGGACTGGCGGGAGGTGTCGGGTGACCTCGGCCTGTCGCCCGTGGCGGTCGAGCCGCTGCGCATCGCCTACCGCTCGACGCGCCAGGTGATGGTCTTCGCCCGCAGCGTGCTGGGCTCCCTGGCCGATGCCGAGCCGCCCGTAGCCCCGCGCTCAGGCGCCGAGGTCGAGCATCACCACTTCCCCGGCCCTGGCGCCGCGGCGGCCTTTTTGGCCGAGGCCCTGCGCCCGCTGTTCGTCCGCGAGCCGCGCGCCACGGTAGCCGTGCTGGCGCGCTTCCCCGAGCAGGCCGACGCCTACTACGACGCGCTGCGGATGGCGGACGTGCCCAAGCTCAGGCGGGTGCGCCACTACGACTTCTCGTTCCGCCCCGGGGTGGAAGTGACCGAGATCCGTCAGATCAAGGGCCTGGAGTACGACTACGTCATCCTGGTCGACGTCAACGCCTCGAGCTTCCCAGCGACCGACGAGGCCCGCTACCAGCTGCACATCGGCGCGACCCGAGCAGCCCACCAGCTCTGGATCATCTCGACCGGCCCGCCCTCGCCGATCCTGCCCGCCAAGCTGCGCAGCCCCAGCTAGCCGCGGTCGGCCGGGCCCCCCGCGCGGCGGCGGGGTGCGGCCACCGCAAGACTGGGTACGCCGAAGCCTCTTCGGTCCCTGCGCGGCGTCGAGCCCGGCCGCGACGGCGCGGCGACCTCAAGACTGGGTACTCCGGAGCCTCGCTAGCTGGGTGCGCCCGAGCCTCGCTGGCTAGACGCGCCGACCGCCGCGCCCTCCAAAGCCGGCTTGACATGGCAAGCCGGAGGAGTACCTTCCCGAGTGCGCGGTGGAGCAGTCCGGTAGCTCGTCGGGCTCATAACCCGAAGGTCGTAGGTTCAAATCCTGCCCGCGCAACTAAGCCCGTATACCGGTGTGCCGCTGCTGCCCCCTTCACGACTCGCGCTGGTGCTGCGGCCCTCGCGAAGAATCATCAGCGGCAACAGGTCGCCCTGCACGAGGTACGTCCCGTCAGGCTGAGGGTGAAGGTAGAGCCGTCCGTTCTTGAAGAACGCGCGAAGCTCCTCTCGTCCGCGAGCGGGGTCTCCCCCCAGCCGTCGTTCCAGGTCGAAGACCCGATCCTGTACTTCCTCGGGAGATAGAAGCGGAGCCGGCGCTCGCTTCCGTTGCCTCAGTTGGGCGACGGCGGCC
>CAYTYV010000134.1:0-13956 GCA_964441055.1 uncultured Polyangiaceae bacterium | reverse complement strand
GACTCGCTCGAGATCGTCGATCTGAACGAGCTGGTCGTGCGCGCGCTGCCCGACGAAAGCGCGGGCGAATAGCCCTCGCCACGGGCTCACGGCTGGGCGATGATGGCATTCGATGGGAGGCTGGCCGTGAACGTCATCGTGTGCGTCAAGCAGGTGCCCGAGGTGGCCGACGCCGAGCTCGAGCTCGACGAGGAGGGCACCGACATCGAGCGCGAAGACCTCGTGATGGGGCTGAACGAATGGGACAGCTACGCCGTGGAGGAGGCGCTGCGCATCAAGGAGGCCCAGGGCGGCGCAGTCACCGTGGTGACGCTGGGCGACGAGGAGGCCGAGGACGTGCTGCGACGGGCCCTGGCCATGGGCGCGGACGAGGCCGTGCGCATCGATCCGGACGGCTTCGAGGGCTCGGATGGCGTGGGCATTGCGCGCGGGCTCGCTGCGGCAATACGAGCGCGCGCCTTTGATCTGGTGCTGACGGGCGCCATGAGCGCCGACGACGGCTGGGGACAGGTGGGGCCCATCCTGGCCGAGCTTCTGGGCCTGCCCTACGCCACCCTGGCCGTGCAGATCGACATCGCGGGCTCTGCGATCGAGGTGCATCGCGAGCTCGAGTCGAACACCCACGAGAAGGTCTCGCTCCCGCTGCCCGCGCTGGTCACGGTGCAGACCGGGATCAACGAGCCGCGCTACGTCTCGGTCATGGGCATCCGCAAGGTGCGCAAGGTGGCCATCGAAGAGCTCGATGCCGAGGAGCTGGGCCTGAGCCCTGACGAGATCGGCCACGCTGGCTCGGGCGTGGGCTGGCGCCAGATCAGCCTGCCCACGGCCGAGCCCCGCGCCGAGATGCTCACGGGCAGCCTGGAGGCCATCGGCGAGCAGGCCGCCCAGATCATCCGCGAAAAGGGAGGGCTGGGCTGATGAACGAGGTGTTGGTCCTTGCCGAGCATCGCCAGGGCGCCCTTTGCGATGCCACTTTCGAGCTTCTGACCCTGGCCTCGGCGCTGGCTACGCCCGCGGGCCAGCCGGTTGCCTGCGCGCTATTGGGCCACCAGTGCGAGCCTATGGCGCAGAGCTTGAGCGCCTGGGCCGACACCGTGCTGCTGTCCGACGCGCCCGAGCTTCGCGATTACAATGCGGACGCCTACCTGGTGGCGCTCGACGCGCTTTGCCGCGCGCGAAAGCCCGCCCTGGTGCTGCTCGCCCACTCTGCCGCGGGCATGGATCTGGCCCCTGCGCTCGCGGCGCGGCTCGGCGCTGCGCTTGCCACCGACTGCCTCGAGGCGCGCCGTGCCGACGCTGGGCTCGAGCTCGTCCGCCACCTCTACGGCGGCAAGGTGCACGAGCAGCTTCGGCTCCAAGCGAGCCGCACGCCGCTCATGACCATCCGACCAGGCGCCGTCACCGCAGGCGCCGCACCCGACAAATCCGCAACCATCGAGCCCGTGGCCGCGGTCGACTGGACGGCGTGCCGCGGCCGCGAGCTCCTCGGCTATCTCGAGGCCGAGACCGAGGACGTGGACATCGGCGCCGCCTCGATCCTGGTCTCGGTGGGCCGCGGACTCGGCGGGCCCGACAACCTGCCCGCGGTCGAGGCCTTTGCCCGAGCCATCGGCGCCACCCTGAGCTGCTCGCGCCCCGTGGCCGACAAGGGCTGGCTGCCCAAGAGCCGCCAAGTCGGCACCTCGGGCCGAGTCGTGCGGCCCAAGCTCTACATCGCGCTCGGCATAAGCGGCGCCTACCAGCACGTGGCAGGCATAAGCGGCGCGGAGACCATCATCGCGGTCAACCGCGATCCCGCAGCGCCCATCTTCGACGTGGCCCACTACGGCATCGTCGCCGATCTGCTCGAGGTCCTGCCGCTGTTGCAGGAGCGCCTGCTGCCGCGATAGCGGCAAGACCAGCCCTTGGCACCATAGCCTTCAGGAGCAACGCCCATGGACTTCGCCCTCAGCCGTGAGCAACGGGACATCAAGCAGGCCGCGCGCGAGTTTGCCCGCGGCGAGTTCACCAAGGAGCGGGCCGAGCAGTACGAGCTGGGCCACGAGTTTCCCGCGGCGCTCTACCGCCAGGCCGCCGAGCTCGGCTTCATCGGCTTGGACTACCCGGCCGAGGTGGGCGGCGGCGAGCTCGGCGTGACCGAGAACGCGCTCGTCATCGAGGAGCTGTGCAAGGCCGACTCGGGTATCGGCCTGGCCCTTCACCTGGCCTTTTTGCCCGCCAAGATCGTCAAGATCTTCGGCACGCCCGAGCAGCACCAGCGCTTTTTGGCGCCGCTCGTCCGCGGCGAGTGGGTCTCGGCCATCTCGCTCACCGAGCCCGACCGCGGCTCGGATCTGACCCGCATGGCCACCACCGTAAGGCACGAAGGGGACCGCGTGGTCCTCAATGGCACCAAGATCTTCACCACCAATGCGGCCTACGCCGACTTCTTCATCGCGCTCTGCCAGCAGGACCCCGAGGCCAAGCCGGGCCAGGGCATGACCACCGTGCTCGTGGAGCGCGATCCGAAGCGCTGGTTGGGCGGCGAGCTGGAGGTGAGCGAGATCCCCAACAAGATGGGCCAGCGCATGATCTCCAGCGGCGAGGTCGTCTTCAAGAACCTCGCCGTGCCCGCCGACAACGTGCTCGGCGAGCCCGGACGCGGCCTGCTCAACGTGCTCGACTTCCTCGATCAGAGCCGCATCGAGATCGCCGCCCAGTCGCTGGGCATTGCCGAAGGCGCCTTTCTCGAGGCGCTCGGGCACGCCAAGGGGCGAATGCAGTTCGGTAAGCCCATCGTCGACTTCCAGGGCATCGGTCACCTGCTCGCCCGCATGTGGAGCCGCATCCAGTCGGCCAAGTGGGCCACCTACCACGCCGCCTGGCTGTGCGATCAGCAGTCCAAGAAGACCAAGCACGTGGTGCCGCTCTACACCTCCATGGTCAAGCACTACGTGCCCGAGACCGCCAAGCAGGTGCTGGACGACGCCATCACCATCTTCGGCGGCTACGGCTACTTCCTGGACCAGAACGTCGAGCGCCGCTACCGAGACAACCGCATCATCGAGATCTACGAGGGCACCGTGCAGGTGCAGCTCAACAACATGGTGCGCATCCTGAAGAAGCTGAACCCCGACTTCGTCGACGCCCATCTGCTGTAGCCCGAATGAGGCACCGCGCCGCTTCGGGTACACTTGCGCGCGCGGGCGTGTCACAAGATCGGTAGGGAGGTGTGCCGTGACCCTGGTCGACGACAGCATCGCCGTGACCTTTCGCCCTGCCCTCCAGCAGACCACCGTCAGCCTGCGCGCGGTCCGCGAGCGCCTCGTCTACTTCCTCGAGCACTTCTGCGATGTGCCGCTGGTCGACCGATCCTTCCGCGAGCTGCTCGGCGGCACCACGGGCGAAGAGCGCTTTGCCGCGCTGCTCGAGCGCACGGGCTATGTCGGTCGCTCGCAGGAGCTGTTGACCGAGCTGGTCGGCCACCTGGAGCGGGCCAGCGGCGGCCAGGGCGGTCCCATCGAGCTGGGCGGCCTCAGCCTGCCCTATCCCCTGCTGCTCGAGGTCCTCGAGGTGCTGGTGCCAGGAGCGGGCTCGGTCCCGATCAAGCGCGTGGACCAGCTCGAAGAGCTGACCAACACGAGCGTCCCCCCAAGCGAGCGCGAGCGCATGCAGCAGATCCTGGACCTCTACCCCGTGCGCCTCTCTCAGCACACCATCCGCCAGATGCGCCTTTCGCCCGCCATTGCGCGGCAATACTACCCCTTTGTCGACGAGCTCGACCTCGACGGCGAGATCCACACCTGGGTGGGGCAGTTCTTCCGCGGCATCGTCGAGCAGATGTACCGCAACCGGGTCATCTTCGTGATGAACATGTCCTGCCCGGTCTACTGCCGCTTCTGCTTTCGCAAGCACAAGGAGTGCCGCAACCAGAAGGCGCCCTCCAAGGTGCACGTCCAGCAGGCCGTCGCCTACCTGCGCGAGGCTCCCGCGGTAAAGGAGGTCGTGCTGACGGGCGGCGACCCCTTCATGAACCGGGCTACCCTGCGCTATGCCATCGCCGAGCTCGCCAAGGTCCCGCACCTGCAAACGCTTCGCCTGGCCTCGCGCGCCATTTCCTATCACCCGGAGCTATTTCGGGGCAGCGAAGCCTCGTGGATCCACTACCTCGTCCGCAGCAACCTCGAGCTGCGCGAGACCAGCAAGCGGCTCGAGGTGGCCACCCATTTCATTCACCCCGACGAGATCTCCATCGGCGCGCTGGACGTGATCTCCCAGCTCGTCCGCGGCGGCATCCCGGTCTACGTGCAGACCCCCTTCGTGCAGGGCTGCAACGAGTCGGCCACCGAGCTCATACCGCTCTTCAACGCGCTGCGCGCCGCAGGCGCGGAGATGCACTACATGTTCGTGCCGACCAGCCCCATCCGCGGCAACCGCACGTACTGGGCTCCTCTGTCCCAGGGGCTCCGTGCGGCACGCGAGCTCCGCATGCGGCTTTCGGACCGCGCCATCCCGCACATCACCACCGCGACCTCGATCGGCAAGATCGACTGGAACACCAGCGGTTGGGCGGTGGAAAAGGACGAGCACAACCCGCGCCTGCTGTGGATCCGCACGCCCTACAGCCCGGAGTACTACCAGCCCTTCGCGCCCATCCTGCAGCTCGGCGGGCGCGTCCGCCAAAACGCCGAAGGCACGCTCGACGCCACCTTCATGGCCGATATCGGCGACGAGGCGATCCTGGCCGGGCCCCGCGTGCTGGCCTCCTCGCCCGAGGCGGTAGAGCTCAAGCGCGCCAAAACCGAAGAGACCACCCGCGGCTGGCTGGAGGTGCTCGAGGCGCGCTGCCTCGGCGACCAGCGGGACCTGGATCTGAGCCTGGGCCGCCCGCCCGCGCCTTGCCTCAGGCGCAACCACTGGGCACGCGCCGAGCTCGACTGCGGCGCGCCCGATAGCGAGATCGAGCAAGCGCTAGCCTACCTGCGCGCCGAGCCGAACGTGACCGACGTCGTGCTCTCGCGCCAGGACGACGTGCTCACGGGGATGTCCCGCACCCTGGAGGTCATCGACCGCATTCAGCAAATCCCGCACGTCGTGGCGGTGCGACTGCGCTCGCTCAAGCTGGTCCACGCGCCCGAGGCCTTTGCGATGCCCGTCTTGGAGCGGCTGGCGGGCCGCAACAAGGTGCGGATCATCCGGCCCTGCCGACTCGAGATCGAGACGCAGCTGTTGCACCCCTCCGAGCTCGGCCCAGAGCACGCCCCGCTGGTGCGAAGTCTTCGCATGCGCGGGATCACCGTCTATGCCAACACGCCCTTGCTCGGTCTCATCAACGATAGCGAGCAGGACATCCTCGGGATCGCCTACCGCTGCCGCGAGCTGGGCATCGAGTACGGCAACGTGTTCGTGGCGGGCGCGCCCATTCAGGCCGACTGGAACGACGAGCACCCGATCGAGCTCAACAGCGTGATCGATATCGCCAGCGCAGTGCGGCGCGAGGGAAGCGGCCGCGAGGTGCCGCGCTACCTACTGCGCACCCGGCTCGGCGAGGTGGACTTCTCCATCACCCCGCGCATCTTCTCGCTGGACGAGGATGGGCAGGTGTGGGTGACCCTGCGCCCGCACGACCTCGGCTTCTACCGCGGCATCGACCCTGATTTCGAATGGCCCGACGAGGTCCAGGTGGACGAGCAGGGCCATCCGCGCGTCCCCGTGGGCGGCGTCTCGCTGGAGCACCAACAGTTTCTGCTCCCGCCCGAGGGCTGACCGACCGAAGCCCGGTCAGTTGGGCGGAATGAACTCGCCGCAGGCCGTCTCGACCGTGGACAAGGCCTCGGCCAAGCCGTTCTCGAGCGCGCCATCGCAGATGTCCCAGAAGACACCGCGGTTGTGGGCGGCGAACAGATCCACCAGCTCCTTTAGCATGGTGGCCTCATCGGCATGGCCGTAGACGCCCGAGCAGCTCACCTCGCCGCCGATGCCGAGAAAGACCACGTGGTCTGGGTTGCCCTTGACCGCCACGTAGCGATCGTGGATCTGCTGCGCGGTCTGCGGGGGAACCGGGGTCTCGTCCTCGTCGGTGATGGTCACGACCACCAGCAGCGCGTTATCGCGCACAAAGCCCGCGTTGGGACCGGTCGACGCGGGCGGCTCCAGCGAGGTCACCGCAGCGCAGGCCGGCTGCTCGTCGTCGTTGCTGCCCGAGCAGTTCATGTCGTCGACGTAGATGTTCGCCACGCAGGCGAACTCGCCAGCCACGTCGCTCGAGTCGCTGGTCATCCACACCTCGCCGCTCTCGAAGCCGCAGGCGCCGTTGCGGCCTTGGGTGTGGTAGTTGGCCGGAGATGGACAGGCGTCCAGCACGGCGGCGCGGAAGTTGATGATGCCCGGGATGGTCAGCAGCTGGGTCGCAAAGGCCGGGAAGACTACGTCGGCCAGCTCCTGGCGCTCCTCCTGCATGCTGCCCGAGGAGTCGACGGCGAACACCACATCGACGTACTCGCAGCCCTGCGCCGCGCCGCTTCCGCCCGAACCGTTGCCGCCGATGTTGAAGCCGCCGCCGATGCCCGAGCCCGCGGTGCCCGCCGTGCCCGCGGTGCCCGCGGTGCCGCCCGTGCCCCCGAAGATACCGAAGCCCTCGCCATCGCCACAACCCGAGCTTGCCCCCGCTAGCAAAGCCGCCCCAAGCATCAACCAAGCCAAGCCGCGCATGTCTTCCGTCCTCCTCAGCTGACCACCCTTGCCCAGTTAGATGGTAGCACTTTCTCGTCGCTCCTGCCCGCGCCAGGCCCGTTGACAGCGCC
This sequence comes from uncultured Polyangiaceae bacterium, assembly GCA_964441055.1. Classification (GTDB taxonomy): domain Bacteria; phylum Myxococcota_A; class Polyangia; order Polyangiales; family Polyangiaceae; genus JACQWT01. The sequence continues at coordinate 7,174 of CAYTYV010000134.1, read as the reverse complement.
GTGGTCGAGCGCGACCATGGGCTCGACATTCAGGGGCAGCATCGCACAGCTGCGCAGACGCCGTGGAACGACGATCCATGAACGAGCAAGCGCCGATCCTGTTCGAGGAGGTCCAGCGGGCGCCGACCTTGATGTGGGTGATCACCGCTGGGGTCGCCGCGGTGCTGCTGGCCGTGGCCGTGGCGCTGCTGCTCATGGCCATACGGGGTCGGCTGGGCAAGCCGGCCGGCTACGGGATCGGCGGCTTGATGCTCCTCGGGGCGGTGGGGTTGGTGCTCCTTTCCGCCAGCGTGAACCTGTCGACCATCGTCAACACCGAGGGCTTGTACGTACGCCTCTCGCCCTTTCAATGGTCCCACCAACCGATCTCGCTGCGCGGCGTGACGCGGATCTACGTGCGCACCTATAACCCCGTAGGGGAGTACGGCGGCTGGGGCATTCGCCGCGGTGCGCGCGGAGACGCCTACAACATGCGCGGCGACCGCGGCGTTCAGCTCGACTACGCCACAGAGCGCAGCATGCTCATCGGCTCGCAGCATCCGGAAAAGCTCAAGGCCGCGCTGGACGAGCTACCAGGCGCCACGCCCTAGTCCGGACTATTCACCCGGAAACAAGCTGCCAGTGGCCACGGCTTCGAGAAAGCTCGGCAAGCCCATCACCTGGATGCCGTCGTCGGTGGCCATGTCGCGCTCGCCTGGATACAGAAGGATTCGGCGAACGACGCCGCCCAGATCGCTCAAGGCTCTGAGCCCGCGAAAGTCGTGGCGGGCAATGGCGCCTGCAGACTTGACCTCGATAGCCACGGTCTCGCCGTGCTTACGCAGCAGGAAGTCGACCTCCACCTTGGATGCGCGCGCGGGCGCCCAATAGGCCCACTCGTCGAACAAACGGCGGTAGTCCCTATAGGCGCGCAACACGGTCGCGACCCACCCCTCGAACAAGTGTCCTCGCTCCTCCGGCCCTGGCGGGCCGAAGCGATGCTGCACGGCCCGCACGATGCCAGGATCGACCCAATAGAGCTTGGGGTGCTTTCTCTCGCGAACCCTCAGGTGCGCCTCGAAGGCCGACAAGCGGAATGCCAGCAGCGTGTCCTCCAACACGTCGAGGTAGCCGTTGACCGTGGTTCGGGCGACGCCAGCGTCGCGCGCCAGGCTCGAGACGTTGAGCACTCGCCCGTGAAACAGTCCGGCAATGGGCAGAAAGCGGGCGAAGCCCGGCAGATTCCTCACGAGCGCCTCGGCTTGGATCTCCTCGCGCAGGTACATCCGCGCGTAGGCTTCGAGGGCCTCCTGGCGGCTCGGAGCGCGCCACACCACGGGCAGGCTCCCCCAACGCAGCACCTCGTCCAGCACGAACTCGTCGCCCAACTCCTGCGGTACGAACGGGTACATCGCTCGGCGCACCGCTCGTCCCGCCAGCAGGTTGGTGCCCGCTTGTTTGAGCTTGCGCGCGCTGGAGCCGCATAGCGCGAAACGCATGGACCGACTCTCCATGTGCCGATGCACCTCGTTGAGCAGGGCGGGAAGCCTCTGTACCTCGTCAACGATCACCAGCCCCGCGTCGGGGTAGGTGCGTAGCTCGCCCGCAAACCTGTCGGGATCGGCCAGGTAGGCCTGGTAGCGGGCCTCGTGGAGCAGATCGATGATGGGCACCCCAGCGAAGGCGCCTCGCAGCCAAGTGCTCTTGCCCGTGCCCCGAGGGCCGAACAGAAAAAACGAGCCCTCAGGTGGAACGAGCAGCCGCGGCACCATGATCTTGGGCATATACCCGTCAATTTACGTCGAAATTTGACGTCGCGCAACGCAAAAAATGCGCTCTATCGGGCGCGCTGAGGCTGCGGCAGGGCCGCGCCTAGCTCGGCCGCACAAGAAACAGCGTCTGGCCGAAGGACACCTCGCTCGAGTCCTCGGCCAAGATCCGCGCCACCGTGCCGCGCTCGGGCAGGCCTGCGCCGCCGTAGGCGATCTGGTTGAAGCACTTCATCACCTCGACCAGACCCAGCACCGTGCCCGTGCTGACGGGGCTCCCCTCCTCGACGTAGACCGGGCTGTCGGGGCCAGGCTTGCGATAGAAGACGCCATCCGAGGGCGACGGCACGGCGATGAGGTCGTCGGCCTCGCGCTCCTCGGCGGCGCGGTCCTCGCGCCAGCTTCCCTTGGCCGAGAGCTCGCGCGCCTGGCTGAGCCGAAACAGCGGCTGACCGTAGCCCACCGCCGTGGCGGTGTTGTCGACGAGCAGCTCGGTCACCACCCCTTGGACATCGCGCGGGAGCTGCACGAGGTAGCGGCGGTTGAGCACGCCGAGCGACAGAAAGGCCTGCGAGGGATTGAGGTAGACGCCTTGATCGGGCACCCCGTCGACCACGCCCACCGCTGGCGCGCGGACGACAAATGCTTTGCCCGGTTGGGGATCCACCTTGGCGACGAGGCGATAGGTAGGCATGGGCGGTATCGATGTTGGGCTGCGGGAACGGGGGGCGATTGAAATGGTGGCGGATCCGCGGCGTGCGCTCTTGGCTAGCGCTTGAGGCCCCCCATATCGGTGAGCACGGCGATGTCGTGCAGCGACCAGATGCGAGGGTTCTTGACGCGGCGGTAGCCGGTCGACTGGTAGCACATCTCGGCCAGCACCTCGAGGTAGCGGCGGAGCTCGCTGGGGGCGGCGATCTCGTCGGTGTCCATCTGGCCGGCCGCCTTGTAGGGATCCATGTCCTTTTCGATGCGCGCTTCGACCTGCTTCATGCCCGCCTCGATCTTGGCGCGCTCGGCGGGATCGTGACTGGTGATGCGGAAGTTGTCGTCGAGCTTGGTGTTGTAGGCCCCGATGGCCAGGGTGCGGCCCTCCATCACCGCCAGCCGGGTAATCGGCGTGGAGATCTGCACGATGGGATCGTAGGGCAGACCGGTCATGGCGTAGTAGCCCGCGCCCGAGGCCTTGCGCAGCAGCACGGTGATCATGGGCACGGCGTTGGTGGAGTTGGTGTAGATGAGGCCCGAGCCGTAGCCCAGCAGGCCCTCCTTTTCCGCCTCCAGGCCGATGTCGAAGCCCGAGATGTCCTGTAGCCACAGGATGGGAATGCCATCGTCATTGCAGGCGCGCGAGAAGGCGGAGATCTTGGCAATGCCCTCGCGATAGAGAATGCCACCCGGGCGCGAGCGGCCCTTGAGGCGCGGGTGCGGCGTCAGGTGCTGATTGTTGGCGATGATGCCCACGTACAGCCCGCCGATGCGGCCCACGCCCGTCACCATCTCCTCGCCCACCTGGGGCAGGATCTCCCAGAAAAGCGAGCTATCGACGAGCCGCGCGATGACCTGCCGAACGTCGTACATCACCCGGTAGTCGGCGGGGAAGATGCCGTCCAGCTCGGTCGCGGGATAGCGCGGCGGCGCGGGATCGGCGCCAAAGCGGTAGTAGGGCGCAGCGGTGGTCGGCAGCCGCGTCATCTCTTCGCGGATCTTGCGCAGCAGCGTGGCGTCGTCGGGCACCCGCTCGTCGGCGCAGTTGGACACATGCACGTGGATGTCGGGCCCGCCGATATCGAGCGAAGTGATCTGCTGCGATTTGCCGCCTTTGACCAGCGCCGCCCCCGCGATCACCATGTAGGCCTGCTCGGTCATGTAGACCTTATCGGAGATGATCGGCATGTAGCCGCCACCCGCAATGCAGTCGCCGAACACACCCGCGATCTGCGGCACGTGGTTGGCCGATAGTAATGAGTTTCGCTTGAAGATGTGCCCCGCGCCGATCTTACCGGGAAAGGTGTTGGCCTGCTCGGGCAGGAACAGGCCCGAGCAATCCACCAGGTAGATGACCGGGATGCGCAGCCGTAGGGCCACCTCCTGGGCGCGCTCGATCTTCTCGGGGGTGAGCGGCCACCACGAGCCCGAGGCCACGGTGTTGTCGTTGGCGATCACCACGGTGTAGCGGCCTTCGACGCGCACGAAGGCGGTGATGACGCCCGCCGAGGGCGAGGGACGGCCGTTTTTGCCGCCGAAGATCTTGCCGTAGTTGACGAAGGTATTGATAGGCAGGATCTCGCTTCCCGGGTCCTTGAGCGCCTCGATGCGCTCCCAGGTGGTCATCTTGCCCTTGGCGTGGACCCGCTCGACGTACTCCGGGCCCCAGCCGTCGCGCACCTCGGTCCTTCGGCCTACGAGCTCGTCGTTGAGCGAGCCCATGCGGGTGCGGTTCTGCTGGTAGTCGCGCTCGGGAAGCGCTTGCTCGACCGAGCTGCCGATGGGGTAGAGGATCACCTTGGCCACAGTCGCACCTCGCCTTTCAGAGCAGTCGGTCTACCAGAGCCGTATCGTAGTCGCCCGCCGCAAAGCCCGGGTCGCGTAGGATCTGGAGGTGGATGGGTATGGTGGTCTTGATGCCGTCGACTTGGAAGGCTTCCAGCGCCGCGAGCATGCTCTGGCGGGCGCCGTCGCGGTCCGCCGCGGCCACGATGAGCTTGCAGATCATCGAGTCGTAGAAGACCGGGATGCGGTAGCCCGAGCGGACGTGGGTATCGACGCGCACGGTGGCGCCGTCCACCTCGGCGGGCGGGGCAAAGCGCTCCACCACTCCAGGCGAAGGCCTGAAGCCGTCAAAGGGATCCTCGGCGTTGATGCGGCACTCGATGGCGTGACCGGAAAGCGCCACCTGCTCTTGCCCGAAGGATAGCGCCTGGTTGGCCGCCACCTGGATCTGCTCGTGGACGAGGTCGAAGCCCGTGACCAGCTCGGTGACCGGATGCTCGACCTGCAGCCGGGTGTTGACCTCCATGAAGTACATCTGGCCGTCGCGATCGCGCAGAAACTCCATGGTGCCCGCGCCCACGTAGCCGATGGCGCGCACCCCCTGGCAGACCTTGGCGCCTAGCTCGGCGCGCGCAGCCGCGTCGATGACGGGCGAGGGCGACTCCTCGACCAGCTTCTGGTGCGAGCGCTGCACCGAGCACTCGCGCTCGCCTAGGTGCACGGCATGGCCGAAGGCGTCGGCCATGAACTGGAACTCGATGTGCCGACCGCGCTCGATGAACTTCTCGAGGTACAGCCCCGGGTTGCCAAAGGCCTTGCCCGCCTCGAGCGAGGCCTGCTCGAAGTTGGCGCCGAGGCCCCCCTCGTCGCGGCAGATGCGCATGCCCTTGCCGCCGCCTCCTGCGGTGGCTTTGAGCAGCACGGGAAAGCCCATCTCGCGCGCCAGCTCGAGCGCTTGGTCGGGTCCGGCGAGCACGCCCTCCGATCCAGGCACCACGGGCAGGCCCGCAGCCTTCATGGTGCGCCGCGCGGTGGCCTTGTCGCCCATCAGCCGGATGACGCGGGCCGACGGGCCGATGAAGGTGAACTTGGCCTGCTGGCACAGCTCGGCGAAGAGCGCGTTTTCCGCAAGAAAGCCGTAGCCCGGGTGGATAGCCTTGGCCTCGGTCTGCTCGGCAGCCTGCAGGATGGCCTCGACGTTGAGGTAGCTCTGCTCGCTCTGAGCGCCGCCGACGCAGACGCGGTGGTCGGCCTGCTCGAGGTGAGGCGAGTCGGCGTCCGCCTCGGAGTAGACCGCCACGGACTCGATGCCGAGCTCGCGGCAGGCGCGGATCACCCGCACGGCGATCTCGCCGCGGTTGGCGATGAGGATCCGCTTGAACATGGCCGCCAGCCTAGCCGAGCTGCTCGGCGCGTTGCCAGCAGTTCGTTGCTGGGGGCCGTTCGGAGGGCCCGAGCGGGGAGCTCAGTCGCGCGAGGCGATGAAGATCCGCAGCACGTACCAGAACATCAGCGCCACCGAAGCGAACAGCTCGAGCGCCGCGGCCACGTAGCGGTCCTCGGGGTAGTGATGCAGGACCTGGGAGGTCTTGTAGAGGATGGCCGCGCCCGCCAGGCCGATCATGGCCACGCTGAACAGGGTGCCCAGGGTGAAGCCGAAGATCACCGCGGCGACGATGGCCACCAGAGCGAGGATGAAGCCCCAGCGCAGGATGCCGCCCAGAAAGGAGAAGTCCTTGCGGGTCCAGAAGGCGATACCGGTCAGCCCCGCAAAGCCCGCCAGCGTAACCATGGCCGCGCTCTGGATGGCGCCAGGGGCGTAGGTGTTGGCCACCACGAGCAGCGGCACGAAGATGAACGCTTCGGCCACCACGTAACCCAAAAGGGCGAGGTACTGCGTGCCCTTGCTCTTGGCGCGGTGGGCCGTGGCGCTGGCCAGCCAGCCCACGATGATGAAGGCGCCGAGCACCAGCAGCCAGCTCGTGCTGATCATGGCCTGCGCGATGGGCACGGCCAGGCCCGACATGAACAGGCCAAACTCGATAGCCGCGAACAGCACGATGGCCACGAACAGGTGGTTGTAGGTGCGGACGATGAACTTCTCGCGGCTGTCCGCGGCCGCCTGCCCCCAAGCAGCCGCTTGCTGCTGACCCTGGCCCCAGCCTTGCTGCTGGCCCCAGCCTTGCTGCTGACCCTGGCCCCAGCCCTGCTGGCCCTGACCCTGGCCCCAGCCCTGCTGCTGACCCTGGCCCCAGCCCTGCTGCTGGCCCTGACCCCAGCCCTGCTGTCCACCTTGGCGACCGCCCCACTGTCCGTTTTGCCCGCTCATAGCTTCTTTTCCACTTTCTCGTCGTTCGTGTGGATCGCTCCTATCCTGACCACGAACGGACCCCCCGTCCAGTCCGAAACCGGCGCCGCGACGGCGCTACTTGTCGCTCTTGCGCACCCAGCCGGGCTTGCGCCGCTCGAGAAAAGCGCTCATGCCCTCCTGGCCCTCGGCGCCCATGCGCAGCCGCGCGATCAGATCAGCCGTGTAGGACCCCACCTCGCCGAGCGGCATGTCCACCACCTCGCGCACCAGGCGCTTGCAGGCGCTCACCGCCTCGGGCCCGGAGCTCAAAAGGGCGCGTACGGTCCCTTCGACCGCCCCGTCGAGCTCGTCAGCCGCGACCACCCGGTTGACCAGCCCGCATTCGAGCGCCTTTGACGCGTTCAGCCGCTCGCCTGTGATGAAGTACTCCCGACCGTGGCGCTCGCCGATGCGTTTCAGCACGAAGGGGGCGATGCAGGCGGGCACCAGCCCGATCTTGACCTCCGAGAACGCGAAGACCGCCTGGTCCGAGGCCACGGCGATGTCGCAGGCCGTCTCTTGACGAGTGGGCGCGCCGATGGACGGGCCGTTGTTGCGCCCTAGCAGGGGCCGCGGAATTTGG
>CAYTYV010000133.1:0-14007 GCA_964441055.1 uncultured Polyangiaceae bacterium | reverse complement strand
TCGGCCGGGTTCGAGCCGCACTAGGAAAGCTCTGGCGCTTGGCGCGCGGCGAGCTCTGTGGCGGGGCGGCCGCTTCGGCGCGATTGCGCCCGGAGCTGGGCAAGCGTTAGGTTGGAGCGATGGCGGAACGAACACGCCCCCGACCGATAGTGCTGTGCGTGCTCGACGGCGTCGGCATCGGCGCCGAGAGCCAGGGCAATGCCGTAGCGCTCGCCCGCACGCCCGAGCTGGATGCCCTCCGAGCCCGCGGGACGAGCGCCCGACTGGCGGCCAGCGGGCCTTCGGTAGGTCTGGCCGAGGGCCAGGCCAGCCATGGCGCCTTGGGCCATCGCGTCCTCGGCACGGGCCGCGCGGGGGAGCCGGTCCGCGCGGCGGTCGACCAGGCCATCGCGCGGAGCCGCTTCGGCACCAACGAGGTCATCGATCAGTGCTTCCGCATCGCGCAGTACGACGAGTGCAGGTTGCACGTTTTCGGGCTGCTGAGCGAGGCGGCCGTGCACTGCTCGCCCGACCACCTCTACGCCCTCATCGAGCTCGCCGACTTCCACCAGGTGCCCGTGGTGGTGCACGCCATCCTGGACGGTCGCGACAGCCCGCCCCGAAGCGCCATGGGCCAGCTCGATCGGCTCGAGCAGTTCCTCGAGGGGCGAGGGGTCATCGGCACGGTCGCGGGGCGAGGCTATGCCATGGCGCCCGAAGGTCGCTGGGACCTCGTCCACCGAGCCTTTCACGCGGTGGTGCGCGATCCCGTGCTGGGGCCCGAGGCCCCGTGCGAGGAGACGGCCTTTGACGCGCTGCGAACGGCCTACCAGCAGGGGCTCAGCGACGACCAGGTGGTGCCCGCGCGCATCGGCGACTACCGCGGGATCGCGGGCGAGTTCATGAGCGACTTCTCTGCCGCCGCGCCGGTCTGGGAGTGGACTGGCGAAGAGGTGGGCTTGGCCCTGCACTACCGCGCCGACGGGCTGCGCCAGCTCTCGGCCTTGCTGACGCGGGCGGGGCTACCTCCGGAGATCGCCGCCGACCTGCTGATGGATCGCGACAAGCCGGTGCTGGCCTTCCGCGAGCACTGCTTTGCCGCGCTGGCCGAGCACGACCCGCAGGCCGGCTTGCCCGTGGCCTTCGCGCCAGCCGAGGTGGCCGACAGCGTCGGCGCGCTGCTCGAGCAGGCGGAGCTCAAGCAGCTTCGCTGTGGCGAAACGGCCAAGGCCGCCCACGTGACTCATTTCTTCAACGGCGGCCGTCACGCGGCCTTTTCCGGCGAGCAGCGCATCCTGGTGCCATCGCCTGCGACCGTCGACTCCTACGACGAAAAGCCGGAGATGAGCATGCCGATCGTGGCTCGCCGAGCGGCCGAGGCCGCGGCGAGCGGCGAGTTCGATTTCATTTTGGTCAACCTGGCCGGGCCCGACGAGGTGGCGCACACCGCAGAGCTGGAGGCTACCGGAAAGGCCGTGCAAGCGGCCGACGCCGCCGTCGGACAGATCGCGCAGGCGGTGCAGGACGCTGGTGGGGCGCTGCTCGTGACGGGCGACCACGGTGGCTGCGAGCAGATGCAGGACCCCACGGGCAAGCCCGACCCCACCCACAGCACCAATCCGGTGGAGCTCATCTACGCGTGCGGCAGCGATCCGGCTGCCCGCTTGGCCGAAGCGGGCAGCCTGTGCGACGTGGCGCCGACCGTGCTGGCGCTGCTGGGCATCGACAAGCCGCCCGCGATGACGGGCGAGTCCTTGCTGCGACCCTCTGGACGCGTCCCATGAGCGACCAACGGGTCGGCGACTACCTGCTGGGCGAGCCCATCGAGGAGGGAAGCTACACGGTCATCTGCCGAGGGCAGCAGCGTCGGCTGCCGCTCGGGCCTGGCAGCGGCGGTCGAGCGCCCGAGGCGCGCGCGGTGCTCGTCAAGGTCACCCGAGCGGGGGTCGAGCTCACGGCCGAGCTGGAGCAAGCCTTTGCGCGGGAGCTTCGAGCGCTCTGTCGCATCGCGCATCCCGTGCTGCCGACGGTCGTGGACTACGTGCGGGACGGCTCTCGCCTGGCCCTGGTCTACGCTGACTCGGGCGGAGTGCGGCTCGACGAGCTGCTCGCGCGGACCGGAAGGCTCGAGCCGCGGCTGGCCGTGGCGGTCGCCGTCGAGATCGCTCGCGGCCTGTCGGCCATCCATCGCTATGGCGGGGTGCACGGCAAGCTTCGCGCGGCCGAGGTCGAGCTCACCGCCTCGGGAGCGGTGCGGCTGCACGGCTATGACGGCAGCGGACACCTGCCCACCAGCGCCGACTCGTCCGAGGCCTTGCTCTTACCCGACGACATGGCGCCCGAGCAGATCGTTAGCGAGCCTGCGGAGGCCGCCACCGACGTCTATCTCTGGGGCACGCTGCTCTACCAGATGCTCGCTGGCAAAAAGCCCTTCGATGACGGCGCCCCGGGCATCGCTCGGCGCATTCGGCACCAGCGGGTGCCGCCGCTACGACGGCTCGCTCCAACGGTACCCGTCGCGGTCGAGCGGCTCGTGCTGCGCTGCTTGCGCAAGGCGCCCAAGGATCGACCCCCCAGCGCTGCGTTGGCTGCGGCCGAGCTCGAGCGGGTGCGCAGCGGCTCTGGCTCGCTGGCCGCCGACCTGCTCATCGCTCAGGCGGTAGCCAGCACGGGCCTGGTCGATGGGCCGTCCCTGCCCGCGGAAGCGCCTGCGCCCCCGCGCCGCGGCCTGGCGCGGCGGCTCCGTCGAAAGCTGGCGTTACCCTTAGGGATCGTGGTCGCGGTATTGGCTGCGGCTCTGGTCGTGGCCCGCGTCACCCATCGGCCGCCCAGCCGCAGTAGCGCCGAGGCGCAGGGCATCGCTGACCGTCCAGCCCGCCTACGCGTGTTGGCACAGCCTTGGGCCGAGGTGTACGTCGACGGCGACTACGTCGATACCACGCCCATCGGCCGCCCCATCGTCCTCTCTCCTGGTCGCCACCAGGTGCGCTTTCGCCATCCGAACGCGCCCGACGAGGTTCGCGCCATCGAGGTCATCGCCGCTCAGAGCATCGTGCTGGACGTGACCATGAAAGTCTCGCGACCACCGTCGGACGCCGCGCCGACGGGCGACGCCGCCTCCATCGAGTCCCCCTAGCCTACTTTTCGCGCGGGGGGTCAACGGTGACCAGGGGACGCAGCTTGCGGAGCGAGCGGTAGCCTATGCCGCGCACCCGCAACAGATCCTCCACACGCCGAAAGCGCTGCAGCCGGGCGCGCAGCGCCAGGATGGCCTGGGCCCGCTTTTTCCCGATGCCGGGCAAGGTGACGAGCTCGCGCTCGGTGGCGAGGTTGAGGACCACCCGCCCGTCCTTGGTGATGGCTGCGGGCGGCGCCTGCGCGTCTCGCACCCCCGCGTCGAGCTCGGCGAGCACCGTCGCCACGTCTACACCTGCTTTGGGCTGGGCTGAGCCGCCGTCAGGGGCTGGCGCCGCCGCGGGCTCGGGCGCGGCCTGCTCGGCGGCGCGCAGCGGACGGAGCCCGAGCGCACGCGCCGCTGCGCCGCTGCCCACGTGAGCCAGCCCCAAGAAGGCGATCACCCACACGAGCAAGCGCCCGAGCAGCGGGGCCCAGGCCCAAGCCCGACAGCGTCTAACGAGCCCTGACAGGCGCCCGCGCGCGGGCGCGCCGTGACCTATCTGCCGGATGGAAGGTTTCATGCCCCACTCGAATGCGAAGCTCGTGCCAGCCGCAGCCTGTCGCGATTTCCGCAGCTTGGCGCACGGACCGGTGGCGGCCGCCTGGCGCCCGGGTGGCGGCCGCCACCCATTTCGGCTCCGCACGCAGATATCGGTGTTAGGCTGTAGGTGTTCAGCTACCGATGAGTCGCATGGGACCGAACTGTCCGTATCCGCGCCAAGGGATCTCTCGCCGTCATCTGCTCGCTGCGGCCGCCTCTACAGGAGCCTGCCTGGCTCTGGGTGAGCGCGCCATCGCCAGCCCAGGTGGCCGACCCACAGCTCAGGCGCCTGGCGACATGCAGCGGCTCTCGCTGCCCGGCCAAGTGATCAAGGTCAGTGGCTCGGGCACGCTCGATGCGCAGAAGCTCTGGCCCACCCGAGCGGCGGCCAAGCGCATGCTCGCGCGCGCCATGCAAGAGCTCACGGGCAAGAGCGAGCTCGGCGAGGCCTTTGCGCAGCTGCTTCATCCAGACGACCGAGTGGCCATCAAGCCCAACGGGATCGGCGGCAAGCGGGGCGGCAAGATGGTCACCAGCCGGGAGCTGATACTGGAGGTCGTGCACGGGGTCGTGGCGGCTGGGGTTCCCCCGTCTCACATCACCATCTACGAGCAGTTCGCCACCTTCCTGCGAGGAACGCGCATCGTGGGCTCAGCGCTCAAGCCGGACTCGGAGCTGCCCGAGGGCGTGTCCGCGGTCGTGCATCGCGAGCGAGACGCCGTCATGGACGCCATCCGCGTCAGCGGCATCAAGACGAAGTTCGTTCGTCCCTTCACCGAGGCCACCGCGGTCATCAACGTGCCGCTCATCAAGGACCACTCGCTCTGCGGCTACACGGGCGCGCTCAAGAACATCACCCACGGATCCATCACCAATCCGTCGGCCTACCACGCCCACAAGGCCAGCCCCCAGATCGCCGAGCTGTATGCCCAGGACGTGGTCAAGAGCCGCGTCGTGCTGCACATCGTCGACGCCTACAAGGTCATGTACGACGGCGGGCCGCTCGACCGCAAACCCCACCGACGCATCCCCTACGAGGCGCTGTACGCCAGCACCGACCCGGTTGCGCTGGACGCGGTGGGCTGGCAGCTGGTCGACGAGCTGCGGCAGGACAACGGGCTGCCCTCGCTCGAGGCCGCAGGGCGGAAGCCCACCTACATCGCCATCGCTGGCCAGCTCGGTCTGGGCGTCGCCGACCGCTCTCGCATCTCGATGCGCGAGGTGCGCGCGTAGCGTTGGGATCGCAGGCCGCCCGGTGGCGCTTGGCAGCTCGCGAGGCGCGGCGCCCCAGTGCCCGATGCCAGCTGCTGTGACCGGGGGCAGCCAGCCGATGGTCGCGTTCGGTCGCGTTTAGTCGCGTTTGGTTGCGTTACAAGCGAATGTCAGACCGCCAGCGGCTTCTTGGTGTAAACTCTTAGAAGAAAGGAGTCCTGCCGAAGCCACCCCGGTTCGAGCCGTAGTCAAGGAGCGCGCTACCCCATGGAAATGAAGATGCAGCTCCAGGTCAAGCTGGCCCAACAGCTGGTGATGACCCCGCAGCTCGTGCAGGCTATTCGGCTGCTCCAGCTGTCCCGGCTTGAGCTGGTCGAGGAAGTTCGCAAGGAGCTCGACGGCAACCCCGTGCTGGCCGACGACCGGATCGAGCCCAAGGAGACGACCGAAGCCGGCCGACGCGAGGGCGAGGAGGCGCGGGCCGCGGCGCGAACCGACGAGGCAGGCGCCGCGCAGCCCCAAGCTGGCGAGGCCTCGGGTCAGGACGAGCAGCGAAGCCAGGACCTGGACTGGGACAAATACCTCGAGAACCAGCAGCTCCGCCAGCCGGTCGGCAGCGCTCGGGGCGGCTTCGACGAGCTCCCGCCCATCGAGCAGAACCTGACCAGACCGCCCAGCTTGCGCGAGCACCTGATGTGGCAGCTCCAGATGGGCGACGTCATGGAGGACGAGCTGCGCTTCGCCGAGCTGGTCATCGGCAACCTCGACGACAAGGGGTACCTGGACCTCAAGCTGGAAAAGCGCGAGCTCGCCCCGCCCCAAGCGGAGCCGTCCGAGGCGGCCGCGGCCGAGCAGTCCGAGCAGCCGTCGTCACCGCCAGCCGAGGGGTCGCAGCCGCCCCCGTCCGCGCCAGAGAAAACCGAGCTCACCATCGAGGACCTGGCCGAGGAGGCCGGACTGCATCCGGATGACGCCCACGAGGTGCTCGAGCTCATCCAGCGCCTCGATCCCGTGGGCGTGGCCTGTCGCAGCCTGCAGGAGTGCTTGTTGGTTCAGGCCGAGGTGCTGGGCATGAGCGACATCGAGATGTCGATCATTCGCCACCACCTGCGCGACGTCGAGCGGCGCAACCTGGGCGCGATCGTCAAGGCCCTGGACATCGACATGGACGAGGTGGTCGAGGCGGTGCGGGAGATCCGCAAGCTCGAGAGCATTCCCGCGCGCAACTTCTCCGACGTCGACGATCGCACCATTGCCATTACGCCCGACGTCTACGTGGTCAAGGACGGCGAGCGCTTTCTCGTCACCGACAACGATCGGGGCATGCAGCGGCTCTACGTCAACGAGTCCCTGGTCAAGCGGATGCTGCGGGACCCCAAGGCCAAAGAGTTCATCAACGACAAGCTTCGCAGCGCGCAGTGGTTGATCCGCGCGATCGAGCAACGTCGGCGCACCATCATCAAGGTCACCGACTGCATCGTGGAAAAGCAGCGCGAGTTTCTCGAGAAGGGCGTTGCCTTCCTCAAGCCGATGATCCTGCGGGACGTGGCCGAATCCGTGGGCATGCACGAGTCGACCATCTCGCGCGTCACCTCGAACAAATACGTGCAGACGCCGCAAGGGCTGTTCGAGCTCAAGTACTTCTTCAACTCGTCGATCTCGCGCATCGGCAACGATGACATCGCCTCCGAGAGCGTCAAGCAGGCCATCCGGAAGATCATCGACGGTGAGAACAAGGAAAAGCCGTTGAGCGATCAGGCCATCGTCAAGACGCTGCAGCACGAGCATGGCGTTCGCATCGCGCGCCGTACCGTGGCCAAGTACCGCGAGATGCTCGGCATCCTGTCGTCAGCCAAGCGCAAGAAGCTGTTCTGACTCGGGGCGCCCCATGCTGCTCCTCCTGGCCTCGCCCCCAAGCGGGTGAGGGCGAGGCCAGGAGGAGCAGAGGGGACAAGTACGCGCGATTCGGGATTGTGGTCTACGTGGAGGGGCTTCGCCCCTCCCCCGCCTGCGGCGGGACCCCCTCCCCGGTCGCATCGAGGATGACCCTGCGCTAACTATCGTTCTCGCAGGTGTCGTTGGCCGGGTCTTCAGAGGGGTCGCACTCGGAGGTGGGCGGCTCGACCTCGTAGATCCGGCCGAGCTGGGCGGGGTCGGCGTCGAAGGCCATGCCAAAGGAGATGGCGTCGCAGGGATGGGTGGGCGTGCCTGGCGTTGCAGCGATGTCCGGGTGCTCGCACACGCCGCTCTTGATGGCCTGGTAGATCGGGTCGCCCGTACAGAAGGGATCCCCGCCCGAGACCACGCCGCTCAGCGTGCGGAACACGTCCTCCACCTGCCAGCGGCCGACCAGCAGGGCGTTGCGCAGGTACCACGCGCCGCCTTGCTGCTCGAGCTGCCCCGAGATGAAGCCCTGGGTGAAGGCCAGGACCAATCGCTGCCCGTCGCTGGGCAGCTCGATCTCGGCGTCGGGCAGGCCCGCCACCAACACCCCGCCCGTGACGTAACCGGCCGGGTCGACGTACTTGGGGCTGTCGATGTCGTATCCCTGGACGCTGCCGCCCGAGCATCCTCCAGCGCCGCCCGTGCCGATGCGGTTTAGCGCGGTGGCGCTGATGGGCCAGGCGTCAGTGCCGTTCCAAAGGGGTAGGGGCGGCTCTCCGGCACCGCCGCCGCAGGAGCTCTCGTCCGTCCCGCCGCTCGGGAACATGGCCACCTCGATCTCGCTGTCGTTGGGCTGGCCGTTGTAGTTGCGCACCCGAAAAAGCACAGAGAAATGGCCGGTCTCGGCCTGCTCGCTCTGGCGCTCGGAGCTGAGCTCGGAGGTGAACACCTGGGCGAGCTTGAGGAACATGGCCATGGCGTTGTCCCGACCAGCGGGGCCGTCGCAGATCTCGTCGGTGGCGTACTCGGGCGCCGTGCAGCTCATGCCCTGGCCCTGGCAGGTGCAGCGGCCATCGAGGTCGTAGCCCACGGTGGGCCCCTCGGGCTCCGTATAGCTCTCGCCGAAGTCCAGGCTACGCAGAGCTACCACCAGCTCGACGTTGTCCGGGCCTGGGTCGGAGCTCGAGGGCGGGTCGGGCCAGGTCGCCGATTGGCACGGATCGTTTCCGCCTTGGGCGCCCGAGCCTCCCGAGCCGCCGCCGCCCGAGCCAGCCGCCGCCGTGCTGGTCGTCGTGGTGGCGGGCTCGGCCAGATCGAAGCCCGCCACGAAGCAGCTGGCCACGGTCAGCGCTGTGCCAACCGTCAGCAGGCCCAGCCTCAGCGAGCACGCCGCCCGTCGCACGGTCAGAACCTCCCCGCTAGCCCGACCGCGGCGGGAGCCAGGTAGGGCACCAGCTGAGCCTCCTCGGACGGCTCGGCCCGCTCGTCGGCGTCGTCGTTGGACGGCTCGGTCTCGTCGATCGGCCAAAGCAGCAGCGTGACGCCCGCTGCCAGCGCCACCGTGCCGATCGCGAACCCTGCGGTGGACGCCGCCCGCAAGCCGTCGAAGGAGCGGGCGTCGTCGTGCACCTCGGGCGGGCACTGGCGATCGGGGCAGCGATCGAGCAGCTCGGCCTCCTCGTCGAGCACGGCGATTCCCGCGGCCGTGCCCAAGACGAAGCCGGCCGCGCCGACGCCGATGCCGACCCAGGCTGCTGTCGGCATCCACGCGCCCGCGGGGGCGGGTTCGGCCGTATCGGCGTCGTCCGCCTCGGGCTCGTCAGCGCCTTCCAGCCGCAGCTTGACCACCAAGTGCTCGCCTCGTCGCGCGGTCACGCTGCGACGCGCGGCCTGCTCGCCGACTCGGGCCACCACCACGTGGGAGCCCGGGTCGACGGCATGCTGCTCTCGCAGCTCGTCGGCGCCGAGCTCGATGCCGTCCAGCTCCACCGTGGCGATGTCGGCGCCAGGGCCGCGCAGGGATATCTCCAGCGTGGGGATCTGCTCGAGCAGCGCGGCCAGCTCGGGGACGGCCTTTTCCCTGGCGTCGCGGTGGACCTTGGGCGCCCAGTGCGGCAGCTCGGCCTCGATGACCTGGCGGTACTTCTCCGCGGCCTCCTGCATGCGGTCCAGCTGGTCCAGGCAGCGCGCGATGCGCAGCTTGATGGTAGGGGCGGGCACGATCTGCTCGGCCTGCTCGAACTTCTCCAGCGCGGCGGCGTAGTCGCCCGCGGCGTACAGGTCGATGGCCTCACCGCCTAGCTTTGCCGCCTGCATGCGCTCCTGGTGGCTGGGCGACTGCCCATGGGCGGGCACGGGCAGGGTCAGCACCAGCGCGACCGCGCCCGCGACGAGCCGGATGAGCTGGCGAGATGGACCACGGCTAAGCTCCATGGGAGCCCTCACCTTGAGAAGGTAGCCGAGTTCGTCGCGGATTTCTCGCCGAAAGCTCGGGTAGGCCCGTCGCCTGGGCGGCGCTCCGACCGCGGCCCCTCAGATCCCCAGCTCTTCGGCGGCGCGCTTGGTGCGCTCGTCGGCCTGGGCGGGCTCTCCCATGGGCGCCTGCGGCGGCCTGGCAGTGTGGGGCGCGCTGGTCTGGGCGCCGCTGGCAGCGGGTGGGGCGCCGCCGTCGCGAGCTTCGCGCGGAGGCTGCTCGGACGGCTCGTCAGTTGGCGGCGGGTCGGGCGGCTCGCGGCTGCTCGGTTGCTCGGCCGGGGCGCTGCCCGTATCCGTCGACATCGATGGCTCGGGCTCGTCGCTCGGCGCTGGCTCTGCGCCGCGGGTCGGCTCGGCGGTGCCCGCGGCCTGCGCTGGTGCGGGCGGGTCCGAAGTGCGTTGCCCCGCGAAGTAGGCCAGCCCGCCCACGACGGCCATCACGCCGACCGCCAGCGCCACCCCCGCCACCACGACCGGCCGCTTGGAGCCGAACAAGCTGGCGCGCTCGCCTGGGATCGAGGTGCCTGGAAAGGTGGCTAGCGCGTGTACTCCAGAGGCGACCAGGCTAGGCGTGGAGCCCATCGCCGAGGGGAAGCCCACGGCCAGCTCGAGCTGTTGCGCCATCTGCTTGGCCGAGGCAAAGCGTGCGTGTCGGTCTCGCGCCAGAGCGCGGGCGAACCAGGCATCTACCTCGGGCGACAGGTCGGGGCGCAGGGCGCTCGGCGGCGCGGGCGTGGCGCGCTGGACCGAGCGGAAGACCTCGGCCACGCTTTGGCCTGGAAACGGCCGCTGGCCAGTCAGCGAGAGGTAGGCCACCACGCCCAGCGACCACAGATCCGATCGGAAGTCGACCGAGCTGGCATGGGTGAACTGCTCAGGGCTCATGTAGCCGGGCGTGCCGAGCACGTTGCCGTCCGTCGTCATGTCGAGGGCTTGCTCGTCAGCGAGCTTGGCCACGCCGAAGTCGAGCACCTTGACGAACAGCTCGCCCGCCGAGTCCGTCAGGAAGATGTTGGATGGCTTGATGTCGCGGTGGACGACGCCGAGCTCGTGGGCGGATGCCAGCGCCTTGCACACCTGGGTCACGACCTGCACCAGCTCGGGCAGGCTCAGTGGGCCGTCGCGCTTGCAGCGCCGAAACAGCGGCTCGCCGTCGAGCAGCTCCATGACGATGTAGGGCTGCCCCTCCTCGGTCACGCCGTGGTCGAAGATCTTCACTACGTGGGGGCTCTTCAGCTGGGCCGCCGCTCGGGCCTCGCGCGAAAAGCGCTCTACCAGCGTGGGATCGTCGATGGTGCTGGCCGACATGAACTTGACGGCCACCTCGGTGTGCAGCGCCCGATGGCTCGCCACCCACACGCTGCCCATGGAGCCGCGGCCGAGCAGGCGAACCAGGGTCAGGTTCGACGAGATCGCAATGCCGGGCTGCAGGTCCACGCGGTCAGTCTACCACGTCAGCCGCGCCGCGAACGCATCGCCGCCTTGGCGCAGCGCCTCGCGGATGGGATCAAGCAGCTCGAAGACGATCTCGGACAGCTCTTCCTCGACGGTGCCGAGCGACCGGTCGGCGGCGGGATGGCGCGGCAGCGCTCGAACGGCGTCGACCGCCGCCTGGGCAGCGGCGTCCACGGCATAGCGCAACCACTCGGCCATGGGGTCGTCCGCGGGCGCGTCGAGCGGCAGCCGCGCTGGTCCGCGGTGCTTGGTGGGCACGATGATCATCGCGCCTGCGCCCACCGCGGCGGCGCGCTCGCGCCCCTCGGCGTCGCGCTCGCCGCCCGCTCGAGCCTCGGACAAGAGCAAGCCTTCGGCGGCCCGCGCCGCGTGGGCGGCGGCGGTCGCGGCCCGCGCGTAGCGGGCGGGCCCGGCGGTGCGGTAGCTCTGGGGCCGCTCGCCAGCGGCCATCTGCTGGCATCGCTCGGCAGCCGCAGCGCAGGCCTCGGCCGATGCTCTGGGGCGCGCCGCCGCGATGGCTTCGGCGAGCGGCCCCCGCCCGGTCTCGACGGCGGCGACGGCCCGCTCGGCGCAGGCCGCCGCGGCGTCGACCAGGGCCGCGACGGGCACGCCCTCGACCGCTGCGAGCCAGATGAGCCAGTCGCCGCGATCGCACTGCTCCCAGGCCGTCCAGGGCTCGTCCAGCGTGGCGACCCAACGGCTCAGCGCAGCGGGTGCGCCCGCGGTTTGAAGCGACGAGGGCACGGCGGAGCTCGACATTCCAAGGTGGCTAGCCCGAGCGGCGAGCGCGGTCGCGAGCGATCAGCGCGGCGCCCAGCGCACCCACGGTGTCCGGCTCGGTTGGCAGCCGCACGGTGCATCCCAGCAGCTCCTCGATGGCCCGCACCGCGCCCCGGTTGCGCGCCACCCCGCCGGACATCGCCACCTCCAAGCCCGTCAGATCGCGCGCCACGCGCTTGACCAGCGACAGCGTGCGCGCGGCAATGGCGCGGTGCAGGCCGCGCACGATGTCGCTTACCTCCGCTCCTTCCGCCACCAGGGACACCACCTCGCTCTCGGCAAACACCGTGCACATGCTGCTCAGGCTCAGCTCGCGCGTGGCCTGGGCGTCCAGCGCGCCCAGCTCGGTGACTTCCAGCTCCAGCGTGCGCGCGATGGCCTCCAAGAAGCGGCCCGTACCCGCCGCGCACTTGTCGTTCATGGCGAAGTCCGCGACCGCGCCAGAAGGATCGAGCCGGATCGCCTTGCTGTCCTGTCCGCCGATGTCGATGAGCACCTCGGTCGCTGGCAAGCGCTCCTTGATGCCGCGGGCATGACAGGTGATCTCCGTCACCGAGGCCAGCCGGTCGGGCACCCGATCGCGGCCGTAGCCCGTGGCCACGGTGGCCGTGACCTCGCTTGCGGCGATGTCAGCCGAGGTCAGCACCTCGGCGCGGGCCCGCTCAATGGCCTTGAGGTTGACCGCGCCCGTGGGCACGACGACAGACGCCAGGCAGCGTCCCCCTTCGTCGATGAGCGCGGCGTCGCAGGACAGGCTGCCGATGTCGATGCCGAGGTAGTGCATGGCTGGGAGGGGTCCCGACGGGTCGCGCCAGCGATGGCGAGGCGTATCCCGACCGGCTGCCCTCTGCAAGCGGTTCGCCTTGCGCGCGCACCCGAGCTGCCGCACGGTAGCGCCATGAGCGACGACGGCAAGGGGGCGGGCGGCGCTTCGGGCGACCCCGCGACCACGGTGACTCTGGCCGCACCGCTGGGGCGCATGTTCCATCGCGTCTGCCAGAGCCTCGAGCGCGAGGTCGACGACGTGTTCTCGGAGATGCTGGAGCACTACCTGCAGCTGCGAGGGCTTGCGCCAGAGCGCGTCGCGACCGACAAGCGCCCGGCAGACCCAGCCGCGCAGGACCCCCGCGAGCCCCACCATTGCCCGATGTGCCGCAACGCGCACCGCCCCTTGGCGGAGCGTCGCACGGCCAAGCGCGTCGGGCGGCTCCGCCAGCTGCTCGATCCCGCGACCGACGATCCGGCCGACCCGCGGGCCGCGCGGCGACCGGTAGGAGCGGCTCCGCTGCCCAGCGCTCCACCCCCGGTCGAAGAGGTCGTCCGCCACATTGAAGAGCATCGCCGCAGCCGACCCCAACGGCTGCAGGCAGCCCTCGGTGGACGACGCCACTCGCAGCCTGGCGCTGCGAGCGGGGAGGAGGAGGGCTAGCACAGCGCCCGCCCAGGGCTTCGTCCGTGGCACGGCCGAGTTGTGGTCACGGCTGGCTGCGAGCAGGTGAGTTGGTTATAATCGCATGATCCGCAGGCTCCGGGTTGAGGGTGGTTGTCGTGGATTGCGCCGCGCGTGTGGTCCAGACGATGAGCGGTGGTCGCATCAGAGCCGTTGCGACGGCGTGTTGGGACAAGGCAACGCAGCCGAGGCCATGGGTGAGAGCAGCGCATGAGTGAGACGAAAGCCCCCGAGGACAGCTCCGACGGCCTGCGGGCCAAAAGGGCGGCATCTCGACTGCTCGGTGAGCTACTCACGACGGAGGACGGGCAGCTCGAGAAGTTTCGCCGTCGACGCATCGGCCGCGACAGCACGCTCGATCCCGAGTATCTGCTGCAGGCCCGCGAAATTCTCGAGGCGCTGGCGGCCGCCTTGTCGTCGACCGACTCGGCGCAGCACGGCCGGCTGCGCGAGGCCTGGGAAGCGCTTTGCCACGAGACTGGGCCACAGTTCCCAGCCGACGAGCCCGCCCCGCAGCCGGTCGGGCGGGACGAGGTGACCCGCGTGGACGTGATCGTTCCGGGCCCTCAGGCCGCCGCGGAGCCATCGTGGTTGGCCCAGCCGTCCGCGGCGGCTGCCGAGTCCTCATCTCCGCCGCCGTCGCCAGCGGCTCCGCCGCCATCACCAGCGGCCGCCGAGCCGTCGGGCCCGGCGCCATCGTCGGCCATGTCCGCCGTCTCGTCCAAGCCGGCTCCTGCGGAGCCCCTGGCGGACAGCTCGGGCGGCTCGCCAGCGGTGACGTCTGCGGCTGCTCGCCCACCGCCGTCGCCCGAGGCCGCGATGCCTGCGGCCGAGCCGCCCGCCGCGGTCTTCGAGACCTCTTCGGTGATGGAAGCGCCGACGCCGCCCCCTGCCTCCCCTGCCTCGTCGACGGCAGCAGCGCAAAACGCGCCGTCACCTATGGCTGCGGCGCGCATCCGCTCCTCGGTAAAGACGCTGTCTCCTTGGGCCCAGCCCGCGCCGCTCGCGCCCGCGGCCGAGTCGCCCGCCGCGGCTTGCGCCCCGTCGTCCTCCC
>CAYTYV010000132.1:0-14026 GCA_964441055.1 uncultured Polyangiaceae bacterium | reverse complement strand
CCCCCCCCCCCCCCCCCCCCCCCCCCCCCCCCCCCCCCCCCCCCCCCCCCTCATGACGCACGGGGCGGTGCTGGAGTCCTGCGTGGGCGAGCGCGCGGATGGGGCCGGGCTGCCAGGGCGCCAGCCGCGGCACCTCGAGCGGGCTCAGCGCGAGCCGGATGCCCCGGCCGCGGGTTTCGTTCAGGGGGATGCAAATACTCGCCATGGCCAACGCGGGCAAGCCGCCCACCGCAGGGCGAGCGATTGACCCTTGGAACCGGGGCGCACCGAGGCGACAATGCCGAGCTGGCGGCCCTGGCACGCCGACGCACCGCCAGCCGCCTCTTGCTCGAGGAGGGGAGCCCCATGATGCACGCTCGATCGCTCGTCGCACCCACCATCGCCGCCGCCGTCCTGCTCGCCGCACCGCTCGGCTGTGACGGCGACCCCTGCCGCAACACCGCTGGCTGCCAGCTCGAGGGTCAATGCACGACCGGTAAGCAGGGGGGATGCATCGCCGCATCGAACGAGGACTGCCGCCAGTCGCGCGACTGCACCGTGGCGGGCAAGTGCACGGCCCAGCAGGACAAGTGCACCGCGGCCACCGACGCCGACTGCAAGGGATCGGACAGCTGCAGGAAGCAGGGCATGTGCGCAGCCAAGCGAGGGCTGTGCCTCAATCCCGACCGCACCTTCGACCCCGAGTGCGCCGCCTCGTGTCGCAGCGAGGGCCGCTGCTACATGAGGCGGGAGTCGTGCGTGGCCCTTTCCCGTCACCATTGTTACCGATCCTTGGAGGACGAGCCCGATCCCGAAAGCATCTGCGCCAAGACCGGCCGCTGCACACCCAAGGACGGCCGCTGCGTGGCCGCCACGCGGGAGGACTGCGAGCTCGGGCCCGACTGCCAGAAGGACGCCCGCTGCACGCCGCGCGACGGCCAGTGCATCACCGCCGAAAGCGACTGCAAAAAACACGAGGTGTGCACCACTCGGGCTCGCTGCACCTTCAAGGACGGCGAGTGCATCACCACCTCGAACAAGGAATGTCGTCGCTCGCGCAACTGCGAGCAGAGCGGCGCGTGCACCTTCCGCAACGGCCAATGCATCGCCGGATCCCATACCGACTGCGCCCGCTCGGCCATGTGCCTGACCACGCGCCACTGCCGTGCCCGTAGCGGCAAGTGCGTTCGGTAAGCGCAGGCGAACGCCGCTACCGCTTCGGCGAGAAGAAGGGACCCGCGTCCCCGTCACACGGCCCGCGGCGCGTGAAGCGTAGGCCGGGGCACGAGCCGCTGCTTCGGAAGGTGCGGCCGTCGCAGCCGCAGTAGGCCTTCAGATCCATCGTGCACACGCGCTTGCGCGGCGCGCAGCGGCCTTGCTCGGGGCCGCAGCCCTGGCCTTCGCAGATACCGCTGGCGCACTCGGCTGCGAGCGAGCAGGCGGCGCCGTCGGGCCGAGCGGCAGTCGACGGCGGGGGCTGCGAGGGCGGCTCGGGTGGCGGCGGCGGCCCGCCAGCGGGCGGAGCGGTTGCCGAGGGGGACGGCTCGACGGCCACGGGTGCCGCTTCGGGCGCAGGTCTGACGGGCGAGGCCGGCTCGGCAATGGGGGGCGGCGGAGCGGGGTGCTCGCCCGACGGTCTACCGCTGGCGCTCGCACAGCCGATGTGGGCCACGACCCAGCAACCCACGAGCAGGCCGCGGCCCGCCATGACCCAGCGCCCCTGTTTCGCGCGCGTTGCTCGCGTGCGCTTGTTCTCGCTCATACCGCGGGATCCTGCCAGGCGTCGCGTCCACTTGCACCCCCAATCGAGGGGCGAGCCCGGACGAGTCACCAAGGAGCAACAAGTGCCCGACGTTCTCGTCGCGTAAGTCGACCGACCGCAGCGAGCGAGAGCGGGGGTTTGGGGGCAGAGGCAGGAGCGTAGCGACGACCGGAGCCCCCATCGTGAACTCATCATGAGGCTGGAAAGATCGTCCATGACACTAGGGCAGCCTTGCCCCTTGGGTTAGGATTGCACCATGCACTGGGCGTATCTGTTCTCGCTGGCCGTAGGCTTCGGGATCTTGATGCTGCAGGTGATCTTCGGCGCCACCAAAGACGCCGACGTGGACGGCGATGCCGACGCCGACCTCGACCACGACGCCGACCTCGACCACGACGCCGACCTCGACCACGACGCCGACCTGCATCACCACGTCGATTTGCACGCGCACGCCGACGCGCCCATCGACGCCCATGTCGTGGCCTCCAAGGACGTCTCCTTCGGCCCCGGCCTGGTGGCGCTGTTTCTCTCGACGCGGTTCTGGATCTTCGCCGCCTTCGGCTTCGGGTTGACTGGCACCTTGCTGCACTACCTGACCAGCGTGCCGAGCGCGGCCACGGTGGTGACCTCGGTCGTCATGGGAGTGCTATCGGGCGTCGCCGCCGCGCTGACCTACCGCGCGCTCAAGCGGAGCCAGGGCGTGGGCGCGACCGACACCACCACCGCGGTCGGCCACGTGGGCCGAGTCATCGTGCCCTGCTCGGAGCAAGGACTGGGCAAGGTCCGCATTGAGATCGGCGGCCAAAGCGTGGATCTCATGGCCAAGAGCAGCGGGGCGCGCATCGAATGCGGCGACTACGTGGTCGTCGAGAACGTGGAAGAGGAGATCGCGCAGGTCTGTCGGGCGCCCAAGGAGCTCGGCGGCGGCTAGCTCTCCGCCTCGGCGGCGAGGGCGTGCAGCCGCCTCGGAGCGGCGCGGGGCGACTATCGCGCTGCGGCGGCTACTGGTATGGTCCGCCGCATGTCGATGCACGAGTTCATGGGGGCAGTCACCGTACTGGCGAGCGCGGCCCAGCGCCGCGCTCGTGGGTCATCCGTCGATGACGAGCTGATGGCAGCGCTGACGGTGCTCGGCGCCGCGGTCGGCTTTGTCATCCTCTTTGCGATCGCGGTGCTGGTCATCAAGCGCTTCCTGTTCGTCTGCGGGCCGCACGAGGTGCTGGTCTTCAGCGGCCGCAAGGTGAAGCTGGCCGACGGCAGCACCAGCAACTTCAAGATCCTCCACCACGGCTGGGGCTTTCGCACGCCCTTCCTCGAGACGGTGCGGCGCATGGACGTGCGCTTGTTCCCGGTCGAGGTGGTGGTGGAGAACGCCTACTCGCAAGGGCAGATCCCGCTCATGGTGCGCGCCGTGGCCAACGTCAAGATCTCCAGCGACCGGATGATCATCCGCAACGCGGTCGAGCGCTTTTTGGGCCAGCATCCGTCGCAGATCGCCCAGGCCGCCCAGCAGACGCTCGAAGGCGTGCTCCGGGAGGTCGTCTCCGAGCTCACGCCCGAGCAGGTCAACGAGGACCGGCTCAAGTTTGCCGAGTCGCTGCTCGAGAACGTGCAGGACGACATGCACAAGCTCGGCCTGGAGCTCGACGTGCTCAAGATCCAGCACGTCTCGGACGAGCAGGAGTACCTGATGAACCTGGGCCGCGCCCGCATCGCCGAGATGCTGCGCGATGCCGAGAACGCCGAGAACGCGGCCAACCAGGCCGTGGCCGAGGCCGAGGCTGCCTCGCGCGAGCTGGCCGAGACCGCCAGGAAGAGGGCCGAGACCGTGGTGGCCCAGGCGCGCAACAACGTCCGCACCGAGCTGGCCAAGCTCGAGGCGCAGGCCAAGGAGGTCGAGAACCAGGCCGAGATGGCGGCCGAGACCGAGAAGGTCAAGGCCGAGCAGCTCGAGCAGAAGCTGCGCGCCGAGCTCGAGAAGCTGCGGCTTCACTGCGACGTGGTGCTGCCCGCCGAGGCCCACCGCAAGGCCGAGGAGCTCAAGGCGCGGGGCACGGCCGCACCGCAAATCGAGGACGGCAAGGCCAACGCCGAGGCGCTGAAAGCCGTGGCGCAAGAGTGGGCCGCAGCGGGTACGGCGGGCCGCGAGCTGTACGTGCTGCAGAACCTGCGCAGCCTGGCCGATGCCGCGGGCCGACGCGTCGCCAATGCGCAGGTCGGCCGCCTCAAGCTCGTGGCGGGCGACGATTCGGCCTACGGCACCGTGCTGTCGAGCCACGCCACCGCCGTCAGCCGCGTTCTCGGCGAGACCTGCAAGGCCCTCGGCATCGACCTCAGCCGCGTGCTGGCCCCGGAACAAGGTGCCTCGGGGCCGCGTTCTGGCGGCGAGGGCGCTAGACGCCCCTCGGTCCGACCACCGCAGGGAGGAGCCACGTCATGACCACCTCTATCGTCGTCGTCGTCATCCTGGTGGCCCTGGTGGTCATCGGCTTCATCGTCTACACGCTCAAGAACCTGGTGTTCGTGGGCACGCCCAACCAGGTGCTCATCCTGGCCGGGCGCAGCAAGCGGCGGGTGGGCGAGCGGGTGGTCGGCTACCGCGCCATCCGCGGCGGCCGCGGCACGCGGGTGCCGTTGTTCGAGGCCGTCTACTGGATGGATCTGTCCAACATCGTGGTGGAGATCGAGGTCCGCGGGGCCTTCTCCAAGGGGGGCATTCCGCTCAACATCCACGGCATCGCCCACGTCAAGCTTCCGGGCGAGCACCCGCGGCTGGCCAATGCCTGCGAGCGCTTCCTCGGTCGCAGCCGCGCCGAGATCGCCCAGGTGGCGCGCGAGACGCTGGAGGGCAACCTGCGCGGCGTGCTGGCTCAGCTCACCCCCGAGCAGGTCAACCAGGACAAGGTGGCCTTTGCCGAAAAGCTCATCGACGAGGCCGAGCACGACATGCTCAAGATGGGCTTGGTGCTCGACACCTTCAAAATCCAGAACGTGACCGACGACGCCAACTACCTGAGCTCGGTCGGTCGCATCCGCGGCGCTGAGATCCGCAAGGAAGCCGCCGTGGCCGAAGCGCGGGCGCGCGCCGATGCCGCCGAGAAGAAAGCGGGCAACTGGGAAGCCTCGGAGCTCGCAAAGGTCAAGGCCGACTTGGCCATTGCCCGGCAGGAGACCGAGCGGCGGATCAAGGATGCCGAGACCAAGCGCGAGGCCATGATCGCCGAGGCCAAGGGTCGCGTGCGCGCCGAGGTGGCCAAGATCGAACAGGACATCGAGCGGCAAAGGGAGCGTGCCCTGCAGGTCGAGCGGCAGCTCGACGCTGACGTAGTCCAGCCCTGGGAGGCGGAGTGCCGCAAGATGCAGCAGGAGGCCGCCGCCGAGGCAGCATCCATCACCGAGCGGGGCCGCGCCGAGGCGGCTGCGCTAAAGCGCCTGATCGTCGAGTACAAATCGCTGGGCAGGCAGGCGCGCGAGGTCATGGCCCTGCAGCAGCTCATCCCGCTGGCGGACGGCATTGCGGGCGCCGACCGCAAGACCACCATCCAGGAGTGGGCGGTGGTGCCGGGCGGCGGCGGCTCCGACGAAGGCCTGGTGCAGCGGCTCATCGGCGCCGCCGAGCAGCTCAAGGTGGCCACGGGCTTCGATGCGGCCCAGCTAACTGGAGGAGGAGCAGCGCCGCGCATGAAGCCGTCGGCGCCACTGCCGTCCAAGCGTGAGGGAAGCTAGCGATGAAGCTGTGCATGGTAGGCACAGGCTACGTCGGTCTGGTCAGCGGGGCTTGCTTTGCCGAGACCGGCAACGATGTCATCTGTGCCGACATCGACGCGGACAAGATCGCCCAGCTAAAAGCCGGCCAGGTGCCGATCTTCGAGCCCGGCCTGGGCGCCATGATCGAGCGCAACGTCAAGGCGGGGCGCCTCGGCTTCAGCCACGACGTCACCGCAGCCATCGGCGTCTCGCAGGTGGTCTTCGTGGCCGTGGGCACACCGCCGCGCTCGGATGGCGCCGCCGATCTGAGCGCCGTGGACAAGGTCGCCGAGGCCACGGCCAAGAGCGTGCGGCAGGAGTCGGTGCTGGTGCTCAAGAGCACCGTGCCCGTGGGCACCAACGCCCGGGTGCGGCGCATCGTCAAGGACGCACCGCAGCCGGTCCACGTGGTCTCCAACCCGGAGTTTCTAAAAGAGGGCGACGCCATCAACGACTTCATGAGGCCCGATCGCATCGTCATCGGCGCCGACGAGGACGACGGCTTCGCCCACGACATCATGGCGCGGCTCTACCACCCGGTCTCGTTAAGCGGGCAGCGCGTGGTCTGGATGAACCCGCCCAGCGCCGAGCTGACCAAGTACGTGGCCAACACCATGCTGGCCATGCGCATCTCGTTCATGAACGAGGTCGCCGCGCTGTGCGAGAAGGTCGGCGCGGACGTGCACCACGTGCGCCAAGGCGTGGGCAGCGACTCGCGCATCGGGGCGAAGTTCCTGTACGCGGGACCGGGCTACGGCGGCTCGTGCTTTCCCAAGGACGTGGTGGCGCTGGTCCACACCGCCCACGAGCACAACACCGAGCTCGAGCTGGCGACGACCACCGACCGGGTCAACCAGCGGCAGAAGGGCGTGCTTGCCCGCAAGCTCAAGCATCAGCACTTCGATGGCGATCTGCGGGGCAAGCGCGTCGCGCTATGGGGCATCGCCTTCAAGCCGCGCACCGATGACATCCGCGAGGCGCCCGCGCTGCAGCTCATCGAGGCGCTGCTCAGCGAAGGGGCCCAGGTGGCCGCCCACGATCCCGAGGCCATGGACAACGCCCGCGGGCTCTACGGCGAGCGCATCGAGCTATGCGACGACGCCTACGAGGCGGCCCGCGGCGCCGACGCCCTGGTGCTGGTCACCGAGTGGCGGCAATACCAGAACCCCGATTTCCAGCGGCTCAAATCGCTGATGCGTCGGCCGCTCTTGCTCGACGGGCGCAACATCTGGTCGAGCTACGGGCTGCGGGCGCAGGGCTTTGACTACGACGGCATCGGCGTGTTGGGGAGCTAGGAGATCGCGGTGCGCGCGCTGCTGCTCGCGCTACTAGCCACCTGTGGCTGCGAATGGGTCGCGGGCATTGACGATCGCGAGGTGTTCACCTCGGCAGGCAACGGCGCCGCGGCGGGCAGCGCCGCAACGGGCGGCGCGGCGACGGGCGGCGCGGCAGGCCAGGGCGGCGCGAGCTGCTCGGGCGGGGCCCCGACGTTCTGCCCGGCCGACCCGACTCCGGCATTGATTTGGCCGGACTCAACCCCGCGCTGCCTCGGCGACGGAGGTTCGTGCTTGCCCGGCGAGGACGGCGACATCGTGGGCGTGACGCCGAGCTACGAACAGCAGGGCGAGATCATCGTCGACCAGGTCACCGAGCTACAGTGGCAACGGGTGGCAGCGCTGCTAAACCGCAACGACGCCGCTGGCCACTGCCCCAGCCCCTGGCGCTTGCCGACGGTCCTGGAGCTGCTCTCGCTCGCCGACTACGGACGGACGGAAAACCTGCTGTGGCCGCCGTTCGACCTCCACACGCTCCCCAGCCAATGGGCGGCCGAGTTCGGCTGGTCGAATCGGCCCTACGTGCTGATGTATGGCGACTACGTGTCGTTTCCTTGGGATCTGTATGCTGGAGAGATCGCCGCGGTGGACCCGGGGCTCGCGAACTCCAACGCGCGCTGCGTGCAAGGTCCGGAGAGAACCGCCCCGCTATCCGTGCGGCCCTGCTGCGAGCCGCTGCTCGTGCGCGACCCTCGTACCGCGCTCGAGTGGCAATACGAGCCATCCGACCAGACCTTCCCGTGGACGGCCGCGCTCCATCACTGTGCGCAGCTCACCGACCACGGCGGCAACTGGCGGCTGGCGAGCGTCAAGGAGCTCGGCACCTTGTATGCTCCTTCGGCCGAGCCCAACGTGGTCGCCCCCTTTGCGCCCGTAGGCGGAGCCGCGGCGGTATTCTGGACCTCCACGCCGAGCCCCACCGTGCCAGGCGAGGTGCTTCGGGTGGACTTCACGGCCACGACGGCGCAGCAGCACACGGTTCGTCACGCTCTCGTGGAAAGCGCCTATCGCGCCTGGTGCGTGCGTGGCTATGACCCGGGCGCGGGCTAGCTAGGGGCCGTCACCAGCGCGCCGTGAGGCTCAGGCCGCCACCGCGCGGACCTACGGCGGGCACGAGGCGAAGCCCGGCTGCGTCGCTCGGCTCGCCGGGCTTGGGAGCTGACGGGCTCGTCAGCAGCACGACGAGCCCGGTCGCGGCCACGGCCGCGCCCCCGAAGATGCCGATGTTGGCTAGCGTTGCAGCGGTCTGGGCATCCTCGTTCAGCCTGACGCCATCCGGGTTGCAGCGCTCGTCGGGGCACTGCTCGTCGCTCTGGGCGCGCTTGTCGATGGCCAGGATGCCCGCCGCCGTGCCCAGAGCTGCCAGCGCTCCGCCCACTCCGATGACAACCCAGCCAGCGATCCGCTGGCCCTGTCCTTGGTCGACGGCGTCCGGATCGGGCGGCTTCCGCGCTGGGGAAGGGGCGTCCAAAAGGGGCGGCACCCGTACGCTCCTGCGCTGCTTGCCGCCGATCTGGATCGCGATCTGGCGGTCGCGTTTTCCGGGCGCCGAGGCCACGAGTCGATGCTTGCCGGGATCGACCGGCAAGGCCGTGCCCCAGGCCGCCTCGCCGATGGCCGTGCCATCGAGGCTCACGGTCAGCCCGTCCACCTTGGCCGCGGGCGCGACCTCGATGGTCAGATACGATAGCTGCGGCTCGATGATGCCGAGCTGCTCGAGCGCGAGCTCCTCCCGATCGGCGCGTCCGTCCTTGCGGGCCATGGCCAAGGCCTCGTGGTACTCGGTCCAGGCGGTCGCCAGCCGTCCCTGGTGCTGGTGACAGAGCGCCAGATTGAGCATGGTGCCGCCGCCCGGGTCGAGCCGTTGGCTCTCGGCGAGCTTGGGACAGGCTTCGTCGTACTTGCCTGCGTCCATCAGCTCGCGGGCGTCGCGAAAGAGCTTCTCGGCCGCGATGGAATCGACCGGGCCCGGCTGGGCCTTCGCAGGCCCGCTCAAACCGACGAGCACGACCACCAACAGGGCGCTGGCGCAGCGTGCCCAGAGCGCGGAGCTATTTGCGGTCACCAAGTGGATCACGGACTACCTCGGAGCTCGTCGTGGCTGGGGTTGTGCTGGCGGTCGCGGCGTTCCCCGCTGGTGGTGCGCCGAGCGGGCGCCGAGGGCTCGTCGTGTGCGCGGTGGGCAGCGCAGTCGCCGTGGAGGCCGAGCCGGGCTCGGCTGAGGCGGCCTGGCGCGAGGTCGCTGCGGGGTCGCCACTAGCGCGCAGCGGAGCGGAGCTGGTCTGGGAGGCGGTCTGGCGATCTGGCTCGGGCGATGCCGTCTGGCTGCCGCTCAGCGCGGTGCTCGAGCCGTCGACCCTGTCGCGCTCAGGCTCGTTGCTCGAGCCCGACAGCACGACGACCACGGCGACCACGACACCCATGACAAGCGCGCCGAGCACGGCGGCAATCCACTTCGTCGATCGGCGCTGCACGCCGAGCCGCTGCGGTGTATCGAGCGCCGTCTTTGCAATGGTGGGCGATAATCCCACCGACTCATCGTCGCTCGGCAGAACCAACGTGGTCGCGGGTCGCTCCTCGGTACGGCTCGGCCGGACCAGCGTGGTCGTGGCTCGCTCCTCAGCACGGCCCGGTGGAATGGAGGAGTCGGCCACCCGCGCTACGGGCGGCACGCTGGCGGACCGGCTTTCGGCTTCGACGATCTTGCTGACCCGCGCTACGGAGGCCTGCGCCTCGGGCGACGCGAACGGCCCGAGGGCGCGGGCAAGCTCGGCGACGTTCTGGTAACGGCGGTCGGGGTCCTTTTCCAGACAGCGCATCACGACCTGCTCGAGCTCGACCGGCAGGTCTTCGCGACGCTGACGTAGCGCCACCGGCTCATCTGCCGCGATGGCCGCACACAGGCCGGACAGGCTCTCGGCCTCGAAGGGTGGGCGGGTGGTGAGCAGCTCGTACACGGTCGAGCCCAGCGCCCAGATGTCGCTCCGCTCGTCGGCGTTCTTGGCGCTCCGCAGTTGCTCTGGCGACATGTATTCCGGCGTGCCCATGACGGTCCGGCTAGCCGTCAAACGACCGACATCGAGCGCTGGCCCACCTGCGCTCGCCCGGGAGATGCCGAAGTCGAGCAGCTTGATGAGCGTCGAGCCATCGGGCCGCTCGGTCGCGAACAGGTTCGAGGGCTTCAGATCCCGATGGATGATCCCCAAGCCGTGCGCTTCGGCCAGCGCCTCGCACGCCTGCAGCACGTACCCGATGGCCTGCTCGACCGAAAGCGGCCCGCCCTGCTCGAGCACCTCGGCGAGATCGCGGCCCGAGAGGTACTCCATCACCATGAACGGCCGGACGCCGTCGAGCTCGCTGACCTCCATCACCCGCACGACGTGCTCGCTCTGGATGTCGACCACGGCGCGGGCCTCGCGCAGAAAACGCTCGCGCGCCTCACGCACCGCCGCCGTTTCGTGCGACATCATCTTGATGGCCACCAGCCGGCCGAGGGGCTCTTGGCGGGCCGCGACCACCACACCCATGCCGCCAGTGCCCAACACGCATTCGACGCAGTACTTGCCTGCAATCCAGCTGCCAGGCTCGGACGTGGCGTCCAGCTCATCGTCGTGCTCGATGTCGGTCGCCTTCGTCATGCAGAGGCAGCTGTACCGTATCTGACCCGAAGATGGGATGCCAGAATCGGCTGGCGTCGTCTCGCTGACCGCTAGCGCGCGGGCGGATGCTCGCACCGCTGGTAGCGCTCGAAGCGGTAGCCGAGGCCGTCTTCTTCCATCGCTGGCGAGGTCCACGAAAGGGCGAATTCCGGTCCGAGCTCAGGGAACAAGGCGTCGCAGTGAAAGCAGGCCATGACGCGGGTCAGATGTACGGTGGCGCACTCGGACATCGCGAGCGCCTGGCGGAACACCGAAGCCCCGCCGATGACGAACACCCGGCCCACGCGCTCGCGCCACGGCGGGGAGTCGAGCAGATCGAGCGCCCGCGCGAGCCCGTCGACTCGCAGCACCCCCGCGGGAAGCGGCAAACGAGCGTTGCGGCTCACAACCGCATTCCAGCGCAGGCCGAGGGGACGAGAGCGTTCGGGCAACGAGTCCCAGGTTCTGCGACCCATCACCACGGCGTTGCGGAGCGGCGCGGCGGCGAGCCCAGGGCCCACCGCCGTCGTCAGCTGCCGAAAGCGATGGAGCTCACCGGGCAGCGTCCACGGCAGCTTGCCGTCCCGGCCGATGCCGCCGTGGTCGTCGACGGCTGCTACCACCTCGAAGCCCCTCATCAGATCGCCGCAACAAGGCCTATGGATCCCGCCATTTGTGCGCCAGCGCGCCGCTCGTTTCGGCGCCTGCGAAGGAGGCCTCTCGCGCTGACCACAAGTGCGTCTATACTGCATCCATGAGCGAGACGAACGCGCCTGAGCTGGAGGGCACCGCCCTCGTCTTCGACTGGAACGAGTTCGGTCGGAACGGTCGGATCATCGCCGAGCATGCGACCTTCTACGACGAGACCCTGCGCGACGGGCTGCAAAACCCCTCGGTGCGCGATCCCGACATCGAGCAGAAGCTCGAGATCCTGCACCTGATGGACGCCATCGGCATCCACATCGCCGACATCGGTCTGCCGGGCAGCTCCCAGCGCGCCTTCGACGACTGCTTGCGCATGTGCCAGGAGATCGTCGACAGCAAGCTCGCCATCCGGGTGGCCTGTGCGGGCCGCACCGTGCCTGCCGACATCGCGCCGATGATCGAGATCTCCCAGCGCACGGGCATGCCCGTCGAGATCTACGCCTTCATCGGCTCGAGCCCCATTCGGCAGTACGCCGAGAACTGGGATCTGAAGATGATCCTGGAGCGCTCGGCCGAGGCCATCGACATGGGCGTCAAGGCCGGGCTGCCCGTGGCCTATGTGACCGAGGACACCACGCGGTCCCGCCCCGAGACGCTGCGCCAGCTCTTCGAGATGGCCATCGACCACGGCGCCTCGCGCCTTTGCTTATGCGACACCGTGGGTCACGCCACGCCCGACGGGGTGCGCAACCTGATCACCTACACCCGGGCCGTCGTCGAGGGGGCGGGCGGCAAGGTGGGCATCGACTGGCACGGCCACAACGATCGCGGGCTGGCGCTGGAGAACTCGCTGTGGGCGCTCGAGTTCGGCGCGGACCGGGTGCACGGCACGGCGCTCGGGATCGGCGAGCGGGTGGGCAACGCTCCCATGGAGCACATCCTGCTGAACCTCAAGCTGCTCGGGCAGATCGACGACCAGGACCTGACGCGCCTTCTCGACTACTGCACGGCCGTGGCCGAGGCGGTCGGCTGGAACGTGCCCATCAACTACCCCCTGGTGGGCCGCGACGCCTTTCGCACCGCTACCGGGGTGCACGCCGCCGCGGTCATCAAGGCCGAGGCCAAGGGCGATGCCTGGCTGGCCGACCGCATCTACTCGGGCGTTCCCGCGGGCATGTTCGGCCGTCGGCAGGAGGTCGGCATCGGCTACATGTCCGGCCAGTCCAACGTGATCTACTGGCTCAAGCAGCGGGGCTTCGAGCCGACGCCCAAGCTGGTCGAGGCCATCTTCGCCAAGGCCAAGAGCTCCAAGCACATCCTGTCGGAGGAGGAGATCCTCGCGCTCATCGATGCCGAGCAAGGGTCTGCGGACGCGTAGCCTCGACCGCCCGGTCGTATGGCTGGCGGCGGCCGTCTGCCTGCTGTTCGCCGCGGGGCTGCGCGACGTGGCCGATCGGGCGGGCGAGCGGCGGCCCCGAGCGACGCCGCCGCTTCCCGCTGAGGCGGGCCCACGCGACGCGGCCTTGCAGCTGGCGCTGGTAGGAGCGGAGGGCAAGGCCGTGGCCGAGGCCGCGGTGCGCGTCTACAGCCTGATCGACGATATCGCCCACCTCGGTGGCGAAGGGCGAACGAACGAAGCTGGCACGGTTACGGTCGGGCCGCTCGCTCGCGGGGAGACCTGGGTGATCGCCGAGTCCGAGGGGCATGCTCGGGCCAGCAGCCGGCTGGTGCTCGGCGCGGGCACGCGAGCTCTGCGCCTCGAGCTGGGACCCGCGCACCAGTTCGAGGTGGTGGCGCTCGACGAGCGACAGAAGCCCATCCGCGCGGCGCTGGTGCGGCTGTTCAGCGCCGATCCGCTGCCGCACCAGGGCCGCACCGACGGCCGAGGCCTCGTCCGGCTCGAGCGGCTGGGGCCGCCGCCCTACTCCGTCGAGGTGCGGGCGCGCGGCTACGATCGCAAGCTACTCGGGCAGCTGGGCCTGGGCGACTCGCCGCTGTTCGTCAAGCTGGAGCGATTGGGCGCGCTCGAGGTCACCGTGCTCGAGCCGGCCCGGCCGCCTGTCGAGCGCGACGGCGCCGCGGGCGCGGACGCCGTGGCCGAAAAGCCAGCGGCAGGGGCGAGGGTCATGGTGACGGGCTCGTCGCTGTGGCCAGCTCGCTCCGCCGTGGCCGACGCGCAGGGCTACGTGCGCATCGCGGGCCTGCCGCGCGGCTTCTACGATCTGCGGGCCGAGCGGGGCGAGCTGGTCAGCGACACCCGACACGGCGTGCTGCTCGAGCGGGGCGAGGTCAAGGCGGTGCGCATGGCGCTGCGGCCCGGGCTGCACATTCGCATCGAGGTGACCGACGGCGAGGGCGATGGGGCAGCGGGCATCGCCAAGGCCGACGTGGCGCTGGTCGAGGGCGGCGTATCCTCGTTTCCGCTCTACGGCCGCACGGACGATGCTGGTCAGGTGGTGCTCGGACCCGTGGCGAGCACGGATGCGACCGTCTCGGCGCGCGCGCCGGGCTTCGTCAGCCGCAGCGCCGTCGAGCTCGAGGAGGGGCAGACCGAGGTGCGGATCGGCCTTACCCGCGGCGCAAGCCTGACCGGTGAGGTCGTCGACGAGCGAGACGACCCCATCGAAGGGGCGACCCTGGAGGTGGTGGGCCTGGATCTCGACGGCATGCCCATCGCCGAGACCAGCGCCATCGAGGGCTTTCGCCAGGACCACTTCGCATTTGCCCTGCCTGGCGCCGTGCCGCTCATTCCCGTGGGCGAGCTCGGGGTCATGCCCATCGTGCCCGACCTCCCCCGCGAGGGAGAGCCCCTGGTCGTCCGTCGGACGCACCGCACGGACGAGCCGTGGGTGAGCGCGGCCGACGGCAGCTTCGAGCTCGAGCCCGTGCCGCCGGGCCGCGTGCGGCTGGTGGCGCGCCAC
>CAYTYV010000131.1:0-14037 GCA_964441055.1 uncultured Polyangiaceae bacterium | reverse complement strand
GTGGACGGGACTCGAACCCGCGGCCTCCGGCGTGACAGGCCGGCGTTATAACCAAACTTAACTACCACCCCAGTTTTCAAGGCGCGGCCAGGAGTGAGATCTCCGGCCCAGTAGGCGGGACGGGATTCGAACCTGCGACCACCGGCTTGTAAGGCCGACGCTCTACCGCTGAGCTACCCGCCTGAAAAGGCGGTGGCGGAACATTATCCACAACGCATCGAAGGTCAAGAAGAAGTGCCCGAGTGGGTCGCGGTCGGCCGTGGGAGGCGGGGCGAGGGGTGGGCGAGAGGGGGCGCGAGAGGGGTGAAGGAGGCCTGAAGGGGCCCGCTGGCGGCCGCGCAGCAGCGGCAACGTTGACAGCGCTCGGCCGTCGGGTCACCACTTGGCGGGACCAGCGGGTCGTCCGTCGTCCCCGCGCCGAGCCGCATGGGCAGGGCGGAGGACGGCCGACGGCCACGGCAAGGCTGGCTCGGCTCGGTCCAGCCGGTCTGGTCTGCAGGAAGAGCATCATGCCGAAGAAGATTGGCCTGTTGGTAGGTCCTGAGGAGGCGTTGGCCGAGGCCTTTGTCGCGCGGTGCAACGGGCGGCCCGCAGTGACGGCCGAGCTGGCCGTCATCGGCGGCACCGCAGCGGAGCACATCAGCCCCTACGATGCGTTGCTGGACCGCTTCAGCCACCGCCTAGCGCACTACCGCTACTACCTCAGGGCGGCTGCGCTGGCGGGAACCTCGGTCCTGAACGACCCGTTCTGGGCGAGCAGCTACGATCGGTTCTTCGGCTGGTCCGTGGCAGCTCGGCTCGGGCTGCGCGTGCCGCACACGGTGATGCTGCCCCAGAACGCCTATCCAGACGGCATCGACCACGGGCGCTGCCTTCGAAACCTCGAGTACCCGCTCGGCTGGGACGCCATCAAGGACTACGTGAAGTTTCCCGCCGTACTCAAGCCGATTGACAAGGGAAACGGTCCGGGATTGGCTCCCGTGCACGACCTGGGATCGCTGTTCGGGGCGTTCAATTGCTCGGGTGCTAGCGTGATGGTGCTACAGGAGCGCGTCGAGGCCGATGTGCTGGTGCGCTGCTTGTGCATCGGACCCGAGCAGGCCCTGCTCCAGCAGCGCGGGGCTGCGGGGGGCGGGCTGGTGCACGGCGAGCCGAGCGGGCTCAGCGCCGAGCAGCGCGGGGCCATCGCCGAGGCTGCGCTCGGCCTGAGCGAGGCTCTGGGGCTCGAGGTCAACGCGGTCGAGCTCGGCGTCAAGGACGACGCGCTGTGGGTGCTCGATCCGGCTGATCCGTTCCCCGATCTGGCGCCCGAGTCCCTTGGCGAAGAGCATTTCGACGCGGCCGTGGACGCGCTGGTGGATCTGACGGTCAAGTGCGCGCACGGCGGGGCTAGGCCGCTCGGCCAGCACCCCGGGATGGCCCGACTGGAGAGGGGGGCCCGGTGAGCCCGCGGACATGTTCGCCCGCTGCGGTGACAGATCGTTTGTCCCACCGCGCCTGGATGGTTGACAATCGGCCTTGCGTGGAGGAGTGCGTGATGCGCACCGCAAAGACCGCGCGCTCACAGACAGGGGTAGCCGTGAAGGTTCGTATCACCCGCCTCGTGCTGGGCCTCGTCGCCGCTGGCGTGCTGTCGGCTCTCAGCGGCGCTTGCGCCAAGACTCAGTTCCCCTACGAAGGGCCTGGACAACCTTCGGACGAAGCCAGGGGTACGGTTCCGCCAGGATCCGTCGGCGCTTGCCGAATTCCGGGTACCAAGCGTCCGCCGCTGGTCAATCCCACGCTGTGGGAAAG
Organism: uncultured Polyangiaceae bacterium; assembly: GCA_964441055.1. Taxonomy (GTDB): domain Bacteria; phylum Myxococcota_A; class Polyangia; order Polyangiales; family Polyangiaceae; genus JACQWT01. The sequence continues at coordinate 12,243 of CAYTYV010000131.1, read as the reverse complement.
CCTTCGTACCTGCAAGAGCAAGACGCCGCGCAGGTTCTTGCGCCTGGGCTACAGCCGTGCGCCAGGCGCGCCTGACCCGCGAGCCGAGAGCCGCATGAAGGAGATCCGGAAGGCGCTTCGGGAGGCGAAGCTGGAAAAGGACGGCAACGCGCGGATGCTGCGCCTCTTGCGCACCGTGCATCGCTGGGCCCAGGAGGACGACGAGCTGCGGGTGCGGCTCGAGCGGGCCAGCGGCCGTCCCTTTCCCTGCGACTACACCCACCTGTTCGACACGGTCGAGCCCACCTACGCGAAGCTGGCCAAGGGCGAGAGCTGCACGGCGTGGGCCTATGATCCCCGGCGTCAAGCCGAGCAGTGCCTGTTCGATACCCGGCTCGAGGAAGCCGTGTGGCTGACCAGCGTGTGGGGCTGCATGGCCTTTACCGAGACCCGCGGCGAGGGCGAGTCCTGCTACCGGCTGTGCGACTACGACGACTACTGCGCCGCCCAGGTCGCCTGTGCCGCTGCGGACTTCGACCTGGTTCTCTGTGCCCTCGGCGTGTGCCTGCCTGAGAAGGTCGCTGGGATCTACTAGCTAGTCGCGGGCCTGCAGGGCGGCCAGCAGGGCTCGTCCATCGGCCGGACGGGCGTCGAGCTCTCGCAAGCACTGCCTGGCGAGCTCTGCCCAGTGCGGGGCCTCGTCTTTCGCGCCTGCGGGCGCGGCCTCGCGTGCTGCCAGCACGTCCTCGATGATGCGGCCAGCGGCGTAAACGTCGTCGCGCGGGTCGGCGGGCTCGCCAGCCAGGCGTTCGGCCGAGAGGTAGCCCATGGTGCCGCCTTCGGCGGCGGCGCCGATGGGTTGGCAGATGCCGAAGTCGCTCAGCACGGCCTCGGCGGGCGAGCGAAACAGCACGTTGGCCGGCTTCAGATCGGCGTGGACGAAGCCCTGCTCGTGCACCCTCGCCAAGGCCTCTAGCAGCGGTGGAAACCAGCGCTCGAGCGGCGGGATCTCCGCCACCCGGTCGGCGCGCAGTCGATCGCGCAAGCTGCCGTAGGGCAGCCACTCGCTCACCAGCCAGCCCTCGGGCGGGTTGGCATCGAAGATCCGCACCACCGAAGGGCCTGCGAAGCGCACGGCCATGCGGGCCTCGCGCTCGACCTGCTCGCGGTCCTTGCCGCGTCGGTGATAGACCTTGAAGGCCACCACTCGGCCCAGCACCTCGTCCTCGGCTTGGTAGATGGTTCCAGCGCCGCCCCGGGCCACCTCGCGGAGCAGCCGGAACGGGGCCTCGGGGCTGGCAGCGCCCAGCACGGTGGCGCCGTCATCCGTGCGATCCTGCGGGCGGGTCCGTCCGAGCTGTGCGGACCAGCGCTGGTGCCGCTCACGCGCGCCAGGCGCGTCGATGTCGCGCGCCAGCACCCGCTCGAGCAAGCTGATGGCCCGGGCCAGGTCGCCCTCGGCAGCATAGAGCTCTGCGGCCAGCATGAGGCCGGCCGTGCTGCGGGTGGCTGCGGCTAGCTGACGGGCTCGATGTGGCTGCCCGCGCTCGGCCAGAAGCTGCGCACAGGCTACCCGCAGCGGATCGTGGGCGGGCTCTGGGCGCAATGCCCGCAGGATGGCCGCCAGCACGGCGGACTGCGCAGGGGTTCCGCGCGCCCCTTGCAGGGCGTGCAGCGCCTCGTTCAGATCTGCGCCGCCCGGCTGGCCGAGTCGGCGCAGGCGGTCCAGCATCGGACTTTCGGCCTCCGCTCGAGCCCGCTCGCCCGCGGGCTCCGCGGCTCGCGGCGACGCCGCTTGCTGGTCAGAGCCTTGCTCGCGGGATCCCCGGCCGAACAGCCGCTTCCACCAGCCCATGAGCGCTACCTCGGTCCAGGCTGGGGCACCCGCAGCACCACCGGTCCATCGCGTTGGTCGCGGATCTCGTCACCCGTCGCCAGCTCGATTTGGGCGCCGAGCTGGTAGCCGTTCATGAAGGGCGGCGGGCCGCCTTCGGGTGTGCGCAGCACCACGAAGCGGTCGTCGCCGTCGTGCGCGTCGACCAGCGACCATGCCCCGATCGACAGCGGACCGAGCGGCACCACGTACGGCTCGCTCGCCACGACGATGAGCAGCGGTCCGTGCGGCTCCGCGGCATCGAGCGGGCCAAGCTCGCACGGCAGCTCCCCGGCGAGCTCCACCTGCACCCCTTGGCCAACGGGCAGCGCGGTACGGACCCGCGCCCCAGCCAGGGTCGTGCCGTTGCGGGTGTCCAGGTCCTCGACGAAGGGGACGCCGTCCCGGCGGTACAGTCGTAGGTGCTGGCGGCTGACCGAGGGATGGTTGGCCGCGATGGTGGCGCGTGCTCGCCCAATGGTCACCTGGCTGCCGAGCGCGTACTGCGCGCGCTCCCCATCCCGCTCCAAGGTGACCAGCGGTCCGGCCAAAAGCCGCGCCGCCACTCGGTCGACCTCGAGCCCGACGGTCTCGTCGGCGTGCGTTTGTAGCCACGTGCGGCCTAGCCGCAGCGCCTCGCGCCGCTCGCCAATGGCGTCGAGATCGGCGATGCGGGCGAGCAAGCGTTTCCGCTCGCGTCCCAGGCGCGCTTGTTGGGCGGACTCTCCCAGGCGCTGTTCGAGCTGCTCGATGGCTCCCGCTTGCTCGAGCACCCGTACCTCTGCCCCCTCGTCGCCTAGCAGCGCGTAGCACTCGGCCGCCTCTTGCCAAGCCCCGCAAGCCTCCAGCTCGCGCGCGATCCCGCCGAGCTCGCCCGCCATGACCGCACCGCCAACATCCCGAGCGAGATCATAGGCCAAAAGGGCCTTGCGCCGTCGCGCCCTTTGGCCGTGCTCGGTTCCTTGCCCCACGCGGGCAGCCTGGCCGCACAGGGCCATCCGCCGTTCGGGATCCCGCTCGCCGTCGGCCTGCAGCAGCAGCACACGGGCCGCCTCGGCGGGCATCTCCGCGTCCAGATACGCCAGGGCCGCACCCGCGAGATCACCGTGGAGCTCCTGGCGCCGCGCCCGCTCTGCGCGGCGGTGCTTGCCACCGAGACGTTCCAACCATCCGAGCACCCCCGAATCCTACCACCGCGCCTCTTTCCTTGCGCCTTGTGATCGCCGAACGAGCGCGTTGACGAGCGGCAGCAGCGGCGCGCTCACGATGAGCTAGCCGAGACCGCGGGAGTGGTGTACGGGCCTTTTCGTGTGCGGCATCTTCGGTATCTTCGGCCACCCCGAGGCGGCCAACATCGCCTACCTGGGCTTGCACGGGCTGCAGCATCGCGGTCAGGAGTCGGCCGGCTTGATCTCGTCCGACGGCGAGCAGATGTTCGTGCATCGCTCCATGGGGCTGGTGCAAGCGGGCTTTTCGCCTGGCGATCTGGAGCGGCTCTCTGGCCGCCTGGCCATCGGCCACGTGCGCTACTCCACCTCGGGCGCTTCCCACATCCGCGACGCCCAGCCGTTTGCGGTCGACTATCGCTTCGGCTCGCTGGCCATCGCGCATAACGGCAACCTGACCAACCACGCCCAGCTTCGCCGCGGGCTCGAGGCGGGCGGATCCATCTTCCAGACGGGCGGCGACACCGAGGCCATCGTCCACCTCATCGCCGTCAGCGAGGGCCGGTCCTTCGAAGAGCGGGCCGTCGATGCTCTGCGCCAGGTTCGCGGGGCCTTCTCGCTGGTGCTGATGACGGAGAATGCCTTGCTGGCGGTGCGCGATCCGCGGGGCTTTCGACCCCTGTGCCTGGGCTTGCTGCCCGTGTCGGGCTCGCGGCAGGGCGGCGAGGCAAAGCCGGCCTACGCCGTCGCCTCCGAGCCCAGCTCCTTCGACCTCATCGGTGCCCGCTGGCTGCGCGACCTGGAGCCGGGCGAGATGATCGTCATCGACGACGACGGCCTGCGCTCGAGCCACCCGCTAGCCTCGGCCGAGCCGTCCACTTGCCTTTTCGAGTACGTCTACTTCGCGCGTCCGGACTCGCACATCGACTCGATCCACGTCTATCAGGCGCGCAAGCGCAGCGGTCGGCGGCTCATCGCCGAGCATCCGGTCGTGACCGACGACGGCGTCGAGACCGTGGTGGTCCCCGTGCCCGACTCGGGGGTGGCGGCAGCTTTGGGGGTGGCCGAGGGCGCTCGCGTGGCTTTCGAGATGGGGCTCATCCGCAGTCACTACGTCGGCCGAACCTTTATCGAGCCCCAGCAGTCGATCCGTCACTTCGGCGTGCGGCTCAAGCTCAACCCCAATGCGGGGGCGCTCCGCGGCAGGCGGGTCATCGTGGTGGACGACTCGATCGTGCGCGGCACCACCAGCCGCAAGCTTGTCTCGATGCTGCGAGGGGCGGGCGCGCGCGAGGTGCACGTCCGTATCTCCAGCCCGCCGACCGCCTGGCCCTGCTACTACGGCATCGACACGCCCAGGCGCGCCGAGCTCATCGCTGCCAAGCACAGCGTCGAGCAGATCCGCGAGTACCTGACCGCCGACAGCCTGGGCTATCTCTCGCTCGAGGGGCTGCGCGAAGCGGTGGCCGAGGCTGCGGCCGCGGCCGATCCCGACGCGCCGCCGTGCTCGGGGCGGGGGCGGTTTTGCGACGCGTGCTTTTCCGGTCGCTACCCCGTGCCCTTCGAGACCGACCCGCCCCAGCGCCAGCTACGGCTGGTCAATGCGTAAGGCTGAGGGCATGCTCACTGCCGCTTGACGAGCTGCCCGCGGCGTGCCATCTCTTCTTCGAAGGAAGCGACCCATGACCCGCCTGTGCACACAGAGCGCCATCCCCACCGCGAGCCGTCTCCGGCCGAGCGGTTTCGTGGATGGAGCGCCCGCAGCGGGTGACCGGGAGCAGAAGACCTAGCGCAGACGAATCGTCCCCTCCCCCCACTCGCCGCGGCGTCCAGCAGGACCCCGCGGCTTTTTTTTTCTTTTTCCCGAGACGCACACCATGACCAGCCATCCCTCAAGCGATCGACTTCGGTGGAAGGGCAAGCCCTTTGCCGAGCTGGTGCGGCTGGCCTGGCCCATCGGCGTCTCGATGCTGTCCTACAGCGTCATGACGCTGGTCGACACGGCCTTCGTCGCTCGGCTCGGGGCCTCTGCGCTGGCGGGCGTGGGGCTTGGGGGCATCGTCGCCTTCACCCTGCTGTGCTTTCCCTTCGGCTTGCTGCGCGCGATCAAGGTGCTGGTCTCCCAGGCCGTGGGCGCGGGCCGGACCGAGCGGGTGCTGCCCGTGCTGGGAGCGGGGCTGCTCATCGCCCTCGGGCTGGGGCTCGCCAACATCGCGGTGGGGCTGGTGCTGTCGCCGTCGCTCAAGCTGGTGGCCGCCACCGAGGCGTCTGCCGTCAGCGCCTCGGCCTACCTCGACGTGCGCGTGCTGGCCGCGCCCGCCGCGCTAGTGGCCGTGGCCCTGCGCGAGAGCCGCTACGGCTTGGGCGACTCGACCTGGCCCATGCGCGCCACGATCGCGGCCAATCTCGCCAACATCGCCCTGGACTACCTGCTGATCGTCGAGCTCGGCTGGGGGGTGCGGGGCGCGGCGTGGGCCTCGGTCATGGCGCACGTCATCGAGGCCGGCTTCCTCATCGCGATCCAGCGCGGTGAGGGGCTAGGCCTCGGTCGAGGCGGGACCGCCGAGCTCGGCAGGATCTGGCGCTTGGGCTTGCCCATCGGCGGGCAGATGCTGCTGGAGATCTCCGCCTTCGCGCTCTTGACGGTCATGTTTGCCGCCATGAGCGAGGTAGATCTGGCGGCCCACCAGATCGCGCTTCAGGTGCTGCATCTATCGTTCTTGCGCGTCTTTGCCGTGGGCGAGGCCGCCTCGGTGTTGATCGGGCAGGCGGTGGGCGCCGACGAGGACGGCTTGGTACCCGTGGTGGTGTGGCGCGCCATGGCCCTGGGCGCGGGCTACGCCCTTTTGTGCGCGCTGGTCCTGCTGCTCGGGGCAGGGCCCATCGCCTCGGCCTTCACCGACGAGCCGCTGCTCGCGACGACCACGGTGCGGCTGTTCTACATCGCCGCAGCCTTCCAGCTCTTTGACGCGGCCAACATCGTAGCCCGCTGCTCGCTGCGCGGCGCTGGAGACGTGCGCTTTGCCGCGGTGATCGCGGTCACCCTGGCCTGGGTGTGCACGCCGCCGCTCGCCTGGCTACTGGGCTACGCGCTCGGCCTGGGCGTTGCGGGCGGTTGGCTTGGGCTGTGCGTCGAGCTCGTCGCAGGCGCGGTCATCCTGTGGTGGCGCTTGCTACGCGGCGGCTGGAGGCCGATGGCCGAGCGCTCGCGGCGCGAGCTCGACGACGAGTGCGTGGGCGCCGAGCAACCCGAGCCCGTACCTGCGAGCTCCTGAGCCTCGAGCGGGCGGGGGAGCTCCGCCTCGGTCGGAGCTACTCCGCTGGCTCGGGATCCGGCGGCAGCAGGTCGAGCTCGGCTAGCTCGTCGGCTACCTCCTCCTGCCCCAGGGCGGCGAGCTTGGCGCGGGTGACGCTGCCGAGCTCGGGGTGCCAGCCCATGCGCTCGTAGAACGCGGTCTTGGCCTCCTCGAACATGCCGCGGTCCAGGTGGGGAGGCTCCTCCGAGGTGTCGAAGTACCAGGCTGCGAGGTTGTCGTGGCCGCGGAAGTCGCCGCCGTGGTCCTCGCCGCGGCCGCCTCCCTCGTAGCCCTCGCCGCCGCGCAGATCCATGGTGCTCCAGTTGCGGGCGGTGATGGCGCGATACAGATCCACCAGCGCCTCGGCGCGCTCGTCCAGCTCGTTCTCGCTCACCGACTCGCCCGTGACCGCGCCGTACAGCTCGGCCTCGAGTCCCAGGTCGCCAGCGTGCTCGCGGTCGGCGTCGGGGCAGCAGTAGTTGGGGAAGACCCAGTCGCACAGGGTGAGCGAGTCCTTGAGCATGGAGCGCACGGCCAGCATGCGGGCTAGCTCGATGCGCGCGGGCGTGGGAGGACCGGGCTGCCAGGCCTGCTGGGGATCGTCGATGGCGTTGGGATCGCCGAAGTGGATCTCGGCCACGCGCTGCTTCTGCTCCCAGCTAAGGCCGCTCCAGGAGACCAGCCCGTTGTGCTCGTGGCGATTGGGATCGCGGTTCCAGATGACCCAGTGAAGCCCCGCGGGCAGGCCGTAGCGCTCGGGGCCGTAGTGGCTGCGCTGGCCGTGCGCGCCGTAGGACACGCGAAAGCCCTCGAAGCCGTCGAGCTGGCCGTGCGCTCCGGTCCAGAGATCGTCCATCATGCCAAAGCGAGCAGCGGCGCGGGCGGTGGCCTGGTTGAGCCACGCCCCCAGGCTGTCGGCCTCGGGCTCGGCGTGCACCATCGTCTCGAACAGCGCCTGCACGAAGGAAAGCCCGCCGTCGCCGCCCGCGTCGATGCTGGGCCAGGGAAGCTCGCCCAGCTCCGCGCGCAGATGCGGATCGAGCTCGTCGAAGTAGCGACCGCCATCGCCGAAGCGAAGCTGCACCAGCAGCGGAAAGAGCATATTGAGGTCGTAGGAGTTGGCGCCGCTCAGATCGGCGAGCTGCTTGGCCGCGAACACCGCTTGGGGCGAGGCCCGAGCCACCAGGCTGCCCTCGCGGTCGCGCCCGAAGCTCATGGTTTGCATCTGCACGCAGTGGGCTTCGCCGTGCGGCGGGATCTCGGCGGGCAGATCGCGGCCGCGGATGGCGCTGAAGCAGTTCATCACGCAGCCCGTGCAGCCCGTGTTCTTGACGTGCCACGGCCGCAGCAGCCCCCTCATGTAGAAGTCTGTGCCGTGATGGCGCTGACCCTGGCGCGAGAGATCGTCGGGCGCGATGGGGCCGATGGGCACCACCTCGTCACCGCCTTCCCACTCGAGCCCCTCGCGGGCGCGCCAGCGGCTGCGGCCGTCGCGGTCGGCGGGCACCACCGACTGCATGAGCGCTAGGAGTCGACGAATGGCAGCCAGCCGCTCGCGGAAGTCGGCGAGCTCGGTAGCCGTGCTCGCGCGTCCCGTGCCGCGTACCGCGATGCCCTTGAGGTTCTTGCTGCCCGCTACCCCGCCGAAGCCGCATTGGCCGAGCGCGTGTCCCGTGCCGTGGATCATCGCGCCGTTGCGGCCTAGCTTCTCGCCGACCGGACCGATGACCAGCGCCTTGACGCGCTCGTCGCCGAGCTCGGTGCGCAGGGCCTGCTGCGTGGCAAAGGTGTCCATCCCCCAAAGGTGCGAGGCCTCCCGGAGCGAGGCTTGGCCGTCGTGCACCCACAGGTAGACCGGCTCGGGCGCTCGGCCCGTGATGGCCACGGCGTCGTAGCCCGCCCATTTGAGCTCGGCAGGCCACTGCCCGCCCACCGAGCCTTGGGCCACCTGCTCGACCGGGTAGGCCGCGGCCGACAGCGAGACGGCCACTGCGCGGCCCGCACAGGGCGCCCAAGTGCCCGTCAAAGGACCCACGCCGATGAAGAGCAGGTTTACCGGGTCGAAGGCGCGCGCATCGGGTGGAACGCGCTCCCAGTGCATGGCGAGGCCGATGCCGATGGCGCCGATGCGATCGGGCAGCCACCTTTCGGTGGGCTCCTCGCGGATCTCGCCGCTACCGAGATCCACGCACAGGATGCGGCCGGCCCAGCCGTAGAGCTCGGTCATGCGCCTCGCTCCCAGGCAAAGGGTCGCGGCGACTGCTCGCTCCAGTAGTCGAGGTACGAGAGCGCGCTCGACGGGCAGGCTTCGACGCATGGCGGGCTCGGCTCGCGGCCCATGCAAAGATCGCACTTGTGGGCCTTGCCCTCGTAGAGCACGGGGTGACCGTAGGGGCAGTGCAGGGCGCAGCTGCCGCAGCCGATGCAGCGCTCGGCGTCGATGAAGCGCACGGCGAACTCGTGCTCAGGCGGCTGGCTGCGGTCCGCGATCCGGGCCGCGCCCGTGGGGCAGTGCGCCACGCAAGCGGGCGAGACGAGCTGGCCGTTGCGCACGATCGCAGGGCACATGCGACAGGTCTCCGCCTGCCAGCGTGCCGTCTCGAACTGCAGGGCTTGGTAGGTGCGGTCGGGGCTCACCAGGGCCAGGGCGGGGCCAGGGGGCTCGCCGCGGAGCGCGGCGCAGGTGATGGCGCAGCGCGAGCAGGCGGCGCAGAGCGCAGGATCGGACAGGATCATGCGCCACACGGGGGAGTGGTCGCCACAGCCGCTCGGCAAAAGGCCCGCAGCCACCACCCACAGCAGGCTGCCGCCCGCAGCGCGGATGAAGCCGCGACGGCTCAGCACGTCGAGCGGCCGCTCGGGCGGGCGGCTCATGTTGGCCCCGCCCCTGCTCGGGCACAGCAGCAGTCCAGCGCGTCGAAGGCCATGAGAATGCGTAGCTCGCCCGTCCGCTGCCGCTCTGAAAGGCGCGAGAAGGCATGGCCGCCGAGCTCGGCCTCGAGCGCGGCGCGGCTAGGGATGCCGTCGAAGCCGGTGGCGCGCACCCGGCCGGTCTCGACGTCCAAGACCTCGGCGTCCCGTCCGTTGGTGACGACGGCCAGCGGTACGACGGCGGCGCCGAGCGTGCGCGCTCGGGCCAGGCTAGGGCGCTGACGGGACACGATGGAGCCGGGACCGTAGCACACCACCATCGCCGCTTTTCCGCCGACGGACACCGCAAAGTCGACGGTCATTTGCTGGCGGCGGCCGTCCACCTCGACCAGGTGGCGAAGCCGCGGCGCGATCTGCTCCTTGGCGTAGCCCTTGTCCTCCACCAGCAGTCTCGCCACCTTCTGCCGATAGCGCTCGTCGTGGGTGTCGGCGATGATCTCGCCCGTCAGGTAGTCGCTCAGCTCGCCCAACACCAGGTGGTGCGCCATGGTCCTGCTTCTTCTTTGGCGCGTGCCGAGCCGCAATGCAACGACGATGCGCTTGCAGCGCGCGCCAGGCTGCGGCTACAGAGCCATCCATGCTCTCGCCCGACAGTACCACCACGGTTTCCAGCTTCGACCGCACCCGTCTGGCCGTGCAGGAGTTCGGCCAGGGACCGCCACTCGTCATCGGCAACGGCATCGGCGTGAGCTACCCCGGCCTGGCCCATCAGATCGAGCACCTGAGCCGCCGCTTCCGCGTGGTGACATGGGACTACCGCGGACTGTTCGGCTCCGACCCGGCCGAGTGGGGAGGCCTGGGCCTAGCCGCGCACGCGCGCGATGTGCTGGCGGTGATGGACGCCCTCGAGATCGAGCAAGCCGCCTTCCTCGGCTGGAGCATGGGCGTGCAGGTAGGCTTCGAGCTGCTCCGCATCGCCCCGCGGCGCCTGGTGCGGCTGGCGGGCATCAGCGGCGGCAGCGGCCAGCTGTTCCGCAGTGCAATGGGCATCCCTCGCGGCTTCGACCGAGCGCTTGCGCAGGCGCTGGAGCGAACTGCGCCCTTGGCGCCGCGCTTTTCAAAGCTGACGCAGCGGTTGGTGCCGTCCGTGCCCTTTTACTGGGCCAGTCGCCTGGTGCGCTTCGTGGGACCGCAGACCGACCGCGCCATGTACGACGCCATGGCTCGCGCCGTGGCTGGCCACGACCACCGCGTCTACCTGACCACGCTGGCCGAGCTCGGCCGACACGACGCCTCGCGGCTGCTGCCGCGGCTGGATCTACCGCTGCTTTTCTTGGTGGGCAGCAAGGACGGCGTGACCCCGCCGCACTACGTCGAGGCGCTGGCGGCCAAGGCGCCCAACGCGCGCGTCCACGTCGTCCCTGGCGCCTCCCACTTCGTCACGGTCGAGGAGCCGGCCAAGGTCAACCACGCCCTCGAGGAGTTTTTCCGGCCTTGGGCCAACTCCTCCTGAGGCGGCAAGCGCAGTGACGAGCGCGGTGATAGGCTGAACGGGCCCGGTTGGGTCTGGCGCGAGCCCGAAGGAGGCTTCACATGAGCAGGAGTTGCATTGCGGTGTGGGGCGGCAGGAGGCGAGCTCGGGGGGCGCTGGTGCTGGCCGCGATGGCGATGCTGTGGGGGTGCAGCGGCGAGCCGCCTGGGGAGCGGTGGGCGGATGGCGCGCAGCGACAAGCCGTCTCGCGAGTCTCGTCGGACGAGGCCGCGCGCATCGCGACCGTGCAGCGAAGCGCGGGGCCGGAGTATGCCCTCGCGCGAACGCTGGCGGGCTCGCTGCGCGGCGCGAACCGAGCGCACGGGCTGGGCTTCGAGCTGTCGGCTAGTGGCCTGATGCTGGGGCCCGGCCGCGGGGCTGGCTGGACGCTGGAGCTTCGCTGGACCGGGCTCGGTCGCGGTCGGGCGCTGGAGCGCGTGCCCGAGGCCGAGTCGGTGCGCTCGAGCGGCAATCGGGCGAGCCTCGGCCGAGCAGGCGGGCTCGAGGAGTGGTACCTCAACGGTCCGCTCGGCCTCGAGCAGGGCTTCACGCTTGCCGAGCGGCCGCACGGCGATGACGGCGAGGCAGTGGTGCTCGAGCTTCGCGTGGGCGGGAGCGCCGAGTCGGAGCTGAGCCGAGACGGCGGCGAGGTGCTGCTGCGGGCCGCGGGCGGCGCTGCACTTCTGCGCTACGGCAAGCTCTTCGCGCACGATGCCGCTGGAAGCGCGCTTGCAGCGCGGATGCAGGTCGAGGACGGGGCTATCCGGCTGCTCATCGACGATGCGGGCGCGAGCTACCCGCTCACGGTGGACCCGCTCATCTGGGCCGAGCAGGCAAAGCTCGTCGCGAGCGATGGGACGGAGGGCGACTGGCTCGGCGGCTCGGTGTCGCTATCGGGCGAGGTGGCGCTACTGAGCGCCCATGGCGACGGTGACAACGGGCCGTACTCAGGCTCGGCGTACGTGTTCGTTCGAAGCGGCGGCACGTGGTCCGAGGCGCAGAAGCTGACGGCCAGCGACGGCGCACAGGACGACGAGTTCGGCGACTCGGTGTCGCTGGCCAGCGACACGGCGCTGGTGGGAGCGACTGGCGACGACGATAGCGGTGGCGGCTCTGGCGCGGTGTACGTGTTCGTTCGCAGCGGCACCGAGTGGACCGAGACGCAGAAGCTCACGGCCAGCGATGGGACGGCGGGCGACAAGTTCGGTGTGGCGGTATCGCTGGCCAGCGATGTGGCGCTCATCGGGGCCGCCTACGATGGCGCTCCGCAGCCGCTTTCCGGCTCGGCCTACATGTTCGTCCGCAGCGGCAGCGAGTGGACCGAGGCGGACAAGCTCACGGCGAGCGATGGGGCCTCGGGCGACGTGTTCGGGCTCGAGGTGTCGCTCAGCGGCAGCGGCGACGCGGTCCTGGTTGGGGCCCCGGGCGACGACGATGGCGGCGGCTCGTCCGGTTCGGCCTACGTGTTCGTTCGCAGCGGCAGCGAGTGGACCGAGGCGGACAAGCTCACGGCGAGCGATGGGGCCT
>CAYTYV010000130.1:0-14097 GCA_964441055.1 uncultured Polyangiaceae bacterium | reverse complement strand
GCGATCCATGCTGGTCTTGCGGCCTTCGGGGCATCCCTGCAGGCAGCGACCGAGCCCCCGACAGCTGCGCACGTTGCGCCAGATGGGGCGGTGCGCCAGGCCGAGGGCGGCCGCTCCGCGGGCCAGAAGCGCATTGTTGGGGCCAGCGACGGCCTCCTCGGTCGGTTGGATCGACAGCTCTGCCTCGATCTCGTCAAAGATCCGCTCGAGCTCGGCCCAGTCCAGCGTTTCCGCGAGCGCGCGATCGGCGCGCAGCCACTCGGCGTAGACGTCCTTGGGAAGGCGCCACGAGATGGCGCCGTTGACCACCGAGGTTCCCCCCACCAGCCGGCCTTGGACAAAGGGCATGGGCGGGCTACCGAGCATGATCGAGGCGCCCATGTCGCGATAGAGCTGGGCCATGGCCGAAAAGCCGTCCTCGGGGCAGTCCTCGGGGCGGACGAAGGGGCCTTCCTCGACGACCGCCACCTCGAGCCCAGCGAGGGCGAGCTCGCGGGCCACGGTGGCCCCGGCTGGACCGCTGCCCACCACCACCGCGTCAGCGGTCTGCTCGTGGGGCCCTTTGAGGGTGGCGCCGTCGACGATGTTCAACGTGGATCTCCCTCGGGGGCCGACGATGGGCCCTTTGCGGCGTCCAGGGCGGCGCGCACCGCGGGATCGCTGAAGTAGGCGAAGCTGGCCACGGCCTTGAGGCTCACGACGAGCTGGCGCAGCAGGTACAGGCGCGAGCCGAGCGCGCGGCAGAGCAGGCGGTCTTTTTGCGGCTCGGCCAGGCTGGGAAAGAGGCGCAGCTTGCCGAGCAGGAAAAGCGGCGCCAAGGTGAGCACCCACACGGCCACGCGCAGCCCAAGGCCGAGAAGGGGCGGTGCGGCCTTGGCGAAGCTCTGCCAGAAGGAGGCGAGATCGAGGGCGCCGAGGCCTGGCCGCTCGGCGTCGGGCGGCGCGGGAATGACCGCCGCGAGCAGGGCATCGCGCCAGCGGCGCTCGAAGGCGGTCCAGTGGATCACGCTAAAGTCTCCCGGGGGCGGCTCGCGCCCAGCGGACGGGGCACCAGCTCGTCCGGATCGCGCTTTTCGATGTCGGCTCGCGCCCGCCTAGCGAAGAAGACGAAGGCCAGGCAGGTCACCAAATCGAGCACCGCAGCGGCCAAGAAAAAGCGGTACTCCGGATGCAGGATCCAGCCGCCCGCCCAGCAGGCCGTGGCATATCCCTTCATGAAGGTCAGGGGAAAGAGCACGGGATAGAAGCGGCGCACGTTGAGCTGCAGCACCAAGCAGCTTATGCCGAGCGTCATCACGTTGGCCGCGCCTAGATAGCGCCACACGAAGCTCTGGGCCTCGGGGAAGGTGTAGGGGCTGCCGCCCAGAAGCTCGTTGATGGCGAGGAACTGATCCATGGCCGTCTGCGGGGAGAAGGTATAGCTCAGGGCGGGCAGCACGAAGTTGAGCGTCAGGATGGTGTAGGCGATCTGGAAGTTGCGGTAGGCGCGGGAGGGTTGGGCGAAAAAGGCGCGGACGGGGTTCATGGCGTTTTCCTCGGGAAGGCGGCGGGGGCGAGCCTAGGTGGGCGCTTGGGCATGGCGGTCGTGGACCCGTGCGGAGCCTCGGCAACGAGGGCGCTACTCGCCCACGATGGTGACCATCACGCGCCGCTCTGAGCGCGGCCCGTCGAAGTCGCACACGAATACGTTCTGCCAGGTCGACAGCGCCAGCCGTCCGTCGCGAATGGGCACGCACTCGCTCGGACCCACCACGCCCGACTTGATGTGGGCAGCGCCGTTGTTGTCGATGCGGTCGTGCCGCCAGCGTCCCTCGGGCACGAGCTTGTCCAGGCAGTCGAGCACGTCCAGGGTGATGGCGGGGTCGTCGTTTTCCTGGATCATCAGGGCCGCGGTGGCCCCGTGCGCATAGAGCGAGCACTGGCCCTGCCGCACTGCGGAGCGCCGCACCTCGGCCCGCACCTCGTCGGTGATGTCGACGAGCTGCCGCGGATGGCTCGTGGCCACGCCGATCTCGGATGTGTAGAGCTTCATGCCGCCGAGTATAGCTGCCGTTCGATCTCGTCGGCCAGGTGCTCGCTGAGCGGCAGCGCGCAGGTAAAGGCGGGCGAGACGGCGTTGAGCACGTGAAGCGAGCGCTCGTCGGCCTCGTAGCAGAAGTCCATGACCAGCTCGGAGCGCTGGATGTCGAGCAGCTGCGCGCGGATCCCGGGCTTGCCCCAGCGGTCGAAGTGCTCGAGGCGCACGCCCCGCACGAGCTCGGCCGCCGCCGCGACCAGGCGCGAGCGCAGCATCTTGGCGCTCTCCCGCCAGGCGAGCTTGCGAAATCCGCGGTCGGTCAGCATGAGCCGCGCCTCGCGCCCCAGCACCGAGGCGAGCTCGCGGGCTGAAAAGCGCGAGAAGAAGCGGCCTTCGCCGAGCGGGCCGCCGTAGTTCTCGAGCCAGAGCGCGGGCAGGGCGGTGGGCCCGATCTTGATGTGGCCGTCCACCGTCACGGTGAAGTGGGTGCCCAAAAAGGGCATCTCCAGATCGGGCACGGGATAGACGTGCACCGCGAGCGAGCCGGCCGAGGCGTTGCCGTACAGGTACAGGCCCTTGAAGGGCAGCATGCGGTAGCGCTCGGCAAAGCCGTAGGCGCGGGCGATGCGATCGGCGTATAGGCCCGCGGCATTGACCAGGTAGGCCGCTTCGATAGAGCCCGCCGTGGTCGAGACCGTGCGGCCGCGCCCGCCCGTCCAGGCGGTGGCGGGCGCGAGCTCGATGCGGTCGGCGAGCGCTTGCTCGCAAAGGGCGTCCATGACGGCGCGGGGATCGACCGACGCGGTGGCAGGAGAGAATAGGGCGCGCTCGCAGGTGCGCACGCGCGGCTCGATCTCTCGGGCCTGCTTTTCGTCGAGCTGTTCGAGCGCGACGCCGTTTTGCCGCCCGCGCTCGAGCAGGGTCCGCAGCTGGGCATGCTCCTGCGGGCCTCGGCAGACCACCAGCTTGCCGCACTTGCGAATGGGCAGCCCGCGCTCCTCGCACCAGGCGGTCATGCGGCGGCAGCCGTCGCGCGTGAAGCGCGCCTTCAAGCTGTCGGCAGTGTAGTAAAAGCCCGCGTGTAGCACACCGCTGTTGCGGCCGCTGGCGTGCTCGCCAAAGCGCGGCTCCTTTTCGAGCACCACGATGCGGGCTTTTTTGTGGCGTTTGCGAAGCTCGAGGGCGAGGCTCAGGCCGATGATGCCGCCGCCGATCACGACGAAGTCGGCGGTGGCGGGCAGACGGGTGGGGGGGGCGGAGGGCGGGGCGATACGCGCGGCTGCCACGGGGACCTCTCGTCAGCGCCTGCCCACCGCCTCGAGCGCCAGCGCCACGGCCTGCTCGGCGGTCTCGGCCGCGCGCACGGGCTCGCGCTCTCGGCCGTCGAGCGCCTGACCGGCCAGCTTGGCCGACCAGCCCTTTGCGGCAGCTAGGCCGATGATGGGCTTGCCGAGCTGCCAGCCGAGAGCCATCTCGCTCAGCGTGCCCGAGCCGCCGCCCACCGCCACTACCACGTCGGCCGTGGCCACTACGAGGAGGTTTCGCGCAAAGCCCAGGCCCGTGGCGATGGCGATGTCCACGCTCGGGTTGGCCTCGCTTCCGTCGTAGCCGGGAATGATCCCCACCACATCGCCCTCGCGCCAGCGCTCCGATTGGTGCGCGCCCCGCGAGACCGCCTCCATCACTCCGCCGAGCCCGCCCGAGGCGATGCGAAAGCCCGCGTCGATGGCCCGTCGGCCGAGCTCGAGGCAGAGCTCTTCCGTGTCGGGATCGATGGCCGTGCCGTTGCCGATGACCGAGAGAACCTTGCGTCGCATGGGGATTGGAACCTCGTCTAGGGACCGGCTACCTTATCCACCGCATGCCCGACAAGCGCAAGCATCGCGGCGCCCACCCCAAGGACCGCGAGCTATTCGCCGAACGCCATCACGCCCGGCTGCGGCTCGCCGTCGAGGAGTACTCGTGGCTGCTATCGCGCGGCTACGCCGAGCCCTCGGCCCTCAAATTGGTGGGTGACCGCCACAGCTTGGTCGAGCGCCAGCGCACGGCCGTGCGTCGCTCGGCCTGCTCGGATGCCTCGTTGCACAGACGAGCGGGCAGCTGCGTCGCGCTCGGCCGCGGCGGGCCGAGCCGCATCGCCGTCGACGGCTACAACCTGCTCATCACGCTCGAGACGGCCCTGTCGGAAGGAATGGTGCTCGTCGGCCGCGACGGCTGCTGTCGCGATCTGGCCAGCATGCACGGCACCTACCGCAAGGTCGAGGAGACGGCCCCGGCCATCGAGCTCATCGCCGCTCGATGCGCCCGCTGCGGCGTCGAGCGCATCGAGTGGTACCTCGACCAGCCGGTATCCAACAGCGGCCAGCTCCGCGCCTTCATCGGAGAGGTGCTCTCCGACCGACCCTCCCTCGCCGAGGTCGAGCTCGTCCGCAACCCCGACCGCGTGCTCGCCGAGCACGAGGCCCCCGTGGTCAGCAGCGACTCGTGGATCCTCGATCGCTGTAGGACCTGGACCAACCTGGCCGCGGCCATCATCGACGAGGCCGTGCCAGGGGCGTGGCTCGTGCGGCTGGGCCCGTAGCTGCCGAATGCACGATGGCGCGCGCGGCCGTTGCCCACGCCGTCGTGCCTGACGAGGCCTGCCTCAGTCTGCCGCGGGTGCCCGCCCGTGCTGGCGGCACACGTGCCGGACGACCTGGGCGCAGTTCTCGGCGGCGGCGTCGCAGCTATGGGCCATGAAGATGTCGCCCCAGGCGCGCCTCAGATTGTAGCCATGGTCGGCGGAGAATCGGTACAGCGCAGGGACCGCCAGACCGACGATGAAGCCGCAGTCGGCGCGGCCATCACAAGCGGCGGCCACAGGAGCGCCGTCCATCTCGACGGCGGCCATGGGCTCGGACGGCGAATCCGTTCGGCGAATCGTGCTGAGCGAAAATCCGTGCGAGGTCAAGCGGGGGCAGGTGACCACGGGGGCATCGACCACGCGCACCCGGGGAGTGTGTGGCGGCGGCCGCACAGGCTCATCAGGCGCGTCGGGCGGCCCATATTGCTGCGAGGGGCTGATGAGGGCGGGATCCTGTAGTGGCTCGAAGCGCATCTGCCCGAACCAGCTAGACCGCGGCTGCCAGTGGCCGCCAAAGGTCTTGCCGTTGAGCGAGCTGGTCTTGAGCTCACCGTCCAGGCGGAAACGAGCTTGGCTCGAGACCACCACGTCGCCGACCCGCTGCTCGGCCGTCGCGCCTCCCCCCAAGCCGACCGAGAGCACGAGCTTTGGCTCGGCTTGCTCGATCAGCTGGGAGAGCATGGCGAGCACGGGCATCGTCGGGCCGCCCGTGTTCAGCCGGAGATCGGAGCGCAGGATGCAGACGCGCTGTCCGCCGACGTCAATGCTATGGTACCGACCGAAGCGGCCTTCGATGGGGGGGTGGAGTAGCCAGACGCGATCGCGCCGTTCTTGGAGCAGCTTGTAGTTGTACAGCTCGGCCAACACGCGGTGGAAGTCTCTATCGTAGGGCTTTCCACGGTCGGTCCGGGCAATGCCGAAGGCCTTGAGCAGCGCGGCCCATACGGGATCGGCCCAGCGGGTCCTGCCGCGGTCTTGACCCACGAGGTGGCCCCAACACAGGACCAGGATGTCGCATGAAAGCGGCTGTTCGCCAGGTGCCATTGCTCTCCTCAGGAACCGAAAGGACGCCGGTTATCGCGCGAGCCCATTGCCGATCTCAGCTCCCTCCAGAGCCTGGTGGTGGACGTGGCTCGAGCTCGACCGCAGGGGCCTCCGATTCTTCGGGGGCCGCCTGGGCTCCTGCGATGAGGGCCCAGGTCGCCACGGCGGAGTTGAAGCTGGTGTACACGCCCAGACGACGATAGGTGACCACGGCCCAGGCCATCTGCAGCGGGCGCGGCAGCTCGGCGTTGATCACCGGATCGGAGATATTGCGGATGAACCCGTACGGCGTTCCGCTCTGCTCGGCCACCATGGCGACCACGGCGTCGTCCATCTCCACGCAGCAGCCCAGGCGGTGCAGATCGTTGTCGGTCGTGCCGTATTCGAAGAAATCCGTGGTCAAGATAGGCGCGTCGACGAGCTTGATTCGCGGCGTGTGCGCGGTCGGTCGGATCTCGCCCACGGGGTAGTGCGGCGTGGGCGGCTCGAGGGGAAACTCGACCATGGGCAGCAGCATTCGCTCGGCCTTGCCGAGGAGCCGTCGCGCTGGCTTCCATCTAGAGCGGAAGCTCTGCTCATTGAACGACGCGGTCTCGAACTCGTCGCTGAGGCGAAACCGAGCCGCATTGGTGACCAGGCAGTCGCCCAGCCCATCTTCGACGCGCACGCCTCCGGAGGTCCCGACCGACAACAGCAAGCTGGGCCTAGCGTCTTCCAGGATCTGGGCGATGAGCTGCCGCAGCGGCAGTCCTGCCCCATCGGTGTTGATATGCAGGTCCGACTTGAACAGCAGGACCCGCTGGCCCGCGACCTGGACGAGCCGGTAGCTGCCCCACCGCATGCTGCCGCGGCTGAGCGCGGGGGTCCCCAGCGCCTCGTTGCGCTCTTTGGAGATCAAGCGACGCGTCCACAGGGTTTGGAACACCGAGTAGAAATCCCGCCGATAGGGAGTCCACTTTCGACGCCAAGCGCTATCGTTGAGCCTCCGCGAGATCTGCGGCTCGCCCGAGAGCACGTGATGCAGGGCCTGCCACTCCTCCGCGGTCCAGGTCATGACCACGATATCGGCGGCCGGAAGGGGATCGTGGTCCTTCCGGACAGAGCGCCGATCACGTCCAGGCGCTGGAGCCGGTCGAGGCGCAAGCGGCTCTAGACCCAGGCCCTGCCAGTCGATGGGTGGAAGATCGCCCGGGGGCTCGATGGGATCCGGCGGTGCGGGCCCGACGGTTTCGTCGAGCGCAAGCTCCTCGGCGAGATGACGGCGAGCCGTGAGCTCGTCGCTGCTCAGTGGGCGAGCAGGCGTCCTTTCTAGCTCTGGCTCTGACGAATTGTTTTCAACCACCCGAATGCCTCCTGGGCGCGTGGTGCGGCTGCGACTGGATCACGCATGCCGCGTAGGGAGTACAGTAGCGGGTTCGGCGCGTCCACGACAACGAGGCCAGTTGCTATAACCCACTGAGATTATCCGGTTTTTTGCGTTATCCTACGCTGCGATCGCCGCCTTTGCGAAAAAGCCCACCCCTGCCGCGTAACGTCTGGCCCGGCTTCGGTACTGAGCAACACAACCGACGCACACCGAAGTAGGAGCAAGGCCATGAACGTCAAGACCGACGACACCCATATCCCGAACCGATCGCCCTCGAAGGGGCTCTGGCTGGCCGCGGTGGCGGGCATGCTCGCGGCGGGCTCGCTCACCGCCTGCGCCAAGAACCCCACCACGGGCTCGGCCTCGGAGGCCACCTCCAGGAACGGCTGCAGCGGCAAGGATGGCTGCGGCGGCAAGGATGGCTGCGGCCAAAAGGACGAGGACAAGGAGGAGTCCGCCAAGGCCTCGACCTCGACGCCCGCCGACCTCAAGTCGGCCGAGGCCAAGCACGCGGGCAAGGACGGCTGCAGCGGCAAGGACGGCTGCGGCTGAGCTAGCCCGACCTCGCCCATCTGGAAGCGGGCGCTTCCGGAAGGGCGAGGTCGTCTCACCCCCCATCGGAGCCACACTGCCATGGGCGCATTGCCACCGCCATCGGCCAACCGCTTTGGGCTGCCGCACCTGGGCTACGGCATCGGGCTGCGCACGCCCCATGTCGAGCAGATCCTGAGCGAGTGGCCCGAGGTCGACTGGTTCGAGGTCATCAGCGAAAACTTCATGGTCGACGGCGGCAGGCCGCTCGAGGTGCTCGATCGCATTGCCGAGCACTACCCCATCGCGATGCACGGCGTATCCCTGTCGATAGGCTCGGCCGATCCCCTCGACCGCGATTACCTCGAACGACTGAAAAGGCTGGTCGAGCGCGTCAAGCCCGCATGGGTGTCCGACCACATCTGCTGGACCGGGATCCAGGGCCGCAACTCCCACGACCTGCTGCCCGTGCCCTATACCCCGGAAACGCTCGGGCACATGGTGGAGCGGATCCAAGCGGTGCAGGACCTTCTCGGCCGTCCGCTGGTGCTCGAGAACCCGTCGAGCTACCTCGAGTACGCCGACTCGAGAATCCCCGAGTGGGACTTCATCGCCGAGCTTGCCGAGCGGGCCGACTGCGGGCTGCTGCTCGACGTCAACAACGTCTACGTGAGCAGCTTCAACCACGGCTGGGATGCTTGCCAGTACCTGGCGGCGATTCCCTACGACCGCGTGGTGCAGGTCCATCTGGCCGGTCATACGAACAAGGGCACCCACATCATCGACACCCATAGCGACTGCGTCATCGACGAGGTGTGGGCGCTGTACCTCGAGGCGCATCAAAGGAGCGGTGGGCGTTCCACCCTGGTCGAATGGGACGAGCGCATCCCGCCCTTTGCCGAGGTGCACGCCGAGGTGCTCAAGGCCCGCGAGCTCGTCAGGCGGCACGATGGTCTGGCGCGCGCACCCTACCTCGCGCCACCGCTTCGATCGGCCTCGGCACCGCTGTGAGCCCACGACCATGAGCACCGACGTCCTCGCCGCCAAGCGCCCGTTGGCCGAGCTGCAAGGTCGGCTATTCGACTGCATCGTCTCCCTGGAAAAGGAACGCGACGACTCGGATGCGCGTCCCGCGTCCGCCTCTGCGCGGGCGGCGCGCTCGTCGGCCGCGCTAGATTTGGTGCGACCATCGGCCACGCTCACGGCGGCCGAGCGCGTGGGCGTCTACGCCGAGATGTACTTCTTGAGGCTGCACGAGGCGCTGGCCGACGACTACCCCACGGTGCAGACGCTGCTCGGAAAGCCGCGCTTCGAAGAGCTGGCGCGCGACTACTTCGCTCGGCATCCATCGCGCAGCTACACCTTGAACCGCGTGGGCCTGGAGCTACCCGAGTACCTCGACGGGACCGACCGCTGGCCCAGCGGCGCGCTCCTCGCCGAGGTCGCGCAGCTCGAGCGCGCGCTCTGCAAGCTGAGCTGGGCCGCGGACACGCCCGTGCTAGCCGCCGCAGAGCTTTCCGCCGTTGCCCCCGAGCGTTGGCCTGAGATGCGCTTTCGGATGACCGAGGCGCTGCGCGTCATGTCCTTCGACTATCCGGCTCCCTACGTCGTTCACGCAGCGGGCAACGGACAGGCGCTTCCCGCGCTCGAGCCGCGGCCATCGTGGGCCGTGGTTTGGCGCCACCAGCATACGGTGTGGCGTCAGGCGCTGAGCGAGCCGCAACATGCCGCCCTGAGCGCGCTCGTCCACGGTGCGAGCATTGCCGAGGCCGTACAGGCGGCCGAGCGCGCCTGGTCGGGCGAGCTCGACGCGCTCGAGACCGAGCTATCCCAGTGGTTCGCGGCCTGGCTCGGCGACGGCATGTTCAGCGAGCCATTACCGTGACCCAGGCGCCTTCGCCGAACGAGAACACTGCCTTTGGCCGACGACCCCCACGTCATTTCTGCTGAGCTTTTTGGAGGACAAGACGATGAGCACATCCCAGGCAACCCTCTCCTTGCCCCGGCTCGCGTGGCTGCGCCGAGCCCGGGAGATCCAATCCCAATGGGCGGTCCGCCTCGAGCCTGCGCTGCTGCTCGGCATCCGCCTGCTGTTCGGCTATGGCATCGCCGTAGCCGGCTACGGCAAGCTCACCCACCTCGACCGCGTGGTCGGCTTCTTCTCCCAGCTCGGCATGCCGTGGCCCTCGCTCAGCGCGCCCTTCGTGGGCGGCGTCGAGCTGGTGGGCGGCCTGCTGCTCTGCGCCGGACTGCTCTCTCGGCTGGCCTCCATCCCGCTTTTGATCACCATGGTCGTGGCCCTGCTGAGCGCGCACGGCTCCGAGCTGGCCGTCATCTTCGACGATCCCGGTACCTTCATCGGCGCCTCGCCCGTGCCCTTTCTCGGCGCCTTTGCGGCCGTGCTGATCCTCGGCCCTGGGCGATGGTCGCTGGACCACCTGCTCGCCGAGCGGCTGGTGGGCAGCGAGCGGGCTAGTCGCGCCAGTCGCGGAAGCGCTGCATGAGCTTGGCGCGATCGGTGTCGGACACGGGCTCGACGGGCAGATGCGCTAGCGCGACCCGGGCGAGCTCCATCTGGCGCAGATAGCGGCGGCAGGCCGAGCACATCATCAGATGTAGGCGAAAGCCCCAACGCTGCCCGAGCGACATGTGACCTTCGAGGTAGTCGGTGACGGCTTCGGTCAGCTCCTGGCAGGTGATCATGAGGGCCTACTCGTTGCCGTAGTGCTTTTCCAGGGCGCGTCGCACCTTGGATCGGGCGCGATGGAGCAGCACGCGCTGATTGGTCTCGCTGAGCTCGAGAATGTTACAGACGGCCGCGGCGCGCAGCTCCTCGATGTCGCGCAGGGTGACGACGGCTTGCTGGTTGAGCGGCAGCTCGTCGATGGCCTTCTCGAGCAGGGCCATGGTGTCCTTGCCGTGCAGGCGCGCCTCGGCCGCGGCCTCGTGCCAGCGTCCCGGGGGCGCCGCCCAGCTGCCCTTGGCCGTGAATCGCTGCGGGTCGACCGCACTAAACGACTCGTCGTCGGGCCCGTCCCATGCCGAAAAGGGCAGACTGCGGGCCTCGCGGCTCGCGCGCGTTTTGGCGCGATTGCTCAGAATGCGGAAGATCCAGGTCTTGAGCGAGGAGCGCCCCTCGAAGCTCGGCAGGCCTTGCAGCACGCCGAGCCAGGTCTCCTGCACCACTTCTTCGGCCACCGCGCGCGAAGGCGCAAACGACTGCGCCAACCGCAGCAGCGGGCCGTGAAAGCGGTCGACCAGCTCGCGAAAAGCCCCCTCGTCGCCCGCGCGCAGCTGCTCTAGCAGGGCGGCATCCGCTGCGGGCAGCCCTGTTCCGGCCGTACCTGCCCCGCCCTTTTCAGGCGGCGATGGCGCGCGTTGCCCGCCCGCGAGCGAGGCCAGCATGCCCAAGATCGCCAGCACGTAGGCTACCTTACAGTGCGCTGGCGCCCGCGTCGACCGCGGGGCTTGCGAAGCGGGCCAGGGTCGAGCAGTATGCGCGCGCTATGCACCGACCTACCCGCAAGCTCCGCAACCTCGAGGCCAAGCTCGCCCGCAAGCAGGCGCGAAGCCGCCTCTCGGGCGCCAAGGCCAAGCGCTGGAAACAGCAGATCGAGCAGTACCAGCCGCTGGTCGAGGGCGCGTCGGCCGAACGCCCCAGCTGAGGCGCCCCAAGGGCAAGCCACGGCAGCCCCCGCGTTACTGCCAGCGAAGATCTCGGCAGTAATGCTAGGCTCGCGGCGTGCCGCGCCACGCCTACTGGATCGCCCCGCTGCTGCTGGTCTCGGGCCTTAGCGCGCTCGTCTACCAGGTCTGCTGGCTGCGCGAGCTGCGACTGGTGTTCGGCGCCTCGACGCCCGCTTCGGCCGCCGTGCTGGCGGTGTTCATGGGCGGGCTAGGCTGGGGCAGCCTGGTGCTCGGCAAGCGCGCCGACCGCGTCGCCCGTCCGCTGCGCATGGTGGCGCTGCTCGAGGCGGGCATCGCGCTCGGCGCGGCGCTGAGCCCCGCCCTGTTGCTGGCGGCGCGCTGGGTCTACGTGGCCGTGGGCGGGACGACCGCGCTGGGCCCGCTTGGGGGCACGGTCGCGCGGCTTTTGCTCGCCGCCCTGGTGCTGCTCGGACCGACCTTCCTGATGGGCGGGACCTTGCCCGCTGCTGCGCGCGCCGCCGCCCACGGCCAGGATCTGCGCCGTCGCAGCACCGCGCTGCTCTACGGGGTGAACACGCTCGGGGCAGTGCTCGGCGCCGCGGCCGGGACCTTCGTGCTGCTCGAGCAGCTCGGCACGCGGCTCACCCTGTGGATCGGCTGCCTGCTGAGCGCGGTTGTGGCGATCTCGGCCTGGGCCCTGGACCTACTGCTGGACGCGCGCGCCCCCGCCCCGGCCGAGGACCCGCAGCCTGACACAAAGGCCGCGGCGTCGCCGTCGCGTCCCGAGCTGCGCGGTCGGGTCCGCGTCTTCGTGCTGGCGGCCGCGGCGGCCAGCGGCTTTGCCTTCCTGCTGATGGAGCTCGTCTGGTACCGCGTGCTGAGCCCTTTGCTCGGCGGCTCATCGTACACCTTCGGCTTGATCCTGGCGGTGGCCCTAGCTGGCATCGGCCTGGGCGGCGTGGGCTATGCGCTGCGGTCGAAGCGCCGCCCCGCTCGGCTGGGGACCTTTGCCGCGACCTGCGCGCTCGAGGCCTTGCTGCTCGCCGTGCCCTACGCCCTGGGCGATCGCGTCGCCTTGCTCGCCCTTTTGCTGCGCGGCTTCGGCGCCTTCGGCCTGGCCGGACACGCCGCGGGCTGGACCGTCGTGGCAGCCGTGGTGGTGCTGCCCGCGGCCGTGGTGGCGGGCTATCAGTTCCCGCTGCTCATCAGCCTGCTCGGCCGCGGCGACCGCCGCCTCGGCCGCCACGTCGGCCTGGCCTACGGCTTCAACACTGCAGGCGCCATCGTCGGGTCACTGGCAGGCGGCTTCGTCCTTTTGCCCTTGCTATCGGCGCTGGGGCTGTGGGCGCTGTCGGTGTGGCTGCTCATCGCCATGGCCGTGGTCGCCTTGGTCCTCGAGCTTCGCGCCACGGCGGGCGAGCGGTCGCCGCGGCGCGGTCCAGCAGTCACCGTCGTCGTCGCGGCCCTGGCTGCCCTGGCCATCGTTGCGACCGAGGGGCCCACCGCCGCGTGGCGCCACAGCCCGATCGGCGCGGGGCGCTGGGACGGCGTGCTCAGAAGCGGCAGCCGCAATGGCATCAAGGCCTCCCTGCACGAGCGTCGGCGCGCCATCACCTGGGAGGCCGACGGCCGCGAGAGCACCATTGGGCTGTACACGCTCAACGACACCTCCTTCATGGTCAACGGCAAGAGCGATGGCGCGGCGGTGAGCGACGGAGCCACCCAGGTCATGAGCGGGCTGCTGGGCGCTCTTCTTCATCCGCGCGAGATCGAGGACGTCTTGGTCATCGGGCTCGGCACGGGCAGCACTGCGGGCTGGCTCGCGCGCCTGCCCTCGATCCGCAGGGTCGACGTGGTCGAGCTCGAGCCCGCCATCTTGGAGGTGGCGCGCACTTGCCAGGCGGTCAACGCGGGTGCGCTCGACAACCCCCGCCTTCACGTCACCATCGGCGACGCGCGCGAAGTGCTGCTTACCACGCGCCGCGACTACGACCTCATCTTCTCCGAGCCCTCCAACCCCTACCGCGCGGGCGTGGCCAGCCTGTTCACCGAGGAGCTGTACCGCGCGGCGCGCGCGCGGCTGCGGCCCGACGGCGTGTTCGTCCAATGGGTGCAGGGCTACGAGATCGATGCCCGCAGCATCCGCACCATCTACGCCACCCTGCACACCGCCTTCCCCTCGGTCGAGACCTGGCGCAGCAAGTGGTCGGATCTCGTGCTGGTGGCGCGGGCTGCCGACCAGCCGCTCGAGCCGGCCCGGCTGCGCGCACGCATGGCGACCGAGCCCTACCGAAGCGCGCTCATGGCGGTCTGGCGGGCGAACGCCTTGGAGGACGTGCTGGCGCGCTTTCTGGCCCGCCCCGAGCTCGCGCGGGCGGTGGCCGAGCGCGTGGGCCCGGCCGGGGTCAACACCGATGACCGCAACGTGCTGGAGTTCGCCTTCGCCCGCGCGCTCGGCAGGGTCCCCGACTTCGACGTGGATCACATCCGCGCGGCCTCGGCGCGCCGCGGCGAGCTCCGACCGAGTATCCGTGCTGGCGCGGACGACGGCCCGAGGCCCATCGACTGGCCCCGCGTAGACGATGCCTACATCTCCATGGGCATCGTGCAGGGCGATCCCCCCAATCGTCTCAAGCACACGCCCATGACCGATACCCAGCGCGAGCGCTACCAAGCGCAGCTCGCCTGGACCGAGGGCGATATGGGGCAAGTCGTCGCGAGCTGGCAGCAGCAGGACCAGGCGCTCCCCCAGAGCCCCGTCCAGATCATGGTGCTGGCCGATGCCTATGCCTGGCTGGGTGACGAGCGAGCCTCGGAGCTCATCGAGCAGCTTCGGACCTTTGCCGAGCGCAGTTACGACGTGTCCCG
>CAYTYV010000129.1:12066-14102 GCA_964441055.1 uncultured Polyangiaceae bacterium | reverse complement strand
GGAGCACGAGATCGATTTCGTCAGCGCGCTCGGCGAAGCACTCGATGGCCTGCAGGCCATCGGCCGCGCTCAGCACCTGGTAGCCCAGCTCGTCCAGCATGGCGTCGACCACCGCGCGCACCGCCTGCTCGTCGTCCACCACCAGAACCGTGGCCTGCTTGCTCGCCTTCACCAGCGCCGGTGGTCGCGCGCTCGGCGATGGCGTGCGCTCGGCGTACGGCAGGTATACCTTCATGGTCGAGCCCGAGCCCTCTTCGCTATAGAGCTGGATGACACCACCGTGGCTCTTGACGATGCCGAAGGCCATGGCCAGCCCCATGCCCGTGCCCTGGCCTTGCTGTTTGGTGGTGAAGAACGGCTCGAATACCCGGCTTTGCAGCTCGCGCGGGATCCCCGGGCCCGTGTCCGTGACCGATAGCAGCAAGTAGCGGCCCGGCGTCGCTTCGGGATGGCATTGGCAATAGGACTCGTCGAGCTCGGCATGCGCCAGCTCCAGCCGCAGCTCGCCGCCGTCGGGCATGGCTTCAACGGCATTGACGGCCAGGTTCATCACCACTTGCTCGAGCTGACCGCCGTCTCCCTTGACCACGGTGGTCTTCGCCCGGTGCTGCTCGCGGATGCGGATCTGCTTGTCCACGGTGCGGCTCAAGATGGCCACCACCTGGCCGACGGCGTCGCGCATGTCCACCGGCTGGCGCTGCAGCGTCGCTCTTCGGGAGAAGCCGAGGAGCTGGTCGGTCAGCTCGCCGGCTCGCTGGGCCGCGTGCTCGATCACCTCGACGTGGGAGAAGGCCGGATGCTTCTTCGGTATCTTCAGCTCGAGCAAGCTCGCCGCCCCCAGGATCCCCGTGAGCAGGTTGTTGAAGTCGTGGGCGATGCCCCCGGCCAGCGTGCCGATGGCCTCCATCTTCTGGGCGTGTCGCAGCCGCTCCTCGGTCTGGTGCCGTTCGGTGACATCGACGAACAGGCAGGCGAACTGGCGCGGCGCGGGGCGGTAGGCCACCACCTCGTAGTGGCGGTCGAGCTGTTGCGCGTAGTTCTCGAAGCGTACCGTGCCGCCGTCGAGGGCGATCCGACCGTAGGTCTGGATCCAGGACTCCTCGATCTCAGGCAGCACTTCCTTGACCGTTCGGCCGACGATGTCGTCGGCCGCCAGCCCGGTGAGACGCTCGAAGGCCGGGTTGACCTCGAGAAAGCGGTAGTCGCAGGGCTCTCCCTGCTCGTCGCAGATGATCTCGTGCACCGCGAAGCCCGCGAGCATCGCGTCGAACAGCGCCTGATAGCGCCGCTCGTTGAGGGCGACCTGCTCGCGCAGCGCGTCGCAGGTGCTAGCCAGGTCGGTCAGCCGCTGCCGCAGTTGCTCGAGCTCGCGTTCTCGCTCAGCCATGGTTCCCCCTCGGCCCATCTTCTGGGCATCCTAGCACTGGGTCTGTGGCTCGAGCTACCTCCAGGCCCCCCCCTCGCGAATGACACGAGCTCGGCGCGGTCCCCCTAGTCGCACGTACAGTCGATGGTGGCTGCTCGGGCTGCGCATGCTTCGGGGTGGTTGTCGCAGCAGTCCGCCTCGCAGCCCGGATCCCCTCCGCAGTCCGTGTGGCAGTCCCAGTAGCCGTCGTAGTCGGAGGCAAAAAAGTAGTCGTAGAGGTGCACGCCGCAGGGAGAGCGGAGAATGCAGTCCCAACAATCGTAGTCCATGCCGCCGCCGTCGCAGGCGTCGCTGCACGAGTTCGTGCAGCTCTGGTTGGGATGGCCGCAGGTGCAGTCATAGAGCAACACGGTGAGAAAGCAGCCCTCCCAATAGTTGTTGCAGCAGTAGTTCCACGAGTAGTTCTCTCGGCAGGCTTCGAACTCTTCCACCTCAGCCGACCCTTCCTCGTGCCGCGTCAAGGCCTCGGCGCAGACCGTATCGATGCAGTCCTCGCAAGCCACGGTGATAGGTCCGTTCTCGTTGCAGTAGTCCTCGCACTCGAGGCCGCAGTCGGTCGGCTCCGGACCCGAGCCGCCTTGTCCGCCGCCGCCGCCCGTGCCGCCCGTAC
>CAYTYV010000129.1:0-11966 GCA_964441055.1 uncultured Polyangiaceae bacterium | reverse complement strand
CAGCCGTGCCGCCCGTACCAGCCGTGCCGCCCGTACCAGCCGTGCCGCCCGTACCAGCCGTGCCGCCCGTACCGGCCGTGCCGCCCGTACCGGCCGTGCCGCCCGTACCGGCTGTGCCGCCCGTGCCCGCGGTGCCTGCGGTGCCCGCGGTGCCTGCGGTGCCGCCCGTGCCTGCGGTGCCCGCCGCGGCTGCGCTGCCGCCGGTCGAGCTGCCACCGCCGGAGGGATTGAACCCGTCCGGGTAGAAAGCGTCCGAGGAGCTACACCCTGGCGCGGTTGCCGCGGCCAGCAGCAGGGTAGTGGACAGTACGGCGCACAAGCTCTTGTAAGTCATGACGTTTTCTTCGTTCGCGGGAGGTGCCCCCCTCGATGCGACGTCCTCTACAAGAATACCGGCAAACGCCTCGAGATCAAGGAAGGCTTGAGACCCACGGCTCGTCGCTGAACGGCCCGTGCCGGCGGCGAGCCCGGCGCTATCGCGCGAGCTTCTCGTCGGGGTTTGACCAGCGCCCGAGATGCCCATAGATCGAAAATGACCCATGCCGTTGCGGCCCGAGCCAGATCGCACGTGCCCCAAGGAGGGGGCCCCGCGGTGAGCGCGCTTTCCACGCGGCAGCGCCGCGTGCTGTTCTGCCTGGTGGCCGAGCACATCGCGACCGGCAAACCGGTGAGCAGCCGGACTCTGGCGCGTCGCTACGACCTCGAGCTCAGCGCCGCGACCATCCGCAACGTGCTGGCCGATCTGGAGGAGGCCGGCTTGCTGGTCCAACCGCATACCTCGGCCGGGCGCCAGCCTACCGAGCGCGCGCTTCGATTGTTCATCGAGGTGCTGACCGAGTTCGACGAGGTCTCGCCTGCCAACCGGCGGCGGCTGCAAGCGCGGGTGGAGGAGATCTACGGCGCGACGGCCGGTGGCCGACGGCTGCGGCTGCGGGAGACGGGCAAGCTGCTTTCCGAGCTCTCGGGCGCGGCGGCGGTGGTGGCCTCGTCCCAGGCCGATCGCCGCAAGCTGGTGCAGCTACGGTTCATTCCCACCCGACAGAAGCAGCTCTTGGCCGTGCTGGTATTCTCCGATGGGCTGGTGGAGAACCGCTTCTTCAACGTTCAGACGGCCCTGTCCGAAGCGGAGCTCACGCGCGTGCACAACCTCTTGGCGGGCGTGGTGGAGGGGCAAACGCTGGGCGCGCTGCGGCGGCTGTTCGCTCGCGGACTTGACGACGAGCGCGTGCGCCTCGATGCGCTGCGCCGCCGCGCCTTCGACCTGGGCCACGAGGCGCTGCGCGATGGCTCGGGCGGCGGTGAGGAGGCCGTGATCATCGAGGGCCGCTCGCGGCTGATGGAGATGCCCGAGTACGGCGACGTGGAGAGCTTGCGCAAGTTGGTGGCGGCGCTGGAGGACCGCGCCCACCTGGTCGAGCTGCTCGATCGGACCATCGGCGCTGGCGCGGTGACGGTCTACATCGGCAGCGAGGCCGGGGAGCTCGGCGACGGCGAGGCGGATCTGAGCCTCATCGCCGCGCCCTTCGGCGATCCCGAGGACGTCTCGGGCACGGTGGGGGTGCTCGGCCCCAAGCGCATGGACTACGCCCGCATGGTGCCCCTGGTCGAGGCGACGGCGGCGACCATCTCCAAGGTCATCAAGGCCGGCCGCTGAGCCGCTGGCGGCCTCAGCGGCTCGGGCTCGCTCGGGGGCTCGGCGTGGTTGACACCGACGCTCGCCGCGCTCCATGATGCGTGCTGGCGACGCGGGCGGGGCGCCGGACGCTTCCGCCTTCTTGCTCGGTGCGGCATGCCGCCGCGCCGAGGCAGCGACTGCTATCGTCGAAGGAACCCGCTGTGCCGAGCACCATCCTGGCCGTAGACGACAGCGCGACCATGCGGAAGGCGTTGGAGATCACCTTTGCAGGAAGCGAGTTCCGCGTCTTGGTGTGCGAACGCGCGGACCTCGCGCTGGACAAGGTGAGAGCGGAGCGACCCGATCTGGTCATCGCCGACGTCTCGCTGCCCCCGACCGACGGCTATGCCCTGTGCAACACCATCAAGCTGATCTCCCCCGGCTTGCCCGTGCTCATGCTCTCGTCGCGCCACAACCCCTTCGATCCCATCAAGGGCGCCCAGGCCGACGACCACTTGGACAAGCCCTTCGACACCCAGGTCTTGCTCGACAAGGCCCAGGAGCTCGTCGAGGCCGGCCAGAAGCGCCAGGCGGCCGCCCCCAAGCCGGTGGCCCAAGTGGGGCCGCCGCGGTCGCTTATGGAGACCATGATCGGGGCGGCCTCGCCGCTGACGGCGCCCCCCGAGCCGACGGACGAGCCACTCGCGGCGTCCCCGTCCGCTCCG
Source organism: uncultured Polyangiaceae bacterium (assembly GCA_964441055.1). Lineage (GTDB taxonomy): Bacteria > Myxococcota_A > Polyangia > Polyangiales > Polyangiaceae > JACQWT01. The sequence goes on along the minus strand of CAYTYV010000129.1, from coordinate 9,626 downwards.
CCGCCGGGCGAGCCACCCGCGGCGTCCCCGTCCGCTCCGCCGCCGGACGAGCCGCCAGCGGGGATCCCTGAGCCGACCGGTGAGCCAGAAGCGGCGCGGCGCACCTCCGACGTGGTGCGCCGACCCAGCCCTGAGGCGGGCGCCGAGCCAGCCGCCAAGCGGGGCCGCGCCGGCATGAAGACCCTGAGCTTTGCCGCGCGCCCAGGGCCGGGCGACCAGAAGACGGCCTCGGACGGCTTGCCTTCCAAGGACCAGCTCCGCCAGACCATGCGTTTCGCCGCGAGGCCGACAGCCGTCGCGACGGGCCAGTCCACACCACGCCCTCCGCCAATGCACCGTTCGTCGGCCCCGGCCGAGCAGGCCCGACCGGGGCCGACCTTGCCGGGCCCTGTGGGCGATGAGCCGGCCATCGGCGTCTCGGCGGTGCCCACGCCGCCACCGCTGCCCCCTACCGGTTTCGAGGCGGCTCCTTCGACCGAAAAGGCCTTCGTCGATGGTGCGAGCAAGCCGTCCGTCGCCACCGCCGCGGACGCGGATCTCGGGCGCCGGCTCAAGGCGCTGGGGCTGAGCGCCGAGCAAGTCGAGGGCGTCCTGGCGCTGTCGCGGGAGGTCATCGAGCAGGTGGTGTGGGAGGTGGTCCCCACGCTGGCCGAGACGCTGATCAAGGAAGAGATCGCCCGGCTGACCAAGGACTAGCCCAGCCGAGGGTCGCTTTTCCCGCGCGCCTGCGCTACGGCCGTCGCCGTCGCGGTGTTTGCATCATGACTGACGAGCTTCCCAAGGCATTCGACCCTACCGACATCGAGCCGCGCTGGTACGCGCACAGCCTGCAGCACGGGGTTTTCACGGCCAGCGACGCCCCGGAGGACCGCCGGCCCCGCTACGTGCTGCCGATGCCGCTGCCGAACGTCACCGGCTCGCTGCACATGGGCCATGCGCTGATGTGCACGCTGGAGGACGTGCTGGCGCGGGCCCATCGCATGATGGGCTGCAACACCCTCTACTACCCGGGCACGGATCACGCTGGCATCGCCACCCAAGTGGTGGTCGAGCGTCAGCTGAAGCGCGAGGGCGTGACCCGCCACGATCTCGGCCGCGGGGGCTTCATCGATCGGGTCTGGCAGTGGAAGGAGGAGTGCGGCGGCCGCATCGTCGAGCAGCAGAAGGCGCTTGGGCTGAGCGCCGACTGGACCCGCTCGAAGTTCACCATGGAGGCCGACATGTCCTACGCAGTGCGCGAGGCCTTCGTGCGGCTCTACCGCGAGGGCCTCATCTACCGCGACAAGCGGCTCATCTACTGGGACTGCGAAGCCCAGACGGTGCTGAGCAACCTCGAGGTCAACAGCGAGGAGGAAAACGGCCAGCTGTTCGAGTTCGCCTATCCCATCGCCGGCGAGGACGGCGGCGGCGAGATCGTGGTGGCCACGACGCGCTCCGAGACCATGCTGGGCGACACGGCCGTGGCGGTGCATCCGGACGACCCGCGCTACCAGCACCTGCACGGCAAGGCGGTGGTCCACCCCTTTTCGGCGCGTCGCATCCCTATCATCACCGACGCCATCCTGGTGGACATGGCCTTCGGAACGGGGGCCGTCAAGGTGACGCCGGCCCACGACCCCAACGATTTCGAAACGGGCCGTCGGCACGATCTCGAGCTCATCAACATCCTCGACGAGCGCGGTCGGATCAACGAAAACGGCGCTCCCTTCGAGGGGCTGGATCGCTTCGAGGCGCGTCGAGCGGTCGAGCGCGCCCTCGACGAAAAGGGCCTCGCCCGCGGTCGACGCCAGCACCGCATGACCATTCCCCGCAGCGATCGGACCGGCTCGGTGGTCGAGCCCCTGCTCTCCACCCAGTGGTTCGTCAAGGCGGGGCCCCTGGCCGAGCCAGCGCTCGAGGCCGTGCGCCAGGGACGCACCATCATCATCCCGAGCGAGTGGACCAAGACCTACGAGCACTGGATGAGCAACATCCTCGACTGGTGCATCTCGCGTCAGCTGTGGTGGGGACACCGCATCCCGGCCTGGTACTGCGACGGTTGCGGTCACCTGACGGTGCGCAACGCCGAAGAGCTCGACTGCTGCGAGCAATGCGGCTCGAGCGAGGTCCGCCAGGAAGAGGACGTGCTCGATACCTGGTTCTCGAGCGCGCTCTGGCCGCTGTCGACCCAGGGCTGGCCCGGCGAGACCCTGCGGCTGGGGCGCTTTTACCCGGCCAGCGATCTGGAGACCGGCTACGACATCCTCTTCTTCTGGGTGGCCCGCATGATGATGATGGGCATCCACTTCATGGGCGAGCCGCCCTTCAAGCGCATCTTGCTGCACTCGCTGGTGGTCGACGAGACCGGCCAGAAGATGAGCAAGGTCAAGGGCAACGTCATCGACCCGCTGGATCTGGTCTATGGCGCTGACTTCAAGACCGTCGTCAGCAAGGCCCTGCCGGGTGCGCCCTTCGAGGAGGCCTTTCGCAAGTTCAAGCGGGCCTACCCCTCGGTGGCCAAGATGGGGCAGGGCTTTCCGGCCTTTGGCACGGACGCGCTGCGCTTCACTCTGGCCAGCTTCTCGCCGCAGTCCAAGCGCATCCCGCTGTCGCCCAAGAAGATCGAGGGCTCGCGCCACTTCTGTAACAAGATATGGAACGCGGTCCGCTTTGCGCTGCCCTACCTGGATGGGGCCGAGCTCGGCGCGGAGCCGCCGCGGCCCCGGCTGCTGGTCAATCGCTGGATCCTGGCGCGGCTCGGCGAGGCATGCGCCGCAGCCCGCCGCGGCATCGACGAGTTCCGCTTCGACGAGTCCACGGACGCGCTCTACCACTTCTTCTGGGGAGAGCTGTGCGACTGGTATCTCGAGCTATCCAAGCCCCTGCTCAGCCCTGACGGACCGAGTGAGCTCGAGGCCGGGTCGGACGCTGTCACGGCCGCCGAGGCCGCGGCCGAGACTCGGCAAGTGCTGGCCACGGCGCTCGAGACGGTGCTGCGGGCCTTCCACCCGTTCATGCCCTTCATCACCGAGGAGCTCTGGCAGCGGCTGCCGCGACCCGAGCCTGTCCCGGTCTCGGTGGCGCTGGCCCGGCTGCCCGACCGAGATAGCGGCATCGCCGATCCCGACGCGGTCCAGGCCATGGAACGGCTGCAAGCGGTGATCACCGCGACGCGCACCATTCGTTCCGAGCGGGATGTGCCTCGTCGGACGCGAGTCAAGCTCGAGCTGCGCAGCGACGACGAGGCCGTGGTCGAGCTGCTTCGCCAGCAGCGCTGGGCCATCGAGGCGCTGGCGGGCACGGACGGGCCGATCGCAGTGGGGCCACGCCGCGGCGAGCGCCCCAAGGGGGTGGCGCTGAGCGTGGCCGGTGGGGTCGAGGTGCTGGTCAGCTTGCGGGGCATCGTCGAGGCCGAAAAGGAGCAGGCGCGGGTGGAGCGGGAGATCCGGCGCACCGATCGGGATCTGGCCGCGCTGCAGAAGAAGCTATCGGCCCGAGGGTTTGCCGAGCGCGCCCCGGCCCAGGTGGTGGCCGAGGCCGAGGCGTCGCTCGCCGAGGCGCGACAGCGGCTGGAGCTGCTCGCCGAGGCCCGCGAGCTGGCGCGGGAGCTCGAGTGAGCGCCCCGGGGCGTCCGGTTCTTTGCGGCGAGCCGCCGACCGTGAGAAGATCCGCTTTGGGGTGCTGCGCCACCTGGCGCCCCGTTTCCCCTTGAGGACGAGCGTTGCTCGACGAGCCGATGAAGAAGCTGCTGGTGTTGCTGGGAGCCGCGGCCGTGCCGGTCGTGGCAGGGCTTTTGACCATACCGGGGTGCACGGACGCCTGCGAGGAGCTGGCCGAGCAGTGCGACTACTGCCCCAACGTCACCTATCGCAAGACTTGCTGGGAGGTGGCCAACCAGGGCGTGAAGGACGTCTGCTCCGGCGAGCTCAGCACCTTTCAGCTGTTCTGCTACGAGACCGACGCCGGCACGGCCGACGGCGACACGTCTTGCATGCCGGGCCAGACGCGCTGCGGCGAGCAGTGCGTGACCCTGGCGGCCGACCCGGCCCACTGCGGCCAGTGCGGCCAGGCCTGCTCCGACGGCCAGGTCTGCTCGCTCGGAAGCTGCGCCGACAGCTGCCAGGAGCCGCTGGAGGCCTGTGACGGCTCGTGCGTGAACGGCGCGTCCGATCCCAATCACTGCGGCGCTTGCAACAATGTGTGCCCGAGCCAGACGCCCATGTGCCAGGCCGGCGAGTGCGTTGCGGAGTGCAGCGATCCGTATCCGACCGCGTGCAACAACGGCTGCGTCAACCTCGCGAGCGATCCGCTCAACTGCGGCGAGTGCGGCAATGCCTGCGAGGCGGGCAAGGTCTGCTCGGGCGGCAGCTGTCAGGACTCTTGCGCCGACGGTTTGATCCTGTGCTGCGGGCAGTGCGTGGACACCCAGTCCGACCCGGCGCACTGCGGCGGCTGCGACCCGAACCTGTGCCCATCGTCGGAGGTGGATGCTGGCACAGGCGGCGGTGGCGGTGGGGGCGCTGGCGGAGCGGGCGCCGGTGGCGGGGGCGGGGGCACCAGCGGCGGCGGCGATTGCAGCGCCCAGGGGAAGGTGTGTCTGCGAGGCGAGTGTGCCGACGACTGCGGCACGCTCACCAACTGCGGCGGCGCGTGCATCGATCTGGGGGCCAACAAGTTCAACTGCGGCGCCTGCGGGACGTCCTGCGCCGCCACCGAGGTGTGCGCCTCGGGCGAGTGCGCGGGCTCCTGTGCCGCGAATGAGACCGAATGTAACGGCGGCTGCGTCGATCTACTGTCCAACCCCGCCGCCTGCGGCGCCTGCGGCACGGTGTGCACGCCGCCCCAGATGTGCAACATGGGCCTTTGCGCGGACGACTGCGGTAGCGGCGGGCTGCTCGAGTGCCCCGCTGGAAGCGGCGCCTGCATCGACGTCGGCACCGATCCTGAAAATTGCGGGAGCTGCGGCAACGACTGCGCCGCGCAGGGGCTTCTGTGCTCCAGCGGCCAGTGCGTCAATAGCTGCGGCGCCGGCGAGACCAACTGCAACGGCTCGTGCGTGGATCTGACGAGCGACATGAATAACTGCGGGGGCTGCGGCTTGAGCTGTCACGACAACGACGTGTGCACCGCCGACTCGTGCGGCGACGACGGCTGCGTGAACCAGAGTATCGTCGGTACGCTGTGCGACGACGGCAACGCCTGCAATGTCGACTCGTGCGATTCCCAGAGCGGCTGCCAGCATCGGGCTCTGACGCCCTCGGAGGTCGAGGGCATCTGCGGCTCAAGCTCGCCCGACCAGTGCGTGTACTGCCTTCCGGACGGCGGCTGCGCTTCGGGCCCGCGATCGGACGGCATCGCCTGCAGCGAGGACTACTGCGAGCTCCACGGCACGAGCCACATCCCCGACTCGGGGGCATGTCCTACCGGTTGCGGCTGCGACCTCGATGCCGTGATTCCGGGCTGCTACGACGCCGGCGTCTTCTGTCCCTGACCTTCGGCGCTCAAAAAAAGGGCTACTCTTTTGCGTGCAAAAAGGTCGCCTGTCCCCCTTTTTTTTGCTGCTAGCCCGTCCGCTCGAGGTAGCGGTAGTGCGCCTTGGGCGGACGGCGGGTGACCTGCTGCTCGGCCACGGCGGCAATGCGCAACAGCACCCGCTCCTGCCACGGCCGGCCCATGATCTGTAGGCCCACCGGCAAGCCCAGCTCGTCGTAGCCAGCAGGTACAGCGATGGCCGGGAAGCCGACCAGGTTGGCCGCGGGCGAAAAGCGCATGATGGCGTCGGTGACAGCCAGGTTGGACTCGCCGCTCTGGAGCGCGTCGAGGGGCAAGGGCGGCGCGGTCCTGCCCGTGGCGGGCGTCACGATGGCGTCGACCTCGGCAAAGGCGCGCGCGAAGTGACGGCAAAGCCGCGCCCGATGCCGCTGCGCGTGGACGTAGTCGTAGGCCTGCAGCTTGCGCGCGAGCGCCAGGTTCAGGCGCGTGTCGAGCGCGTAGGCCTGCCGATGCCTAGCGTGGTGCTGCAAGTGCGCGGTGGCCATCTCCGAGATGATGGTGATGAGGTGCGCCGTGCGCAGCACGCCAAGCTCGGGGATGGCGATGTCGCGGAGCTCGGCACCAGCCTCGGTGAGCTTGCCCACGAGCTTCTCGCAGGCCGAGACCACGGTCGGCTCGGCATGCTCGAACCACGGTCGATAATAGCCCAGCCGAAGGCCCGACAGGTCCTGTTGCGCGACCTCGTCGAAGTCTGGCTCGGGCTGCCGCAGGGTGTTCGGATCCTTGGGGTCGGGGCCCGCCATGACGGCGTAGCCGAGCGCCACGTCGGCCACGGTCGCCCCGATGGGACCCACGTGGGCCACGCTCCAGCAAAGCTCGGCCGCGCCGTGCTCGCTCACGCGGCCGAAGGTGGCCTTCAGGCCCACCACTCCGCAAAGCGCGGCCGGGATGCGCACCGATCCTCCGCCGTCGGCGCCCACGGCGATGGGGCACAGCCCAGCGGCCACCGCCGCGGCCGAGCCGCTCGACGAGCCGCCCGTGGCGCGCGCTGGATCGTAGGGGTTGCGGGCCGAGCCGTGGTGGGGGTTGAGCCCGGTCACGCCCAGGCCGATCTCGTGCATGTTGGCCTTGCCGAGCAGCAAGGCGCCCGTGGCCCGCAGTCGCGCCACGGCCTCGGCGTCGGCACTGGCCGGCTCGGTCCCGAGAAAGCGGGTGCCCACCGTGGTGGGGTACGGCACCTGGTCCAGCTCGTCCTTGACCGCCACGGGCACTCCGTCCAGCGGCCCGCGCGGCTCGCCGCGTCGAAAGCGCTCGGCCGAGGCCTCGGCCTGCTGCATGAGATCGTCTTGGCGCTGGGCGATGAGCAAGCGCATGGCCGGCTCGCGTTGCTCGCTTTGCCTGACGATGTCGAGGCAGCGCTCGGCCACCTTCACGGGATCGGTCTTGCCCTCGCGATAGGCGCGCGCGATGTCGACTGCCGTCTCGGGGCGGAACCCGCCCGCGGGAAGCTCGGGCAGGTCCTCGGCCAGCGCCTCGAGGTCGGGCTCGGCATAGGCCTCGGCCGAAGCGGGAGGGCTGGCCTGGTCAAAGGCCGGCGGTACCGGGTCGGGCGGGCCCGCGACGGGCAAGCTCCGGAAGGCCGTCACCCCCGCATCGGTCAGGAGCTTGTCGGCGAGCAAGCCGCCGGTGGCGGGGTTTTCCACCAGGGCGACGAAGGCGCGCAGCAGCTTGCCGGCCGCGCGCGGTGCCTTCAGGGAGCGGAGGTCGTAGTTGGGGTGGGGATCATCCATGGCGTTTGGCTCGATGAAGTGGGGCGATGGCAGGGACGCCCGACGCGCCCCCTCGGTGGTCCACGTTGCCCGTAGCGGCGCGGCACGGCAAGGGGCGGCAACGCCAGCCTGCTCAGCTCGCGCCGACCCGACGGCCGACGAGCGGCGCACGAGTCCCTAGCGAGACTTGCCCGGGAACCACGACATAGCCGCCAGGAACTGATCGGTGCTGCCGTGCTGTCCGGCGCCGGGGCCGTCGTAGGGGGCGGGATCGGGCAGGCGGTAGCCGGCGGTCTGCATGGCTGCCACCACCTGATCGGCTTGGGCGTACTGTCCGCCAGGACCGACCTGCCCCCAGGGCGCAAAGCCGAGCTCGGCCGCGGTGGCGCCCGGGCCGTCGACCGCGTTGATATCGTTGACCCAGTAGGCCGCGAAGTACGATGGGCGCAGGGAAAAGCCCAGGGCGAAGCCCGCGGTGGTGCCGGCCGACTCGCTCAGGAGATAGGTCCGGTCGTTGTCGATGTCGTACTGGGCACGTAGATCGTCGAGGACCGTGGCGCCCGCCGCGCCGTCGCCGTTGTAGATCACGCCATCGAGCACCGCGCGAATGAACCCGTCCGTGCCCGTGTACGAGGCCACGCCGAGCAGGTTGTTGGTCATGTTCGCGCCGCCCTCGGTGCCGCTGTAGACGATGAGCAACGGGCTGGGCGAAGCCGGCGAGCTCGGGACGATCAAGCGGTAGCTCACGCCGCCGGCCTGCATCTGGCTGCCGTTGACGGGCGCCGGACCACCGCTTCCGCCCGACGAGCTTCCGAGCGGCGGCTCCACCGAGGCGGCCCCGGCATCGCCCGCCGTGCCGTTTCCGCCTGCATGGCCGCCGCCCGAGCCGCCTGCAGCGGTGCTGGTGCCGCCCGTCGCGTTCCCGCCCGCCGCGCCGCTTCCCCCGGTGTTGCTGCCGCCGTCGCCGCCCGAGCCACTCGAGCGGCTGCGGCGATCGTCGCCACAGGCAGCGAGCAGCACGGCCGCACACGCAAGCGCCGCCAGCGCCTGCCACATCGCAGCTCGACGCCCCCCGGCCGCTCGTCGCTCGCGCCAGCCCGCCATGGTTTGCCGTCTGTCCGCCATGCCCGAAGTCTGTTCGTGGCGATCCAGAGGGTCAAGGGATGACCGCGACGGCAGGTCGCGCACGAGCGGCCACGCATGCCGGGTGCTCTGCGCGAGCCTTGGAGCCAGGTGCGTGGATCTTTACGCGCATGGCAGTCGCGGATGGTTAGCTTGAGGACATGGCAGCCCGCACGGCCACCTCCATCCGTCGCATCCTGCTGCTGCTCGCCGCAGCGCTAGCGGCGGTGCTGGGCCACGCGGCCTGCGGCTGGTGGTCGCTCGAGACGCGCACGGCGCCGGTCGGGGCTGAGCGCACGGCGCCTCCCTTTTCGCTGCCCGATCACGCTGGCAAGGCCGTCTCGCTTGGCTCGCTCTTGGAGCGCGGGCCCGTGGTGCTGGTCTTCTACCGCGGCCATTGGTGACCGTTCTGTCGCGGGCAGCTCGGCGAGCTGTCGGAGCTGAAGCCGCAGTTCGACGCGCGCGGCGTGGGCCTGGCGGCCATCAGCGCCGACCCCCAGGAAGATTCGGCCGAGCTCATCGCCGACAAGGAGATCACCGTGCCGCTGCTGTCCGACCCCGAGCTGGCGGTCATCTCGGCCTACGGCGTCGCCATGGAGGGCCAAGACATCGCCGTGCCCGCCACCTTCATCGTGCGGGCCGACGGCACCATTTCGTGGAGCTATGTCGGCGAGAGCATGGCGGACCGACCCGACGCCGAGCGCCTCTTGGAGCTGGCCAGCGCGGCGCGGTGAGTCGGGGGACGGCTGCAGACTCAGCCGAGCAAGTTATCGAGCTTCTCGGTGACCTTCTTGGATATGGAGCCCTTCATCGCGCGCAGAAGCAGCGGGAGGTCGATCTCCACGCGGACTTCCGACTCGCCGACCGTGACCTGACCCTTCGTTCCCTTGGCGGGTCCTTTTTCAGCCTTGAAACGGATGTGCTCCCCCTCCCAGGCCCACGTTAGGTTGAGCTTGGTTTCCATGTCACGTGCCAGCTCTTCGGCCTTGGTCTTGGCCGTGGCGAGGCCGACGGTGTGGGAGCGACGGATGTCGATAGTTGCCATGGGCGTGTTCCTCGTTTTCCTGCCAGCGTCTGGGATGGCTGGCTGACGCACTGTTCGATTCGCTTGATGGTCCAGGAGCCTCGTGGGGGATTGACAGATCACCCACCTCGAGGCGGCGTCATCACCTTGTCGAACAAGGCCCTTAGCTCGTCGAGGCGGAAGGGCTTGGGCAAGAAGCCGTCGATAAAGACGCAACGCCAGATGACAAAAAACTTACT
>CAYTYV010000128.1:0-14168 GCA_964441055.1 uncultured Polyangiaceae bacterium | reverse complement strand
TGACCGACAGCTTTGGCTGGCAGGTGGTGGCCGCTTACGGCAACGCCACGAGCGACATCGACGCCTACGAGGACGCGGGCATCCCCAAGGACATCACCTTCATCGTGGGCGAGAACGCGGGTACGAGCGGCACCGTGCCCATCGAGAACAACGACTACTCGACGCACATCGCCGACTTCGTCGAGCCCCATCCCGACGCCTCTGGCGGCTAACCTCGTGCCGCCAGGGCGCTTCGGCGCGCTCGTCCCTTGATCTGGTCGCGGATTGGCGCTGGAATAGTAGATGGGTGCGCCTTGACCGCAGTCGCCGATGGGGCCCTGCCCAAGGCGCCACGCCTGAGCAGAGGTAGATCATGAGGTGGTCACGCATCTTCGCCACGACCGCGGCAGCGCTAGGCGCCATGGCCGTGCTCGGCATCGCGTCCGGATCCGGCTGCAGCGGGGACGACTCCGCTGCGTACGGACCCGGCGCGGGCGGCACGGGCGCGAGCAACGCGGGTGGCTCCCAGACGGGCGGCAGCGCGGGCTCGGGCGGCAGCGGCATCCAGCTGGGCGGCTACGGCGGCGTGGGCGATGGCGGCTCGACCGCGACGGGCGGCGATCCCTGCGGCGGCGACCCGACCTGCACCAACGTGTCGGTGGGACCACCCGACAACCCCTTCCCGCTGCCCAGCGATGACCCGCCGCCCGACAACGTCGAGGCCGAGGGCGTGACCCGCGACGACGACGGCTACATCGTGCTCGACTCCATGGGCGCGCAGTTCGACTTTCTGTGGATCGCCGATGACCTGAACTACTCCGTCGGCTTCGTCTCCAAGGTGCGCACCACGCCCTTCGACGAGGAGCCCTACTACCGCGAGGTCGGTCGCTACGTCTCGGTCACCTGCTTCTCCGATCCGGTGCGCGGCTCCAAGGAGAACATCGTGCTCGGCCAGGTGCCGCCCGCAGGCCTATGCGCCGACGGCATGCACGGCTGCTGCACCCGCGACGAGCTTACCCCGGGGCCGGGCGGCGGCCACCAGCCCGTGCAGACCATCTACAACCGCCCCTCGCGGACGGCGGTGGACGTCAACGGCGACGTGTGGGTCTCCAACCGCGCCCATTGGATCAGCGGCTACACGCAGACGTCGGTAACCAAGATCGCCAATAACCGCAAGGACTGCATCGACCGCAACGCCAACGGCCAGATCGACACTTCCAGCGACGTCAATAACGACGGCATCATCACCACCGATTGCGACGGCAACAACCTGCCCGACGACATCGACACGGTGTGCACGGCTGGAGAGTCCCACGAGTTCTACGGCCTGGACGACGAGTGCGTGTTGTTCACCGTCAACCTCGAGTGGAGCGGGGTCGGTCGGCCCTTGGCCCTGGGGCCGGGCGATGGCGGGCCCACCGATCCGTCTGACGCCTGGGCGGGCATGTTCGCCACGGGCAGGTTCTACCGCATCGACGGCAAGACGGGCGCCATCAAGGAGACCGTGCAGATCCAAACGATAGGAGGCGTGGTGCCCAACCCCTACGGGGCCGCCATCGACAGCTACGGGATCTTGTGGGCGCCGACCAACTACTACCTGCCCTATCTCTACTATTTCGACACCAACAACCCCACCGACCAGGGCCTGGTGCAGAACCCCCTAGAGGGCCAGCACTACGGCATTGCCGTGGACGGCTATACCGACCCGAACACCTCGGAGCTCATCCAGCAGATCTGGGTGGGCCACCTGGCCTCCTCAGGCGCCTGCCGCTACCGCCCCGTGCGCAACCAGGGCTTTGCCGGGCTGGACGACGGCACCTGGGCCTGCGCCTACTTCCAGGACGGGGTCACCCGCGGTCGGGGCATCGGTGTGGACAACCGCACGCCCACGGCTTTTGCCTGGGTCGCCCTCGATGGCTACCCCTCCCCCGGCTACCCAGGCCACATCGGACGCATTCCCATCAACATCGCCGACTCGGCGAACACGCTGCTGCCGAACGCCGACGCGTGGGCCACGACCCAGTCCATGGTCACGGGCGCGGGCGTGGCGCACGATCAGCACGCCTGGGCCGTGTCGCAGGACAGCTCGAGCGTGGTGCACTACGGCGTCGATGACACAGGCGAGCTGGTCAGCGGCCCCGACGTGGTCGAGCTGGACGACAAGGAAGGCGAGGAGGAGACCTTCTGCGGGCATAGCTACTGCAAGCCCCACCCCTATACCTACTCGGATTTTACCGGCTTCGGGCTGCGCAACTTCACCAACCCCCAGGGCTTTTACGCCTGGACCGAGAGCGGCAACTGCCCGCCCGGACAGACCAAGTTCGTCGAGGTGCGCTGGGACGCCGAGACCCCGCCCGAGACGGCCATCACCATGCGAGCCCGTTCGGCTGGCGAGATCGCCGCTCTGGACGACGCCATCTGGACCGGCCAGTACGACGCCTCACCAGCGAACTTGCTCGTCGCCCCAGGGCCGCTCGAGCCCAACCCCTCGAGCCATCTCCAGGTGCTGTTCGAGCTGACCACCGAGGATCCGCAGGCCACCCCCAAGCTCAAGGGCTTCGAGATCACCTACCGCTGCGTGCACATCATTCCGGAGTAGAGCAGTCGATCTCGCACACCGAGGTGACCTGCTCGACGCAGATGTCGTCCCAGGCGTTGTCGATGCAGAAGGGATCGACCTCGCCGATCAGCGCGACGCAGGGATCGCACTCGGGATCGAGCGCCTCGCCGGTCTCGCACAGCTCGTGAGCGCAACCAGTGACCGGATCGGGGTCGCTGGGCTCTTCGGGCTCGCCGCCGCCGCTCTGGAAGGTGTCGGGCGGCAGCACCGCGCTGGACAGGCCCGTGGAGGTGCCGTCCTCGTCCTTGTTGGGGATCTCCGCGTCTAGGTAGCTCATCCACAGATCGTAGTAGCCCTTGAGCTCGTCGCCCTGGCCCGGGTCGGGCGAGAGGCTGGAGCCCCAGGAGTTCTTGATGCGGAAAAAGCGGATGGTGGCCTCGGGCGAAAGCGCCGCCTCGAGCTTGGCCGGATCGGTGACCAGCTCGCCCGCGGGCAGCACGCCGTAACCGGGCACGTTCTCGATCTCGTAGTCCTCGACCACCGTCATGTGGCCGCCTTGACGGCCCGGCTTGTCGGGCACGTTGCGGAAGGTGTTGTCGTTCTCGAGCGCGTTGAAGTCCACGAACCAGCTGATGATGGCGGGCAGGCGGCGGTGCATGGCGTCCTGCACCTTGATCTGGAAGCTGCGGCGGGCCGAGGCGCTGCTCGGGTACCTCGTCGAGTTCCAGGCGTAGGTGCCTTTGCGCTGGTAGATCCCCCACCAGGTATAGGCGGGCTCACCAATGGCGTCCGCCAGGCTGAGCTCTGAATCGCTATGGCCCACGGCCAAGCCCTGGACCGTGCGCAGGCCGCTCTCGGCCGGGATGGGCGGGCTATCGTAGAGCGTCTGCTCCACGGCCGCGCCAAAGACCTCGTCGAGCAGGGCCACGACCTCGGGCTTGAGCTTCCAGGCCGCGTCCAGCTCGTCGCGCACCAAGGCGATGTCGCGGCGAGCCTCGGCCGTCGAGAGCGCGCCCTCCTTGAGCGACTTGTTGATGGCGCTAAGGGCCGAGCTCTGGCGCGAGGAGCGGGCCTCTTCGGCCTCCTCGGGAATGAAGACTCCCTCGTCGAGCATGCCGTAGCGGCGCATCAGCTCGACGGCCACGGCCCACCAGCCGCCCGTGCCGATCTCCTTGTACTTGACCGGATCGCCCTCGCCTTCCGGCTCGTCTTCCTTGTCGTCCATGTCGGCCAGAGCGCGCTCGCCAGGGGCGCCGTCGGCGATCTGCTCGAACCAGTGCCAATAGGTGAGGTAGGACTCGCTCAGGTTCAGCTCCTCGCCCGCGTGGGTAAGCCGCAGCGACTCCACCCAGCCGACCGAGGCGTAGATCCAGCAGTTGCCGATGGACTGCCGCTTGACGCTGCTGTTGTCGATGTCGGTCACGTCCTGGACGGCCTGGTCGGCATCGTCCGAGCAGCCCGTCACGTGGCTCGCCAGCGCGATGGCGGCCGCGGCACACAACCAGCGAAGCTTGTTGGTCTTCATCGTTGTTCTCTCCTGAGTCGTCCCTACGGGATGGGTTGCCGCGCGTATCGCACGAACCGTGCCACGGTCTAACCCTTCGAAATCACTAAGCCAGCCCCTGCTTCTCGGCGACCTCCCCCGCTGGGGGTGGGTATTTGTACCACCAGGGCGGCACAGGGCAAGCGCAGTTGGGGCGTGGCAGAGCAGAGCCCGTCGCAGGCGGATTCGCTACAGTCCAATGAGCTGGGCTAGGAGTGAGACCATGACCTTGAGCACGGGCCGCGAGTACATCGAGTCGATCCGCGCGCTGAAGCTTCGCGCGCACGTCTTGGGGGCGGTCGCGGGCGACCTCGTCGAGCACCCGCTGATCGCGCCCTCGCTCGGCGCCGTGGCCGCCACGTTCGACGGCGCGCACGCCGCCGAGAGCCGCGAGCTCTTTCGGGCGCGCTCGTCGCTGTCGGGAAAGGAGGTGAGCCGCTTTGCCCACCTGCACCAGAGCACCGATGACCTGGTTCAGAAGGTGCGCCTGTTGCGGCACTGCGGCAACGTCACGGCCTGCTGCTTTCAGCGCTGCGTGGGCATGGATGCGGCCAACGCGGTCTTCGGCGTGAGCTACGAGTGCGACCAGCAGCACGGCACGAGCTACCACGGGCGCTTTTGCGAGTACTGGCGCCAGGTCCAGGAGCACGACTGGGTGGTGGCGGGCGCCATGACCGACCCCAAGGGCGATCGCAAAAAGCGCCCGGCAGAGCAGGCCGACCCCGATCTGTTCGTGCGCGTGGTCGAGCGCAAAAAGGACGGCGTGGTGGTGCGCGGCGCCAAGCTGCATCAGACGGGCATGCTCAACTCGCACGAGATGATCGTCATGCCCACCATGGCCATGCGGCCTGGCGAGCAGGACTGGGCCATCTGCTTCGCGCTGCCGACCACCACCGCGGGCATCCACTACATCTACGGTCGGCAGAGCAGCGACACCCGCAAGCTCGAGCAGGGCGCGCTCGACGTGGGCAACCCGAGCTTTGGCGGTCAGGAGGTGATGACGGTCTTCGAGGACGTGTTCGTGCCTGCCGAGCGCATCTTCCTCGACGGCGAGGTGGATCAGTCGGGCAAGCTGGTCGAGCGCTTTGCGGGCTACCACCGCCAGAGCTACGGCGGCTGCAAGGTGGGCGTGGGCGATGTGCTCATCGGCGCCGCGGCCTTGGTCGCGCAGCAAAACGGCGTGGCCAAAGCCTCCCACATCCGCGACAAGATCGTCGAGATGGTGCACCTGAACGAGACCATGTTCGCCTGCGGCGTGGCCTGCTCGGCGCTAGGGCATGCGACGGTCGCAGGCCACTACGAAATCGACATGCTGCTCGCCAACGTGTGCAAGCTCAACGTTACCCGCTTCCCCCACGAGCTCGCTCGGCTGGCCACCGATATTGCGGGCGGGCTACTCGGCACCATGCCCGCGGCCGCCGACCTCGACGATCCCGTGGCCGGTCACTACATCCGCAAGTACCTGGCTACCACCGAGGACGCCTGCGCGGCCGACCGCATTAAGGTCCTGCGCCTCATCGAGAACCTGGTGGCGGGAGCGGGCGCCGTGGGCTACCTCATCGAGTCGGTCCACGGCGCGGGCCCGCCCATGGCGCAGCGAATCACGATCGCCCGGCAAGCCGACCTGGAGGGCAAGATCGCCCTGGCCAAGCGGCTGCTGGGGCTGGAGTGACGAGCGGGCCAGCGTAGCCGCCTACCGCGTCACCACCAGCTGCCCCACGGCGCCGCGGCCGAGCTCGTTCGGGTTGTACATCGACTCGGCGGTGACTGCGGGCCAGACGAACTCGCCCGAGCGGGAGGCGCGCGCCAGGTACTCGGCCACGTGCTCGCCATCGTAGAGCCGATAGGCGAAGAAGCTCACCCGCTCGTCGCGGATCTCGTGCGACAGCCAGGGCCAGTCGGAATGCGTTTGCACCTGCTGCTGCTCGGTTTGCAGCCGCGCGTTGACGGCCTCGAAGCCTGCGGGCAGCCGGTCGGTCAAGGCCACCTGATGGCGATCGCTGCTCGTGCGCACCCGCAGTCGCACGCGAACGAGCTGCCCTACCTGCGGACGCGTGACCGGATCGCCGCTCTGGGCGTCGAACAGCGCTCGCTCGACTCGATAGCCCTGCTCGAGGGCAGGCTGCGCGCCCGCTTTGGGCACGAAGCGAAGGCGCGCGCTGTAGCGAAGCCCGCTTGCGCCCGAAGCGGTCAGACCGAGCCTCCCATAGCCACCAGGCCCGGGCAGCGAGGCCGCCGCAAGCCTCAATCGGCGCGCGCGCAGATCGGCCGACAGCGCCATCTCGGTCACGGGCTCGCCGTCGAGGCTCACGGTCACGACCTCGTCCGAGCTCGGCCGACCCGCAACCTCGGCGTACTCGCCCAGGGCCAGGACGGCCCACAGGTTGTTGTAGGTGGTGCCCCAGCTGCCGTCGCCGCCGCGCGCCGCCAAGATCCCAGCGACCAACGGCGCAGCCTCGGCGGCCTTGTCCAGCTGAACCAGTGCGCTGATCGCGCTCGCCGTGGCGCGCACATCCGCGCCAAAGCCGTGGTAGCCCGAGCTCGCACTGCCGCGCTCGACGACGCGCGCCTCGCCCGCCGCCTCGCTCTTTTGGGCCTGCCCCAGCTCGCCGAGCAGCAGCTCGGCCTTTGGACGATCGCGGGCTGAGAGCGCCGAGCCGAGCAGCGCCTGCTCGAAGCGCGACAGCCCGCCTCGCTTTTCGAAGAGCTGCTTGGCGAGGCCGTGGTCGTTCGCGGCCGCGCGCCCGAGCACGTAGGCGGCAAAGGCGCGCGGGTCGTACTCGAAGTAGCCGCTGCCGAGCTCGCCGCGCTCGATGAGCCCTTGCAGATACTCGACGCCGAGCCTCACGCGCTCGTCCTTGACGCGATAGCCGTGCTCGCGGGCCACCAGCATGCCAAAGAGCACATAGGCGGTGATGAACCCGTCCGAGTCAGACTCCACCCACAGCCCGAAGCCGCCGTCGCCATTTTGATGCTTCTCGTGCTCGGCAATGGTGCCGTGCAAGCGGCGTCGGTGGGCCTCATCGGCCAGCTTGCCGATGCCGAGATCGCGAATGAGATCCCCCAGCACGACCATGGGCACGAGCCGCGAGGTCTTCTGCTCGGCGCAGCCATAGGGGTACTCGAGCAGCGCGTCGATGCCCGCCTCCAGCGAGGCCAGCACCGTGGGCGAGACCGTGACCAAGAGCTCGGGGCTGCCCGCCCGCGCCCCGTCGGGCACCTTGAACCACTCGTCGATGCTCCCGTCGATCTTGCCCGCGCCGAGCTGGGCGTGCTGGGTGATGGTGGAGCGGTGGGCCGGTAGCTCGATCTGCAAGCCGTCGCGCTGGCCGCCCGCCTCGGCCCGCGCGCGAAAGCTCACGCGGCCCGCCCGCCGCACCACCACGGGAAAGCGCACGGCGCTCTGAGCGCCCGCGGCCACGGCTACCTGGCGGCTCGGCTTGCCCATCACCTCGGCGCCGTCGACCTCGAGCACCACCTTGGCCTGGGCGTCGGCGCCCGTGTGGTTGTGGATGACGAAGCCTGCATCGAGCAGATCGCCCTCGGTGGCAAAGCGCGGCAGCGAGGGCATGATCTGCAGGGGCTTGGACACGCGGATGGAGGCCTCGCCCTTGCCGAAGCGCTGACCGCGGTCGGCCGCCACAGCCATGAGCCGCCAGCGCGTCAGGTTGTCGGGCAGCGCAAAGCGCACCGTGGCCTGACCGCGGCCGTCCGTTACCACGCCCTTGGAGAAGAAGGCCGTGTAGAGCATGCGCGAGCGCAGCGCGGTGCCCAGCACCCCGCCGTCACCGCCGCCATCGGCCCAGTAGTCGGGGTCGAAGTTGGTCCAGCGGCTGAGGTTGAGCGCGCTGCGCACCTCGAGATCGTGTCCCGCATAGGCTGGCTTGAAGGGATCGGGCGTACGGTAGCCCGTGAGCATGAGCACGCCCTCGTCGGCGGCCCATACGGTGACCTCGGCGCGGGCTGGGCGGCCTTGGGAGTCGGTCACGCGCACGCGCACCACGGCTTGCGCTCCGGGCTCCATGTCGGCGCGCAGCGGCTCGAGATCGATCTTCAGGCGGCGCGACTCGGGGCTCACCCGGATCTCCTTGTAGCCCGCGCGAAACGGATAGCCCGATGCGGGCACGGCGCCAGCGGCATCGCGCGGGACGGCGGCCACGCCCACGAAGGCGTTGGGCAGGTAGCGGCTCGTGATGGGGACGGCGATGGGTTTGTCGGCGCCCGAAAGCTCCACGACCTGGGCGCTCATGACCCCGCCTCGCTCCACCGTGACCAGGGCGGTGGAGCGCGGATAGGGCAATGCCGCAAACACCTTGGCGGTCTGTCCTGGCAGGTAGTCGTCCTGGTCCAGGCGAAGCTCCACTCGCGGGTTGTTCTCCGCTGGCCCGACCGCCTGCTCGCCATAGGCCCAAACCCCCTGGCTGGCCACGTAGGCGTGGCTTTTGTCCCGCACGCGAAGCTCGTAGTCCCCGCCGCCGACCAGCTCGAGGTGCACGCGGGTCGGCGCCGTGGTGGTTTGGACCTCGCGCGTGGACACGAGCTGCTCCTCGCGGCTACTCCGATAGCGAACGCCGTGGGGCCCCTTTTCGGCCACCGAGCTCCAGAAGGTGCGATGAAGCTCCAGCACCAGCGAGCGCTTGGGCAGGGGTCTGCCGCGCGCGTCCACCGCAACTACCTCCACGTCCCAGCCTTGCGCGGGCGAGACCACCCATTGCCGCGTGGCCACGCCCACGAAGGCCTTGGCGCGATCGATGCGCTGCACGGTGCGCGCGGCCACGGCATCGTCGGCTGCATCGCGCACCGTGGCCTCGACGATGAGGTCGAGCGACTGGGCTTGGTCGGCGCTGGGCTCGGGCAGGGCGCTCGAGGGAATGCGCAGGAGCGCGCGGCCGTCTTCGTCGAGCTCGCTCTCGCCCGAGGTCATGAGCACGGGGCTCGAGTAGTAGTACCAGCCGCCCCCACGGAAGCGAAAGCGCTCCAGCCCCTTGAAGTGCAGGCGGCGGTGTCGCCACGAGGCCGACCAGGCGAGCTTGCCCTTGGCCACGGGCGCGCCGTAGAGGTACTGCGCTGAAACCGGCACGACGATGGCGTCCCCGTCTAGCTCGGCCGGCCCAGACTCGGGTAGCTGCACCTCGAAGGTGGCCGCGCGGAACTCGCCCACCTCGAAGGAGCTGTGAAGCCGCGCACCCGCGCAGCTCAGCGTGGCGTGATAGCGCCCCACGTCGGCGTGGGCGGGCAGCTCTACGGTCGAGCGCACCGTGCCGTAGGGGCTGATGTCAAGCGACTGCTCCGCCACTGGCGAGCCGTCGGGCGCGCGCAGCTTGAGCTGAGCCTTTCCTCGGGGCGGCGCCAGGGTGCCGTCGGGCAGCTTGCGGCGCAGGATGCCGAGTAGGTGCACGGGCTCGCCCGGCCGATAGATGCCGCGCTCGGCCGTAATCATGCCGCGGATGCCGCGACCGCCAGCGTACTCGTAATGGGGAATGTCGAACATCCAGGGGCGAAGCGCGTCGGTCCACTCCTCGCGCACCACCACGGCCCTATTGCCATGGGTGACGAGCGCGTGAAGCCGCGGCTGCTTTTCCTGGCTCGAGGGCTTGAGCTTGGCCGAGCCCGGCAGCATGAGCAGACCTGAGGCATTGGTGCGGCCGCGAAAGGTCGTCTCAGCGCCGCGCATAAGCGTCACCTGGGCGCCTTGAAGGGGCCTTCCGCCGTGCTGCTCGGTGACCCACACGAGGCCGCCGTCGGTGCCGAGCTTGAGCAGGGCGGCGAGCTCGCCCTTTTGATACAGGCCCACCTTGGTGCGCGCATGCTCGCCGCTCAGCACCGCCAGCACCAAGGGGCCGCGACCGTCGGCAAAGGGATCCACCTCGGCGTGGCCGTCGGGCGCATCCTTTTCGCGGTCGAGCTCGATGGCGCGCATGCGACGCTGCATCGCCCGAGGCAGCTTGGCCACGGGATCACGGCCCGCGCGGTGGATGCCCACCTGAGCGAGCGCGTCGGCGAGCTCGGTCGGCCGCACGGTGACGAGCTTGAGCGTGGCCCGATCGACGTGCTCGAGGACAATGGGGATCTTGCGGCCGGGCGGCAGCACGGTGTTGCGTACGGGCATGCGCACGCGGGGATGGCCGCCTCGGATCTGCACGGAAAACTCGGTCGCCTCCGCCAGGCAGGCGCCGTCGTCCGCGCACAGCTCGGCGGCGAGCTCGAGTCGGTAGCGGGTCTGCGCGACGAAGGGGCCGCGCAGCACGACGCGGCGCAAGCTGCCCTGTTGCACGGGAGCTAGGCGGAGCGCGGGCTCGACGCTCAGCCGCGCTGCCGTCGCCGCGGCGTCGACCGGCGAGGAGAACACGATCTCCACCTCGGTCCGGGAGGGCTCGCACGCGCCGCAGCTCGATCCCGCCCTGAGCACGCGCAGCGGCGCGCTGGCATCGGCGGCCGCTTGGCGCGGCGAGCCTGCATCCGTGCCCGAGCCGCCCGCTCTGCCCGCGTAGATGACGGCAGAAAGCGGCTCCGGGCCGTCGCCCACCTGCCCGCGCGCCACCGAGACGCCCAGCGGGCCCAGAAGACCCGCAGTTATCGACACGCATGCCCATAGCCATGATCGGGAACGCAGGCTCTTCACGTTGTTCCTCCCTCCACCTCGAATGCGATTTCGTCTGTCAATGGCTCGCCCTGCAGCGTCTCGGCGCGCAGCACGTGCTGGCCCGGCTCGAGCGTCCAAAACGCGACATAGGGGCGGCGCACCTCGGCCACGGGCTGGCCGTCCACCGACCAGCGCACGGACTCGGCGCCCGCGGCTCGCACGGCCACGCGTAGCTCGAGCCGCTGCCGCTCGCGCGGCAGCAGTGGATCGATGACAAAGGTGGCGCCATCGGGCGGCCCCAGGATCTCGATGGGCGGCCCGCTACTGTCCGCGCCAAAGCGACGGGCAGCGCGCCCTGGCAGCGCCTCGCGCGCCTCGTCGGTGAGCCCGCCCGGGCGCGCGGCGTGGCCCTCGGGCAACCGATGCCTCCCGGCCACGTACTCCTTGCGGAGGCGGGCGCAATCCGCGGTGGCCCGGCGCCCGCTGTCCAGGCAGATCTCGACCCGGGCGATGCCCGCTGGCGGGGCAAAGTCGCGCTTCGGCCGCCCCGCCGAGGCGCGCAGCATGGCCTCGCGCCACAGCGGTGCCGCGCCCTTCATGGCGAGCAGACCGCGCATGGGCTTGCCATCGAAGTTGCCCACCCACACCGCCACGGTAATGGACGGCGTAAAGCCCACTACCAGGTTGTCGCCAAAGGCTTGCGAGGTGCCAGTCTTGGCCGCGACCGCGAAGGGCAGCTCGAGCGGGGTCTCCAGGCCGAACTCGCGGCGGCGCGAGCCCGGATCGGCCAGCACGTGCGCGATGAGAAACGCGCTCTCGGTCGAGAGCACGCGCTCGGGCTCGGCGCGGGGCGCATCCAGCAAAAAGCGCGGCGGCAGGTACTCGCCGCCGCGGGCCAGCGTGGCATAGCCATTGGCGAGCTCGAGCAGGGGCACGGAGGTGCCGCCCAAGGCGATGCCCAGGCCGTAGGGGCGGTCGGGATCCACGCTGCGCAAGCCGACATCGTGCAGCAATCGGGCCACTCGGTCGGTGCCCAGCCTGGCGGCGGCCCGCACCGCAGGCACGTTGAGCGAGCTGCCGAGCGCGTCGCGCAGCGGCACGGCGCCGTGGTGGCGATGGCCAAGCGCGCGGGGCTGGTAACCGCGCCAGTGGGTGGGCACGTCCAGCACCAGGGTGGACGGATGAGCGCCGTCCTCCAGGGCCAGGGCGTAGACGAAGGGCTTGAGCGTGGACCCTGGCGGACGCAGCGAGGTGGTCACGTTGACCGCCCCGGCAAGCTCGGCCTCGTCGTAGCGACGCGAGCCCACCATGGCGAGCACCTCGCCCGTGGCGTTTTCCAGCACCACGATGCCTGCTTGGCTGACGCCGTGGTGGCGGATCTCGTCCAGGTGCGCGCGAAGCTGCCGCTCGAGCTGCTCCTGCAGCCGGATGTCCACGGTGAGCTTCTGCGCGGGCACCCCTGGCGGAATGCGCTGCTCGCTCGCCAGGTAATCGAGCAGGTGGGGGGCGCGCCGCTGTTGCGCTGGATCGACGAGGTGGATGGGGGCGGCCGCGGCCTCGGCGGCATGCTCCGAGCTCACCCAACCGCGCTTTGCCATGTGCCGCAGCACGTGCGCCCGTCGGCGAAAGGCCTCGGCGGGGTTACGAGCCGGATCGTAGCGGGCGGGCGAGCGCGGCAAGATGGCGAGCAGCGCGGCCTCGTCCAGCGTCAGATCGCGGGCGCGCTTGCCGAGGTAGCGGCGAGCCGCGGCCTCGATGCCGTAGGCCAGCCGGCCGTAGTAGGCGCGGTTCAGGTACTGCGTCAGGATCTCGTCCTTGTCGAGCGTGAGCTCCAGTCGCGCCGCGTCGTAGGCCTCGACCAGCTTGCCGCGCAGGGTGCGGGGCTCGGGATCGATCAGCTTGGCGAGCTGCTGGGTGACGGTGGAGCCTCCGTAGGCCACCCGACCGGCGCGAAGGTTGAGCCATAGGGCGCGGCCGACGGCCGTGGGATCCACGCCCGGGTGGTAGCGGAAGTGCGCGTCCTCGCTGGACAGGGTGGCCAGCACCACGGGCTCGGCGATCTCGCCGAGCCCGACGGGACGGCAGTAGCCGCCATTCAGACCGCGGCGCTCGTAGACGAGCTCGCCGTTGCGATCGAGGATCCGCGTCGACCGCATGGGTGCGTAGCTCAGCTTGTCCTGGGGGTAACGGGCGAAAGCGCAAAAGGCCAACAGCGCCGCGAGCGCCCAAAGGCCCAGGCGTCGGGCCCGCGTGGCGGTGAGGGCTAGCGCCAGCCTACGGATCATGCCCGCGGTCAGGGCAAGCGGCGTGCCGAGCGCCAAACCGAACAACGACCGCGCAAGATCACGCCCTCAGTGTGGGCGAGCGGACACAAGCCGTGGCCTTGACGCCACCCGGATGGCCGGGCGAGCGGCCTAGCCGATCCCCAAGCGCCCCGCGACGAGCTATGCTCAGCGACAAGCCATGAGCCACGACGAGCAGCCGAACCGTCGTCGCTACCCGACCGGTGGGAGCGTTGTCGTAGCGACGGCTCTGGTTGCGCTGGTGCTGGCCCTGGCGACCGCCTCTGGCGGCTGCCGTCGGCGGGCTGCCAAGCCCACCAAGGACACGGCGCCGCAGCCCGCGGCGAGCCCGACCGCGCCTCAGGCCGCCGCGGCCTCGTCGTTGCCGAGCCGCCGCGGACCCGACGACTACGCGGCGTCCTTTGCTCACGGCGGGCGCCAGCGCCACTACCGGGTCCACCTGCCGCCCGCCTACGACGGCCAAACCGCGCTGCCCGTGCTGCTGATGATTCACGGCGGCGGCGGCAACGCGGATAGCGCAGCGCCGTACTTCGGCATCGAGCAAGGGGCCGACCGCGAAGGCTTCATCGTGGTCTACCCCGAGGGCACGGGGCGACGGGTGAGAGGCACGCTGTTCGGCAGCTGGAACGCGGGCCGCTGCTGCAACCCGGCCCAGGCCGATGGGGTGAACGACGTCGGCTTCTTTGGCGAGCTGTTGGATCGGCTGGGCCGCGAGCTGCGCATCGACGAGAGGCGCATCTATGCAAGCGGCATGTCCAACGGCGCGCTCATGGCCTACCGGCTCGCCTGCGAGCTCACCGATCGCATCGCCGCCATCGCTGTGGCAGGCGCCCACGACGCCATACAGGGCGCCTGCCAGCCGACGCGTCCCATTGCAGTGCTGCACATGCACGGCACCGAGGACGGCTGCGCGCACTACCGCGGGGGCGAGTGCGGCGGCTGCCTGGCGGACTTCTTCCGCGGCCTCGGCCTGCCGGTCCCGCGCTACACCTGGACCTGCTCGAGCGTCCCCGACTACGTGGCCAGCTGGCAGCGCCTCAATGGCTGCAGCGGCGCGGCCAAGACCAGCTACCGCCAGGGCAAGGCCGAGTGCCTCACCCACGACCGCTGCCGCGCGGGCACGGAGGTCACGCTCTGCAGGGTCGAGGGCATGGGGCACACCTGGCCGGGCCGCGCCGTCCACAGCCCGGAGATCTGCCG
>CAYTYV010000127.1:5380-14220 GCA_964441055.1 uncultured Polyangiaceae bacterium | reverse complement strand
TCATGAGGGCCAGGCCCGACTTCATGTCGGCTGCGCCAGCGCCGTAGAGCCGCTCGCCCTCGATGCGGGGCGGCCCGTCGTGCTCGGAACGCACCGTGTACAGGTGACCTGCCAGTACGATGTGCGGCCCGCCCGTCTGCCGCGTGACTGGCACCACCAGCGAGCTGCCGTAGCGTCGCTGCTCGGCGTCGAGCTGCGCGGCTCGGAGCCGCTTTTCGATGGCGTCGCAAAGCGGGCCTTCCTCGCCAGTCGGCGAGGGAATCTCGCACAACCACAGCAGCGTGCTGGCCAGGCGATCGCGCTCGCTCATACTGGCACCTCGTGGTCGCGCAGGGCGTTTTCGAGCGAGACCTTGCGGTCCGTCGATGCGCTGCGCTGTCCGATGATAAGGGCGCAGGGAACGCCGTACTCGCCCGCGGCAAAGCGCTTCGGCCGGGTTCCCGGAATGACCACGCTGCGGGCGGGCACTCGGCCGCGGTGCTCGACCGGCTCCGGGCCGGTCACGTCGATGATGGCCGTCGAGGCGGTCAAGACCACGTTGGCGCCGATGACCGCCTCGCGCTCGACCAGCACGCCCTCCACGATCACCGCGCGCGAGCCGACGAAGGCACCGTCCTCGACGATAACCGGCCGCGCCCCTGGCGGCTCGAGCACGCCGCCGATGCCCACTCCGCCCGCCAAGTGGCAATGCCGACCGATCTGGGCGCAGCTTCCCACCGTGGCCCAGGTATCGACCATGGTACCCGCGCCAACGTAGGCCCCGATGTTCACGTAGCCGGGCATCAGCACCACCCCGGGCTCGAGGTAAGCGCCGTAGCGCGCCGTTCCCGGAGGCACCACCCGAACCCGCGCCTCGTCGAGGTTGCGCTTTAGTGGGATCTTGTCGTGAAACGAAAAGGGCCCGACCTCCTCCAGCTTGAGCTCGCGGATGCGGAAGTAGAGCAGGATGGCGCGGGCGATCCAGGGATGGGTGGTCCAGCCTCCGTCGGCAGCTGGCGAGGCCGCCCGAAAGCGGCCGCTATCCAGCCCGTCGATGGCCTCTTGGACCGCGGCAACGGTATCGGGCGAGGCCGCCAGCTCGGAGTTTTCGTAGGCGGCGTCGATCCGGTTTCGCAGGGTGCTCTCGTCGGTCATGTCGAGCGGCTCTAGCGCTGCGGGCAGCCAGCGACAATCGCGCTCTGACCCTCGCCCCCCGCTCGCGCCCGCGCGCACGCGGCCTAGAGCGCGATCGTCACCGCGTCAGCCCCGTCCTGCTCGAGCTCGATGTCGAAGTGGCGGGCCACGGCGCCGCTGATCGCCGCCTCTACGGGCAAGGGCGCACTCAGCCCGAGCCGCAGGTCATCGCCGCACGCCTTGGTGCCAGCTGGCAGCGGGCTCAAGCGCACCTCGGCGCGGACCTGGCCGGTTTTCTCGACGCGCCCACGCACCAGCAGGCTGCCATCGCCGTTGACGGACAGCTGGCGGAAGGCCGCCTCGAGCAGCGCCCAGAGCACGCGCGGGTCAATGGTGAAGCTACCGTCCTGGCGCAAGTCCCACCGCACCGCGACCTCGCGAGCCACGAAGGTGGGCCGGCTGCGCCAGCGACCCTTGGCCAGATCGGCGAGCGCGAGATCCACGGGGCGGGCGAGCAGCGCGGCGCGCAGCAGCTCGAGCTGGGTGCGGATGCTCTCCAGCTCGCCGCCCAGCTGCTCGGCCTGCTGCTCCAGCTCGAGCCGCTCGCGGGCTCCGAGGCGGTGGTGCCCCGAGCGACCGAAGGTCTCCGCGATGGACCGCGCCGCCTCCATGGCGAACGGCTTGAGGGCACCCAAGGCGTCCGACAGCTCGGGCGCATCGCGCATCGCTTGCGACAGCGTTGCGAAGGCCTCGTCCAAGTGGCCGACGAGCGAGGCCGCATCCGAGCGATACGACTCCAAGGCCGGTCGGAGCTGGGCCGGTCCGAGCTCGCGCGCCTGGAGCAGACGAGCGATCCCGTAGAGCGCCATCACGCTCTCGCCCGTGATCCCCAGTATGGTATGCAGCGCGTCGTCCGCCATCTGGTCCCCCTCGCCCTGCTCGGGCGGAACCTCCGACGTCGTTAGCGTAGCTCGCAGCCAGCGAAAAAGTAAGCGATCTCTTGCGCCGCTGTGTCGGGGCCGTCGGAGCCGTGCACTGCGTTTTCGCCCACGAAAGTCCCGTAGAGCTTGCGGATGGTGCCCTCGGCCGCCTTGGCCGGATCGGTGGCGCCGATGACCTGACGATAGCGCTCGATGGCCTGCTCGGCCTCGAGCACCATCACCACGATGGGACCGCGCGACATGAAGGTGCAAAGCTCGTCGAAGAAGGGCTTGCCGCGATGAACGTCGTAGAAGCCCTCGGCCTGCTCGCGGGACAGCGCGAGCTGCCGCATGGCGCGAATGGCGAATCCCTCCTGCTGCAATCGAGCGATGATCTCGCCAGCCTTGCCCGCCGCCATGGCGTCGGGCTTGATGATGGATAGCGTCTGCTGTGCTGCCATGCGGCCCCCTTATCGAAAACGGGCGGGGCGCGCAAGCTCCGCATCTCAGCTGCGCCAGCGACCCGAACGGGCACGGGGCGCCGTGGCCTGGGTCCAGGCGGCGTGGTCCTGCTCCTTTTTGAGCAGTACCCCCAAAAACGGCACCTCTCCGCCGAGCCGACCCGCGTCGATCCCGGCGCGAGAAAGCACCAGCAGCCAGTCGATGAGCTCGCTGGTGCTGGGCCGCTTGCGCAATCGGTCGGCCTGCCGCACGCGGTAGAAGGCGCCGATGGCCTGGTCCACCAACTCCTCGTCCAGCGTCGGGTGGTGCACGCGCACGATGCGCTTCATCTGCTCGGGCTCGGGAAAGTCGATGAAGTGGAACACGCAGCGGCGCAAGAAGGCGTCGGGCAGCTCTTTTTCGTTGTTGCTCGTCATCACCACCACGGGGCGATGACGAGCGGCGATCTCCTCGTTGGTCTCGACGACGCTGTAGCGCATGCGATCCAGCTCATCGAGCAGATCGTTGGGGAACTCGATGTCGGCCTTGTCGATCTCGTCGATGAGCAGCACCACCCGCTCGTCCGCGCCAAAGGCCCGCCCGAGCGGACCGGGCTTGATGTAGCGGCGGATGTCGCGCACGTCGCCGTCGCCGAATCGCGCGTCGTAGAGCCGCTGCACGGTGTCGTAGACGTAGAGCCCGTCCTGCGCGCGGGTGGTCGACTTGACCGACCAGTGGATCAGCTCGAGCTCCAGCGCCTCGGCAATGGCCGTCGCCAGCAGGGTCTTGCCCGTGCCGGGCTCGCCCTTGACCAGCAAGGGACGCTCCAGGACGAGCGCGCAGTTGACCGCAGCCTCGAGGGCCGGATCCGTCAAGTAGCTCGCCGTGCCGTGAAAGCGTCGGAAGTCCACCATGGGCTGTGCTGTAGCACACCGCGGTCGGTTGCACATCGCCCTGGCCTTGCCGTGGTCGCCCGAGCTCGCCTCATGGCCTAGGCCTCGCAATCCCGACCTGCGCCCCTTGGTCGGCCGCGAGCAACGTTGTACAACAAGGCCATGAAGCGATCCTGGCTCTGGGCTGCTCTGGTGGTCGGCGGCGTGGCCTGCTCGCTGGCCAACTCTCCCGATGACCCGGTTCCCCCGCCCGGCACCTCGACGGCCGGCGGCAGTGGCGGCGATGGCGGCCAGGCCGGTGGACAAGCTGGCGGCGGCACGGGCGGCCAGGGCGGAGGCCCGCTCTGCCCGAACGGCGTCGAGGAAGGCGACGAGCAGTGCGACGAGGGCGGCGACACCGCCGACTGCGACGGCGACTGCACGCTGGTCGAATGCAGCGACGGCTACCTCAACCGCGCCGCGGGCGAGCAGTGCGACGACGGCAACGGCGAGACGGGCGACGCCTGCGATGTCGAATGCAAGGTCACCCCCTTCGACATCGATGCCGACCCCTTCCCATACAGCGGTCCGTCGGCGTTGATATTCGGTGGCTGGCCAGCGGTGGGCCTGACCACCATCGGCGACGAGGAGCACTTCCTGGCCGTGTGGACCCACGAGCTATGGGAGGGCTCTGGCGGCGGAGGCGGCGCGGGCGGCGCAAGCGGCGAGTGGCTGCCGCACGTCAAGCAGCTGGCGTATCGCGCTAACGGCCAGCCCGTACCCTCCAGCGAAGCCCAGCTCGACGTGACGAGCGGCGGCCCGTCGCCCCACGTTGCCAGCAACCATCTGGGGCGCTCGGTGGTGACCTGGGTGGGCGACGACGACCAAGTCCACTTCCGCGTCGTCCACCCGGAGGCGGAGCCGGGCGGTAGCACCGACATGAAAATCAACGACTCGGATCCCTATGGCGCCCGTCCGAGAGTGCAGGCCGCCTTTAGCGGGCAGTTCTGCATCACCTGGCTGCAGGACATGGGCAACCCACCCGAGCAAAATCAGGTCGTCCATTGTCTGAACGAACAGGGGACCTCGGCCGGCCAGACGCGCGCCGTGGGGCTGTCCGATGCGCCCTACACCTCGTTCGGCACGATGGCGCTCTGGCCTACCCAAGACGGCTTCATCGCCGCCCGCTTCACCGACGATCCCAGGGTGGTGACCGGCCAGCTGATCAACGTCACCGGCCAGACGCAAGGCGAGAGCTTCACCATCTCGGCGCTGGACGATCTCGACGTCATCGTCGGCGGGATCGGCAGCGCCGACGACCCATCCTTTTTCGCCGCATTTGTTGCCGACGGCACCTTCGGGGCCACCCAGCCAGACGGCGGCGCAGCCGAGGACCAGGAGCGGATGCTCGTGAGGCCCTTCTCCGAGCCTGGCACGCCCGAAGGCGCCCCCAGCCTGGTCGGCCAGCTGCACGTCGACGAGATCTTCCCCCACCTGGCCCGCCACCCGAGCGGTCGCTTCTTCGCCACCTGGTTCAGCGAGCTGGAGGACAACGGGTGCGTGGTGCGCGGCCGACGCTTCAGCGCGGAGGGCGTCCCTCTAGGCCCCGTTTTCGACATCTCACCCCCGGAGGACGACACGTGCTCCATCATGGCTCGAGCGGTGGCCAACAGCGCGGGCGACGTCATGGTGATCTACGGCGAGTTCGTTCTGATCTCGTCCGATCCGGAGGAGTACAGCGTCAAGATCCGCGCGGTCATCCTGCCGAGACTGCTGGCGCAGTAGCCCCTATATCGCGTCCAGCTTGTGCAGCCAGGCGAGCAGCAAGCCGCCCATGGCGAGCCAGAAGGTCCAGGCTCGCAGCGCGCGGTTGGGGCGAAGGGCCCAGCCCACGGCCACCGAGATGACTAGGTAGGGGACAAAAGCCCCCATGAACACGCCGACCACGGTGGCCACGGGGTTGGCTGCCCAAGCTGCCCCTAGCTCGCCGCGAGCGAGCGCCAGCAGGGCGGTGGTGGTGCCGCAGGTAGGGCACGGCATGCCCAAGGCGTGCCGAAATGGACAGGCTAGCGGCAGCCCTTGGCGCCCGAGCAGGTTCAGGATGATGGCACCAGCGTGGATCAGCACGGCCGTGGCGAAGAACGAACGCTCCACCGCGGTCGTGCCGCGACGCCGCACAGGCTCGAGACGCGGGAGCCCCCACGCCCGCTCGGGCCTGCTGGCCGCAGAGCAGAACAGGCCGAGCGGCGCTGCGATCACCCTAGCGGAGCCGCGTTCGCCAGCCTGACGATCAAGCCCAGCACCATGATGACGATGGAGATGATGATGCCAGCCGTGGCCAAGCCCTCACCCGCGCCCGCCTCCTTGGCTTTGCTCC
The DNA here is from genome assembly GCA_964441055.1 of uncultured Polyangiaceae bacterium. Classification (GTDB taxonomy): domain Bacteria; phylum Myxococcota_A; class Polyangia; order Polyangiales; family Polyangiaceae; genus JACQWT01. Next base: position 8,497 of record CAYTYV010000127.1, on the reverse strand, counting down.
GACCGATGATGGACAGGATGAGCCCGATCAGCGGACACAGAAACGCACAGATCAGTCCCGCGATCACGATACCCGGAGTCTTGCCGTTGCTCATGGATGCTCCCCTCGTTGCCACCAAGGCGTAGAATCCGACCCTTGCAGTCGGCAGCAGATCCGCTGCAACGGATGTATCCCGGCTCGAGCGCCTCCACAAGCGCCGATCGCTACGAGCCCTCCGGGGCGCACTGCACGTGGTCGACGATGCCCACGATGACCGAGCGCACGGGGCCGTTGGGCGCATGCAGGAGCTGCCGCGCGCTGTTGCCCTCGTCCTCGACCAGCACCGTCTGCCCCATGCCAGCGTCGACCACGTCCACCGCGATCACATAGCGGTCGCCGTCGAAGGAGCCGTCGGGCCGCGTTGCCCGCACGACGAGCTGCTTGCGCCCGCGATAGAAGGGATGCTGAACCGTGGCCACCACCGTGCCGCACACGCGTCCCACAAACATCACTCGGCTCCTTGCTCGGGCTTGCGGCCGCGTCTACCGGCCAGCGCGGCCGCGCCCCGTCCGCGAGCGGCATTGCGGGGCGCGCCCTTTCGGCGCGTCGCCTTCGCCGCGCCGCGACCGGAAGGCTCCTTTCCCGAGTCCGGCTCCTGGTAGGTGTACTCGTCGACGATGCCGACAATGCCGTGATCGACGGGCACGAACCAGGGGTCGTGCAGCAGCGCTGCCTCGCGCGACGCCTCGTAGGTCACCAGATCCCCAGGGCCCGCCTGCGCCGAGGCGTCGGTCGCCACGAAAAGGCCGCCCGCCTTGCCGAGCTCAGCCGTCAGGGGCTGGACGATGAGCAGCTTGAGGCCCTCGGTGCCTTCGGCCCTCAGCGTCGCGACCATCGTGCCCACGACTCGCCCGAGCTTCATCCGCGCCACTCCTCGAAAAAGCCCGACCGCGGCAGCAAGGCCTGGGCCACCGCGGCCTCGGCGTTGCGGATGATGGCGGTCGAGCAGCCGTTATTGCGCCCGCGAGCGAACCCGGCCTCGGCATGAGCGATGGCAGCCTCGACGTCGTGCGTCTCGCCCCAGAGCATGGCGATGCCCTTGCCCCCCAGCCCATCGGCGATGCGCAGCTGCACTAGCTCCACATCGGCACCCTTGAGCCCGGCGTCCACCGCGCGCGCCAGGGTGGGCGGCGCGCCCGCTTGCACCACGCCGAGGCTATCGCCCGCGGCGGGCCAGCGGATGGCGGCCTGGCGGATGGCCGGCAAAATGCGCGGCTCGGCATGGGGCAGCAACACCTGGTCGTAGAGCGCATCGCCCACGGCACCGAACGCCCGTTCGAGCGACAGCTCCACGGGCTCGACCGCACCCGCGAACAGGATGAGGTAGCGACCGCACTGGATGGTGCCGCTCGCCAGCACCTCGACCGGAGCCTCCTTGACCAGCGCGTCCAGCGCCAAAAGGCCCAAGGGGATGTCGGCCACGTCCACCATGGCCAGGGCGGGCCCTCCCGGTCGCTCGCGGCCCTCCAGCACGGCTTGGCTCTGCTCCATCGGCCCTCAGACGATGCGGAAGTGGTCGACCAGGGTGCAGCGCCGCCAGCGGGAAAAGGATCGAGGACCGGTCAGGCCCTCGCCCGTGGGCGAGGCGATGGTGAACGAGGTGTAGCCCTCGGCGCTGTGGCTCAGGCCATCGACGCCCGTGCCGTTCTTGACGAAGATGCTGCAGTTGCATCGCCGTGCCATGGTCGAGAGCGCGGTGATGTCGTGCGAGTGCATGGTGGCCGTGTGGCAGTTGCCGCCCTCGCAGTCGACCGCCAGTTCGATGGCCGCCTGGACGTTGGGCACCCGGGTAAGCGGCAGCACGGGCATCATCTGCTCGGTCCAGACAAGCGGGTGATCGTTGGGCACCTCGACCAGGATGGCGCGCACCTCGGGACCGGCCGAGATGCCCAGCTCGCCCAGAATCACCGAGGCGTTGCGGCCGACGAAGTCCTTGGCGACCACCGCGTGGCCGCGCGGGCCAGCGTTCTTCTCGAAGATGACCTTCTCGAGCCGCGGCAAGTCCGCGGCGCCCAGCTCGACGGCGCCCGAGCGGACCATGACGGCCTTGAGCGCGTCGGCGATTCCCTCGACCGCGATGACCTCCTTTTCGTCGACGCAGATGACGTTGTTGTCAAAGGCATGGCCCTGGACCACCTTGCGCCCGGCCTGCTCGATGTCGGCCGTGTCGTCCACGACGGCGGGGGGATTGCCCGGACCCGCGCAGACGGCGCGCTTGCCCGAGCGCATGGCCTCCCGCACCACGCCCGGACCGCCCGTGACCACCACCAGCCGCGTTAGCGGATGCCGCATGAGCTGCTGCGCGGACTCGATGGTAGGCTCGGCCACGCAGGTGACGGTGTTGGGCGGGCCGCCCGCGGCCACGATGGTCTGGTTGAGCAGCCGCACCGTGGCCACCGAGATGCGCTTGGCCGACGGATGCACGTTGAAGGCCACGGTGTTGCCCGCCGACAGCATCCCGATGGAGTTGCAGATGATGGTCGACGAGGGGTTGGTCACCGGGGTGATGGCACCGATGACCCCAAAGGGGGCGGGCTCCTCCAGCATCAGGCCCTGGTCGCCCGTCGTGGCCTGCGGCAACAGCTGCTCGGGCCCGGGCGTCTTGTTGGTCACCAGCAGGTTCTTCTGGGTCTTGTCCTCGACCCTCCCGAGGCCGGTCTCCTCCACGGCCATGCGCGCCAGCGGCTCGGCCTGAGGCCGCAGGGCTTCGCGCAGCGCGGCGATGATGCCGAAGCGGCGCCTGAGACCGAGCTCGTCCAGGGCTCCGAGGGCCTGGCGGGCGGCCCCCAGCGCCTCGTCCACGGTGGCGAAGATGCCGTCGGCCACAGAGGCGGATGGCGAGGCGCTCGGGGCGGGGCTGGCCGTGGGTGTGGGGGCGCGCGGCTCGGAGGCAAGCTCGCGCGCAATCGCTTCGGCCACCCGCCGAATCTGCTCGGGGCTCGGCTGTGCTGCGCTCATCGTTCTGCTCTGCTTGGGCCGCTAGTGACGTAGAGGTCGAGAAGTTGTTGCGAACAGATCAAGTTTGCCACGGACAGACCCTTGCGGGGGTTTGGGGGCAGAGGAAGGAGCGGAGCGACG
>CAYTYV010000127.1:0-5370 GCA_964441055.1 uncultured Polyangiaceae bacterium | reverse complement strand
GGGGGGGTGGGGGGCCCTCTTCGGCCGGGGCCCCCCCCCCGGCCCCCCCATCGTCAAATCAAAGGTCGGGGTAGCCATGCTCAGGACTGTGCTTTTCGTAGCGAAGCTCGCCGCCGATCTCCCACTGGTCCACCACCGCCATGATGGTGGCATCGCAGGGCCGATCCTTGGTCATCACCGTCTGCCGCGCGGACGAGCCCGTGGCGTAGAGCACCATCTCGCCGACGCCGCAGCCCACGGCGTCCGCCGCCACCACGTAGCCTCCCTCCTTCATCGTGTCCGGGTCGAGCTGACGCAGCAGCAGCAGCTTGAAGCCCTCGACCCCTGGATCCTTGCGGTTGGACACCACGGTCCCCACGACTTTGGCCAGCAGCATCGATTCCCTCCTCGTTCCAGCGCGCCCCCGGGGCTGCCCCCAGCCTGTCGCCGCAGGCTCGGGGCGAGCGCGGACTAGCGATCCCAGGGCGAAGCGCCCGATGGCCCGTCGCCATCCCGATCGGTGTCGGGACGGGCGCCAGCGGGCCGCAGAGCCGCTCCGCCCGAGGCGCCTCAGCCGCCGCGGGCCTTGAGCTCGTCCTTGGCCAGCTTGGCGCGACCGAGCGGAAGCACCAGATCCACGTTGATGTGCGGACGCGCAATGATGTGCGTGGAGACCAGCTCACCTACTCGCGAGGCGTTGTTGGTGGCCGCGTCGACCGCGGCCTTGACCGCGGCCACGTCGCCGCGCACCACGGCCGTCACGTAGCCCCCGCCCGTCTTTTCGTAGCTGACCAGCTCCACTTTGGCGGCCTTGACCATGGCGTCGGACGCCTCGACCATCGCCGGAAAGGAACGGCACTCGATCATGCCCAATGCTTCGGCCATTGGAATCCTCCTCGAATTCGGTTCGTTCGTTGCAGCCCCGACCGATCAGCGGGCTGGTCGGTAGGGGCTCGTCGTCTTGCTCATCGTTGCGGGCTAGGCCTGCTCCTGTCGCCAAATCAGTACGCCCCGGCTGCGGCTGCGCCGTCCGCCGCCTGGCTGCCGCGGGCCTCGGCCGCGATCTGGACGCCCACCGAGGCGCCGATCCGCGTGGCCCCAGCGCGGATCATCCGTTGGGCGTCTTGGGCGGATTTGACGCCGCCCGAAGCCTTGACGCCGAGCTGGTAACAAACGGCTCGAGCCATCAAAGCGATGTCGTGCTCGGTGGCGCCGCCCTTCGAAAAGCCGGTGGAGGTCTTGACGAAATCGGCTCGGGCGCGCTTGGACAGCACGCTCGCCGCCACCTTCTCCTCGTCTGTGAGCAGGGCGGTCTCCAGAATCACCTTCAACAGCGCGCGGCCCTCGCGCGCGGCCTCGGCCACCTGACGGATGTCGTCGTAGACGTAACGGTGGTCGCCCGATTTGAGCGCGCCGACCGCGATGACCATGTCGAGCTCGCGCGCACCATCGCGCATGGCCCTACGGGCCTCGAGCACCTTGACCTGCGACGGCGTGGCGCCCAGCGGGAAGCCGATGACCGTGCACACCACCGAGCCCGTGCCCCGCAGCTTCTCGGCCGAGCGGCGCACGTGCATGGGGTTGACGCACACCGAGGCAAAGCCGTGCTCGGCGGCCTCGTCGCAGAGCTTGTCGATGTCGCCGTAGCTCGCCTCGGGGCGCAGCAGGGTGTGGTCGATGAGCGGGGCCAGGTCCTCGGGCACGGCGCCCACGCCCAGGTTGGTGCTGAGCCGTGCCCCGGGAGCGGCGGCGAGCACGGCGCGCACCGCCTCGGGCCGCTTGGATGCGCAGTTGCCGCAGCCTGTACAGGCCGGACAGACATTGCCTGGGGCCGCGCTCGTCGGGGCGCGGAGCGATCCGAGTAGCGCGGGGTTCTTCGTCAGCACGGCGCAGATCCGGTCGACGAGTTGGTCGTGTTCGCTGCGAGACGGTGCCATCGGCAGGGGGTTCCTGAGAGAGGAGTCGAGCGCGTCGATCATGGCGACGCGCTTTTGGTGGCGGTCTACGGTACAGGCCGCGGCGAGGAAGACGTCGACGATGGCCCGCGCGGCCCCTTCGTCCAGATAGCCCGCGCCCAGGCACAGCACGTTGGCGTCGTTGTGCTCGCGGGCGTTTACGGCGGTCTTTTCGTCAAAGGCCTTGCCACCGCGGACGCCCGGGACCTTGTTGGCCACCATGCACGAGCCGATGCCCGCGCCGTCGACCACGAACCCGCGGGCCGCCTTTCCGGCCGCCACGGCCTCGGCCACGGCTCGGGCGAACACGGGGTAGTCGCAGGGCTCGGCCGAGTGCGTGCCGAGGTCCAAGACCTCGATGCCCTGGCCGCTCAGATGCCGCTCGATCGCCTCTTTCAGGCGATAGCCGCCGTGATCGCTGCCGAGCGCCACCGGACCTTGGGCCATGGCTCCTGTTCCTCGCCTCAAACGCCTCGACGGCTCGCTCGCCGTCGCTCCGAGCTCCGCGAGCCGCAGTGGCGACGCGCGGAAAGCGCCGCACCATAAGCGCGGTCCGATAGGGCTGCAAGAGCCGCAGACGGGCTCGGGGGCTACAGCTCGTACTCGGCGCGATGCTCGTACAGGCGCATGGTGTTGTCGCGGAAGGACACGCCCTTGTCGAGCAGGATGACCTGACCGGTCATGGCATCCATCAAGCCGGAGCACACCGCCAGCGCGGCCTGGCCCACCGCCTCGGCGTCGACCAGGTAGTCCTCGCCGTAGTACTTCTTCAAAAAGGGCTCGAAGCCCTCGCCAAAGGTCGCCACCAGCGACTCGGTGGACACTGGACGCGAGCGAATGACGTTGACCGTGGCGCGCTCCTCTTCGAACAGGTGCTTGGCCATGTAGCGGCAGAAGGTCTCCATGACGGTCTTGGAGGCCGCCACGAAGTGGTAGCCCGGATAGTAGGTGTCGGGGCCGTCGCAGGAGGTGGCCAGGGTGTAGCGCGGGTAGGTGCCGAAGACCTTCTTGATCTTCTGGACGTAGCCGACCATCGGCCAGGCGCTGTACTCCAGGCTGGTCATCAGCGAGCGCTTCTTCATCCCGTCCAGGCCGCTGCCGACCTGGGCGAAGGAGACGTTGGAGACGAACACCTCGACGTGGTCGTGGCGCTGCTTGACGAGCTCGAGCAGCACGTCGGTGTCGCGGCGGTCCGCTGCGTCGGCCTCGACGATGCGAGGCTCGGGCGCGCCGAGCTCGGAAAAGCGGCGCTTGACCTGGGCCTGGTCCGCCGAGGCCCACTTGTGGGTCAGGTACACCTGCGCCCCGTGCTCGCCAAAGGCCAGGCCGATGGCCAAGCCCAGGCCCTTGGTCCCGCCCGTGACGATCACGGCCTTGTCGCGAAAGTCGTTGCGAATCATGGGTTGTTGGCGGCGGCCTCCTTTTCCTGAAGCGTTTGATACAGAAGGTCGACCAATTCCTGGATATTGCTGAGCTTTTGCAGCTCAGACCGAGGCACCTTGACCTTCAGCTCGCGCATGGAGCACGAAACGATTTCCACCATATCGAGGCTGTTGGCCCCGATGTCCTTCATGGACTTGACGGGATCGATCTCGGCTTCCTCGACGTCCTCGAGGGTATCGATGATGTGGTTCCTGACCACCTCGAACACTTGCTCTTTGGTCATGTTCTCGTCTCTCTCTCGACAAAGCCCGGCAGGGGCTGGCCCGAGCCGGGTAGGCGAAGCGTCGCGCCCTATTACAGCCGAAGCGACCGATGTGCAAGATCCCGGGCTCGGCGGCGCACTACCCCTCCTCGTCCTCGGGCCAGAGCCCTAGCTCGTGGCGCTTTTCCATCAGCCGCATCAGGCCGTCGACAAAGGCGATGCCCTTGTCGACCATGATCACCTGGCCGTTGAGCGAGTCCAGCATGCCCGAGCACATCGCCAGCACGGTGTCGCCGATCTCCTCGGGCTCGATGAAGTACTCCTCGCCCGCGTACTTGCCGATGAACTGCTTGTAGAGCGGGCCGAAGACCTCCTCGACCGCGTCGGTGAGCACGTTGCGCGTGCGCAGGATGTTGAGCCGGATGTCCTCGCCCGCCAGGTACTTGGATAGATAGCGGCACAGCGTCTCCATCACGGCCTTGGAGACCGCCACGAACTCGTAGTGCGAGAAGTAGTTGTCCGGCCCGTCGCTGGAGATGCCCACCACGTAGCGGGGCAGCCTGCCGAAGCTCTCCTTCATCTGCTGGACGTAGCCGACCAAGGGCCAGGCGCTGTACTCCAGGCTTTTGAGCAGCGAGCGCCGCTTGTAGCTCGCCACCCCCATGGCCGGCTGGACGATGCACACGTTGGAAACGAAGACCTCGACCCGGTCGTGGTCTTTGCCGATTAGCTCCATCAGCGCGCGGGTGTCCTCGTCCTGGCCCACGTCCGCCTCGACGATGGCCGGCTCGGGCGCCCCGGCCTCGACGAACTCGCGGCGGATCTCGTCCTCGTCGGCCGACCCCCAGCGGTGCGTCAAGTAGGCGTGGGCTCCGTGCCGAGCAAAGGCGAGCCCCGTAGCCCGCCCGATGCCCTTGGTGCCACCAGTGATCACCACCGCCTTGCCGCGAAAATCGTTCAGCATGGTTCCTCGTCCTCCGGGGCCTCGGACGCGTTGCGGTCAAGCGCTGACATCTGCCCGAAGTAGTCCTCGATGAGCGCGGCCGTCTCGGGTCGAGAAAAACAGATCTCGTGCATCATCGACTCGACCGAGCGGGCCTGCTCGAAGAGCTGCCGCTTGCCGATCGACAGGCTGCGCTTGAGAAGCTCGAGGGCGAAGCGCGGCTTTTCGGCGATCCGTCGGGCCACGATCATGGCCCGCGGCAGCACGCGGGCCCGCGGCAGCACGTCGTTGACGGCCGCTCGACCCGCGAAGTGCGATCCCCGGAAGAACTGGCCGCCGTACATCATCTCGGCGGCCAGGTACTCGCCGACGGCGAGCGCCAGAAGCCGCGTGGCGCCCATTCCCGGGGTAAAGCCCATGTTCATGAAGCTGGCGCCGTAGCGGCTCTCCCGCGCCATCAGCACCAGATCGCAGCACAGCCCCAGGACCAGCCCGCCGCCCACCGCGTGCCCCTCCATGGCGGCGATGGTGGGGATGGGCACCTCGAGCACGGCCCGCGAGAGCATGATGTCGGCCGCGGCCACGCGCCCGCGCGCCAGCTCGCGCAACATGTCGGGATGGCCGCCCGAGCAGAACACCTCGTCCAGCCCCCGCAGCACGCACACCTTGGCCTCCCGGTCGCGACCGAGCTCGCCGAGCGCGTCGAGCAGCTCGGCGATGAAGGGCTCGCTCAGCGCGTTCTGCTCGGCGGCATCGCACAGGTGCAAGACGGCAACGCCCTCGTCGTCGCGTTGCAGGGTCACTCGGGGCTGGGCAGCGCTCATGGCGATCCTCGACGCGGGCGCGGG
>CAYTYV010000126.1:11062-14233 GCA_964441055.1 uncultured Polyangiaceae bacterium | reverse complement strand
CCCCATCGATCGCGAGGTGCCCGAGCTAGACGCCATGGTGCCGCCCGAGTCGTCCAAGCCCTACGACATCAAGCAGGTCATCACGGCCGTGGTGGACGACGGCGAGCTGCTCGAGATCCAGCCGGACTACGGCGCCAACCTGGTGATCGGCTTCGCCCGCGTGGGCGGTAGGCCCGTGGGAGTGGTGGCCAACCAGCCCAAGGTGCTGGCCGGTTGCCTGGACATCAAGGCCAGCATCAAGGGCGCTCGCTTCGTGCGCTTCTGCGACTGCTTCAACATCCCGCTGGTGACCTTCGAGGACGTGCCCGGGTTCCTGCCTGGCACCGACCAGGAGTACGGCGGCATCATCACCCACGGCGCCAAGCTGCTGTTCGCCTTTGCCGAGGCCACCGTGCCCAAGGTCACGGTCATCACCCGCAAGGCCTACGGGGGCGCCTACGACGTGATGTCCTCCAAGCACATCCGCGCCGACTACAACCTGGCCTTCCCCACGGCCGAGATCGCGGTGATGGGTCCCGACGGAGCCGTCAAGATCGTCTACCGCCACGAGCTCGCCGAGGCAGCCGACCCCGAGGCCGCCTTGCAGCGCTTCGTCCAGGACTACCGCGACAAGTTCGCCAACCCCTACTCGGCGGCCGAGCTGGGCTTCATCGACGAGGTCATCGCGCCCCGGCTGCTGCGCAAGCGCCTGGGGGCGGCCCTGGAGATGCTGCGCGACAAGCAGCAGTCCGTGCCACGCAAGAAGCACGCCAACATCCCGCTATGACCTCTGAAAGTCTCGGCGTCGCCTTCGTGCCGTTGCCGTCTCTCGAAGCGAAAAACACGAGCCAGGACGTCGGGTTCTTGCTACCGTAGGGCATTGCTTGCGCACGCTTGAAAAGCGTTGTACTACACCCGGCGCGCCCGGCCGCGGCCGGCTTGTGGGCTTGCCCACTCCCGGCGAGGCTTTTCCGCCGCATGCAGCGTCGGGGCCGGGGTGTTGGATCTGGATTGGGCAAGCTGGAGGATAAAAGAAAATGAAGACTTGGCGTTGGATGATGTTTTTCCTTGGCGCGGGCCTGCTGGTAGCGGCTGCGTGCACGACGAAGTCCACGGACGACGACGACGATGACGGAACGGCGAGCGGCACGGTGACCGGCACGGGCACAGGCACGGGCACGGGCACGGGCTCTGGCACGGGCACGGGCACGGGCACGGGCTCTGGCACGGGCACGGGCACGGGCACGGGCAGCGCTTGCTCGGGCGGCGACCTCACCGCGTTCGGCTCGAACACCGCATGCGACACCTGCGCCAACGCAGAGTGCTGCGAAGAAGTTGAGGCTTTCGTCAACGATCCGACCCAGACCACCTACGGCGATCTGGTCGACTGTGCCTGGGGCGAGACCAGCCCGGGGCCGTGCTACGACGACTGCACCTTCGGCATCTGCGAGTCGAACCTGGCCATCCCCGTGATCGGCGATGCCTGCACCGCATGCCTCGATACCAACGGCTGCTGTGACGCGTGGGATGCCTGCTGCGCTGAGAGCAGCGGCGATTGCGGCGGCGACTGCGACACCGATTTCGCCTGCTTGAACTCGGCCGATCCGGTCGGCGATGGCTGCTGCGACATCGCGGAGTTTGGCACCTGGGACACCTGCGTGGGCACCTACTGCTCCGACGTGTGCTGGGACTCCGAGTGCGGCAGCCCCCCATAACGGACGCTGCATAACTGACCTGAGCCAGGTGCGGGGCGAGCGTCCCGCACCTGACCCATGTCTTCCCAGGTTCATCGGCTGCCCGGCCGTCGTCGGGGGCGACAACAGCCCCGTCGGTCGTTGGCAGCCCCCCATTGGGGGGTGCGTTCTAGGCACCGGAGCACCATTGTGCCGAGCGGTGCCGTCGCTCAGCTCTTCAACAGCAGCCGCTCCCGATCCAATCCTTCGGCCACTGGAGCGAGGCGTTCGTCGCGCTCGATGTGCTCGACGAGACCGGCCATGGCCTCGATGTACAGGGCTTCGTCGATCTCGCCGCGCACGAGCTGAAGGCGCAGGAACAGCGCTGCAGTCTGGACCACATCGCACAGGCAATAGGCTTGCACCTCGCGCAAGCGATCGGCGTGGATCATCGGGCCCACGTCCTTGCCCTCCACGCCCACCTTGCCGGGCATGCCGATAGAGCGAGCGACGACGTCGAGCTTGGACGGCTTGGCTGCACCGAAATCCGTAAGGAAATCCATTAAGTCTAGATGCCCCTCAGGGGAGTAGCGATAGCGCAGGCCCCGTGAGGCATAGTAGTGCCGAAAGGGAACACCGTGGTGCAGGCAACGAGCCACGACCACGGGCAAGTCGAACCCCCGACCGTTGTAGCTGACCAGCTCCGGTCGGCGGTCGCCCAGGAATCGGGCGAAATCGAGCAGCATCTCACGCTCGCTCTTACCGTCACCGATCACACCCAGGCGCTGGATTTGATAGCTCGCATCCAGCCACAGCACGCCGATCACCACGATCTGGTGAAAGGGCGCAGGAGGCAGCCCGCTGCCCTCGGAGGGCTGCGCGCGCGGAAGCGCCTGGTCGAGCACCGTCTCGAGGTCGAACACGAGGTAAGACTTCATCGGCAGAGCGTGACATGCTAGCACAACCAGTCGCCTTCGGCGGCGCGCCGAAGGGCGATTTTTTCTAACGCTGGCGAGCATTTGAGGCCCGCCAGCCGGGCTCTGCTCAACATGAGCGGGAACATTCTCGTTATCAACGTCGACATTCGCGAGACCCGCGTAGCGCTCATCGAGAACGGCATCATCGCGGAGCTGCATATCGAGCGGCCGTGCCGTGGTAGCAGCTTGGGCAACATCTACCTGGGCACCGTCAGCCGGGTTCTGCCAGGGATGCAAGCGGCCTTCATCGATATCGGCCAGGAGCGCGCGGCTTTTCTGCATGTCGAAGATCTGATTCGTCCCGACGACTTCGAGGCCTACCTCGCGGCCGCGGGGCAAGTAGGCACCCTCGCCAATGCGAACGGCGAAGCCGCGGGCAAGGGCGAGGAGGCCGCCAACTCGGCCGAGAAGGCATCGGCCGAGGCCGACGGCCCAGCGCCCGCGGAGCCGACGTCTGCTCCGCCATCCGATGCGGAAGCTCCAGCCGAGGCGGAAGCTCCAGCCGATGCGGAAGCTCCAGCCGAGGCGGAAGCTCCAGCCGA
>CAYTYV010000126.1:0-10962 GCA_964441055.1 uncultured Polyangiaceae bacterium | reverse complement strand
CGCCCGCGGAGCCGACGTCTGCTCCGCCATCCGATGCGGAAGCTCCAGCCGAGGCCGAGGCTCCTGAAGGGCACGGCGCCGAGAACTACGAGTTCGAATGGGCCTACCAGGTCGAGCCTCTAGAGGCGTCCCCTTTGGAGGCGTCCGAGGAGTCGCGGGGCGATTCTGAGCCCAGCGGTGACGACAAGGAGGAGGCGCCTTCGGCTGAGACGGCGGTCGCAGAGGCCGAGGACGATGCCTCGTCGGATGCGCGAGCGCCTCGTGCGCGAAGATCAAAAGGCCCGAGCCATGACGCCAGCGATGGCGAGCCAGCCGCCGAGCCCGAGGAGCGGCCGAGGGGCGGCGCACGGTCCAAGGCCAAGCGAGCAGCCAGCCGTCGCAAGACCTCCAAGTCCAAGGTGCCGCGGGAGGGGGGGCCCTCGGGGCGCTCAGCCAAGCTGAAGAGTTCGGGCGCCAAGTCGGGCGCCAAAAAGGCCAAGACCACCAGACAAAACCGCTCGGGGCGGCGACGCCGCGGCGCGTCTTCCCGGTCGAAGGCCGATAGATCGCGTATCTCCAAGACCACGCCCATCCGAGAGGTGGTTCGGGAGGGCCAGCAGGTGGTCGTCCAGGTGTGCAAGGAGCCCATCGGCACCAAGGGCGCGCGGGTGACCAGCCACGTCTCGCTGGCGGGGCGCTACGTCGTCTACCTGCCCACCGTCGACCACGTGGGCATCTCGCGCCGAATCGGCTCCGACGAGGAGCGAGCCCGGCTGCGCGAGGCCGTCGAGTCGGTCAAGCCGCCCAAGGGCGGGCTGATCGTGCGCACCGTGGCCGAGAACCTGACCAAGAAGCTGCTCAAGGGCGACGTGGGCTACCTCATGCGCCTGTGGGAGGACATCGCCCACAAGCGCGACGAGACCACCAAAGCGCCCGAGCTCTTGTACGTCGAGCTGGACCTGCTGCTCAAAACGGCCCGCGATCTCTTCACCGAGGACGTCGAGAAAATCGTGGTCGACGACCGCGAGCAGTACGGCCGGCTGCGGCGCTTCGTGGAGATGTTCATGCCCGAGCGGGTGGACAAGATCGAGCTTTACGAAGGGCGCGAGCCGGTCTTCGACGCCTACGGTATCGAGGACGAGATCGGGCGGGCGCTGGCGCGCAAGGTGCCGCTCCCGTCGGGCGGCTACCTGATCATCGACCAGGCCGAGGCGCTGACGGCCATCGACGTCAACACGGGGCGCTACGTGGGCAAGGGGTCCAAGGACCTCGAGGACACCATCCTCGCCACCAACCTCGAGGCTGCCGAGGAGATCGCCTACCAGCTTCGCTTTCGCAATATCGGCGGGCTCATCATCCTCGACCTCATCGACATGGACCGCCCGGCCAACCGCGAGAAGGTCCGCCGACGGCTCGAAGCGCTGCTCGCCCGCGACAAGGCCAAGACCACCCTGAACCGGATCTCGGAGCTGGGCCTCATCGAGATGACGCGCAAGCGCACCCGCGAGAGCCTGGGGCGGCTCCTGCTCGAGCCCTGCTTCTACTGCGACGGCACGGGCCAGCTCCAATCCAAGGAGCCCATCGCCTACGAGATCTTGCGGCAGATGCGCCGCGAGCTGCTCAACCTCAAGGGGTATCGAATCACGGTCAACGCCCACCCGGCCATCGTCGACCTGCTGAAAAACGATGAACGGGACGCCATCGTGGAGGCCGAGCGCCTATTGTCCCGCCGCATCGAGCTCGTGGCGCGCAAGGAGTACCACCTCGAGCAGTTCGACCTGCAGGGATTGTAGGCCCGCATCATTCACCGCGTCGCCCCAAGTACCCGATTGCTCGCGCCGTAGGTTTCTCGGTTCCCAACGGGGCCGTGCCTGACTATGACGGGGCTACCATGTCCCCGTCGTGCGACGAGCCGTCGAGCCGCCGTGCTGCTCCGCTCAGGGACCGAAGCGCGGGCGGCGATATCCGCCAGGAGGAGCGCGTCACGATCAACAAGGAGTTCGAGTCCTTCGACGCCTTCGTGAGCGAGTACGTCACCAATGTCTCCCGCTCGGGGCTCTTCATTCAGACCCGCCAGCCGCTGCCCGTCGGCACCCAGGTCAACCTCTGCTTCACGGTGTTGATGGAGGACGTCGAGACGGTCGAGGGCGTCGGCCAGGTGGTGCGCGTGCACGACGACCCGCTCGGCATGGGGATCGTATTCACCCGGCTGTCGCGTACCTCCCAGGCCATCATCGAGCGGCTGCTCACGGCCCCCCGGGGGAAAACCGCGGACGCGACCGAGGAGCGCTGAGGGCAGGGGCATGTTTACCGGACTGGTCGAAGCCATCGGGGTGGTGCGGCATCTGAGCCGCCGCGGCCACGAGGCGCGCATCGGCATCGAGTCTTCGCTCGAAGGGCTGGTGCTCGGCGAGTCGGTGTGCGTGGGCGGGGCCTGCTTGACGGTGGCGGCCATCCGCGGCACCCGCTTCGAGGCCGACGCCTCGGCCGAGACCCTGGCCTGCTCCACCCTGGGCCGCCTCGCCGTGGGCGCCCGCGTCAACCTGGAGCGCGCCTGTCGGCTGGACGACCGGTTGGGAGGGCACCTGGTGACCGGACACGTCGACGCGGTCGGCTCGGTCCAGAGCCTTGAGTCCGGTCGCGGGGCGCGGCGGTTGGTGCTGAGCGCGCCCGAGGCGCTGGGGCGCTTTCTGGCTTCGAAGGGCTCGATCGCCGTGGACGGCGTCAGCCTCACGGTCAACCGCGTGGGCTCCGCCGATGGCGCGCAAGGGCCGAGCTTCGAGGTCATGCTGGTGCCCCACACCTGGGGCCGAACCACCCTGGCCGAGCTGCGGCCGACAGACGGCGTCAACCTCGAGGTCGACATCCTGGCGCGCTACGTCGCCCGCCAGCTCGAGCATGCGGTCGGCGTGGCGTCGGCCGAGCCGACAGACGACCGCTCACGGGCAGGAACTCACTCCGCCCACGACCAAGCCCTGCTCACCAAGCTTCGCCAAGGGGGCATCGCATGATCAGCCGACCGTTGACTATCGATTCGGCCGTGCTCGAGCGCGTTAACCGCGCCATCGAGGATATTCGCGCAGGCCGCATGATCATCCTGGTGGACGACGAGGACCGCGAGAACGAGGGCGATCTATGCATGGCCGCCCAGCTCACCACGGCCGACCACATCAACTTCATGGCCAAGTACGGCCGCGGCTTGATCTGTCTGGCGCTCGACGAAACGCAGGTCGAGCGGCTGGACCTGCCCATGATGTCCGTGCCCGGTCGCAAGGGACCGCCGCTCGGCACGGCGTTCACCGTGAGCATCGAGGCTGCCGAAGGCGTGACCACGGGCATCAGCGCCGCCGACCGGGCCCACACCATTCGGGTGGCCTCCAACGCCGCTGCCCGCGCGGACGATCTCGTGACCCCGGGGCACGTCTTCCCGCTCAAGGCTCGACGCGGCGGCGTGCTGGTGCGGACCGGGCAGACCGAGGGCGGTGTCGATCTGGCGCGGCTCGCAGGCCTGCATCCGGCGGGCGTCATCTGCGAGATCATGAAGGACGACGGCACCATGGCCCGCATGCCCGACCTCGAGCAATTCGCCGCCGAGCACGACCTTCCCATCTTGACCGTGGCCGAGCTCATTCAGTACCGGCTGCAGACCGAGCGCCTGGTGCGCTGCGTAGACCGTCGCCTGGTGCGGCTGGATCTAACGGGCACGGACTGGTTCGCCGCGGTCTATGAGGTGGCGGTCGAGAACCGCCAGGCCCTGGCGCTCATCAAGGGCGACGTCGCGACGGACAAGCCCGTGCTCTGCCGCATGCACGCGGGCTCGATCTTCGCCGATCTATTCGCCTCGAGCGCCAACGAGGGCGGCGCGCGGCTGCGCGAGGCCATCGAGCGGATCGAGGCCGAAGGCTGCGGGGTGCTGGTCTATTTGCCGCCCCAGCGGTCGCTCGAGCAGGAGCTGGCCCGCTGGACCGCGCCGGGGAGCGTGCCCAAGGCGACCGAGAGCGCGACCGGCCTGTCGGTCGCCGTCGGTCGCACCAGCAAGGAGCAGCAGATTCTGCGCAGGTTCGGCCTGGGCGCGCAGGTGCTGGCCGATCTGAAGCTCAGCAAGCTGCGGCTGCTGACCAACAGCCAGCGCAAGATCGCCGGGCTTACCGGCTACGGACTGCAAGTGGTCGAGCGGGTGCCACTGCAGCCGGCCACGCCACCCGCGCCCCCCCCTTCCACCGCGGTGGCCGAGGAGCCAGGGGCAGAGCGATCGGAGGAACCTCATGGCGGATAGCAAGCAAGGGCAGGCACAGGCGGCAACGATCGCGCCTCGCGTCGTCGAAGGGCAGCTTCAGGTCGCGGCCGAAAGCCGTTTCGCCGTGGTCGGCAGTCGCTTCAATCACTTCATCGTAGACCGGCTGATCGACGGCGCCATCGACACCGTGGTTCGCCACGGCGGCTCGCCAGATCGCATCACCGTCGTCCGCGTGCCCGGCTCGTGGGAGCTGCCGCTGGTGGTCTCGCGCGCCGCGAGCTCGGGCCGCTTCGATGCCGTGATCGCCGTCGGGGCCGTCATTCGCGGGGCCACGCCGCACTTCGACTACATCGCCGCCGAGGTGAGCAAGGGGCTGGCGCAGGTGGCGCTGCAGACGGGCGTGCCAGTCGCCTTCGGCATCATCACCTCCGATACCGTCGAGCAGGCCATCGAGCGGGCGGGCACCAAGGCGGGCAACAAGGGAGCCGAGGCAGCGCTGTCTGCCATCGAGCTGGTCTCGCTCGACGCGGCGCTGTCTGCCGCGGACAAGTAGCGGTTGGCCATTGGCGCCATGGGTGAACGCAGCCGCGGTCGAGAAGCAGCCCTGCAGGTGCTCTATGCCATGGATCTGTCGGGCGCTGCGGTCGAGCGGGCCCTGGCGAGCTATTGGCGGGAGCTTCCCGGCGATCCCGAGGGCCGCGAGTTTTCCGAGGCCTTGGTGCGCGGGGTGGCGGCTGATCGCGAGGCCATCGACGAGGCGATCCGAGCGGCCAGCCGTCACTGGCGGCTCGAGCGGATGGCCAGGGTCGATCGCAACGTCCTGCGCTTGGGGGTCTACGAGCTGCGCGCGGGCGCGTCGATTCCGCGGGCGGTGATCATCGACGAGGCCGTGGAGCTGGCCAAGCGCTACGGCGCCGAGGGCTCGGGCGTGTTCGTCAACGGCGTGCTCGACCGCATCGCCGAGGAGCTCGGGAGGAGCTAGGGCTCTAGCGCTACTTCCTATCCGCGCCCGTGGGGATGGGCTTGGGCTCCTTTTCCAGGTAGCGAAAGATGGTGCGGGGGTCCACGCCGAGGTCCCGGGCCGTCTGGGTGCGGTTGCCGCCGTTGCGCTCCAGCACCTCCAGCACGTAGCGCCGCTGGAACTCCTCCTTGGCCTTCTCGAGCGGCACGATGGGGGGCTGGTCGTCCGCGCCCAGATCGAGGTCGTTGGGGCCGAGCAGGGTCTGGTCGCACAGCACCAGGGCCTTTTTTATGCGGTTCTGCAGCTGCCGGATGTTGCCGGGCCAGTGGTACTTCCGGATGGCCGTCACCGCTGCCGGGCTGAAGCCGCGCACGGCGCTTTGCAGCTCCTCGGCGTACTGCGACAGCAGCCATTGGGCGATCAGTAGTACGTCGTCCTCCCGGTCGCGCAGCGGCGGCAGCCACAGGTTGACGACGTTGAGCCGGTAGTACAGGTCCTCGCGGAAGGTGTCCTCTCGCACCATCTGCTCGATGTCGCGGTTGGTGGCGGCCAGCACGCGGATGTCCACCTTCTCGGGCTTGGAGCTGCCGACCCGCATCACTACTCGCTCCTGCAGCGCGCGCAGCAGCTTGACCTGGAGGTTGAGGGGCAGCTCGCCGATCTCGTCGAGGAACAGCGTGCCGCCGTCGGCCACGTGGAACCTGCCGGGGCGGCTCATGACCGCTCCGGTGAAGGCGCCCTTGACGTGACCGAACAGCTCGCTCTCGATGAGGTTTTCCGGGATGGCCCCGCAGTTGATAGTGACGAAGGGACCCTTGGCCCGCGGGCTCCGCCGATGGATCTCGTGGGCGACCAGCTCTTTGCCCGTGCCCGTCTCGCCCGTGATGAGCACGCTGATGTCGGTGCTGGCGACCTTCTCCAGCTTGCGGAAGACCTCGCGCATCGAGTCGCAGGTGCCGATGATCTCGCCGAAGCGCTTGCTGCCGAGCTCGCTCTCCAGCTTGGCCTTGTCCTGGCGCAAGGCGCTGAGCAGCACGGCGTTTTGCAGGATGAGCGCGGCCTGGGAGGCGAAGATGCTGAGCAGGTCGAGCTGGGGCTTGCGGAACAGCTGCTTGACCTTGTCGTTGCCCACGTAGAGCACGCCGATGACCTCGGCCTGCGCGACCAGCGGCGCGCACATGACGGAGGAAAGCCGCATGGCCATCACGCTCTCGCTCTTGCCGAAGGTGGTGTCCGCCAGGGCATCGGAGACGATGATCGGCTTGCCGCTGGCCACAACCTGCTGGACGATGCTGTCGGAGATGCCGCCTGCCTCGTCCTCGAGCGAGCCCGGGTCGACGTTGCGCGAGGCGCGGATCCGCCAGCTTCGGCAACCCTCGCCCGCGGGCCGATCGGCGGCGCTGGCGGCGGTGTCCAGCAGCAGTAAGAAGCCCTTCTGGGCATGGGTGAGCTCGATCACGTCGTCGAGCATGGTCTCTAGCAGGCGGTCCAGCTCGGTCAGCTTGATGAGCTTCTCGCTGAAGGCGAACAGCTTGCGCACCCCCGCGATCTCGTGGGCGCCGAGCGCCGTGGTCTCGACCTCGGCCTCAGCCCGCGCCTTTTGGGGCGCCGCCTGCTTGAGCGCCTCGGCGAACATGGAGAAGCCCAGCTCCACCCCGCCGACCTCTAGGCGGTCGCCGTGGACCAGACGCGCCCGCCTTTTCTTGCGGCCGTTGATGAGCAGCCGCCCGGTGCGCTCGATCTCCTCGATGATGAAGTCGCGGCCGTCGAAGGTGATCTGCAAATGGTGGGCCAGCACCTGCTCGCCGCCGAGCACCACGTCGTTGCCGGGAGCCCTGCCCACGGTGGTGACCGGCTTGTGGATGCTGTACAGGCGAGGCGAGCCTTCGGCGAGGTAGTGCGTGAGCGTGGGCATCTGAGGCTAGCCTAGATGCGGGGCGAGCTAAGCTCAACCCGCGGCGGCCGCCCTACCACAGGCCGTACATCCGCGCGGCGAAGCCCTCGGGGGTTGGCGTCACGTTGCCGCCGAGCACCTTGACGATGTCCCGATCGGTCTCCTCTACGTCGAGCGCGTAGCCCGACTTCTTGCGATAGGGAGGCGCCAGGGCGATGCCCAAGCCCGCGCCGATGGTGCCCGCCACCGCCTGGAAGATCATGCCGCGGCGGGGGTCGTAGTCCTCGCTGCCCGCGTAGAAGATGTAGACGGGCAGCGAGGCTGCTGCGCCCAGCCCCATGCCGCCCCAGCCCCAGCCGATCTGGCTCCAGGAGGGAATCCAGCCCGCGAAGGAGGCGCCTACAGCGCCAGCGAGGCCCACGTTGTAGCCGATGAGTCCGCCCAGGGCCAAGCCGTCGTTGGTGTACGCCCCCCACGAGCCGTTGGACGCGCCGCCACCGAACAGGCTGCCGATGGCTGCGCCCCAGCCCACGCTCGAGGCGATGAGCACGTTGGTCTGCGGCTCGGGCCGCAGCGCGTAGTACAGCCCATAGCCAGCGCCGCCGCCCACGGTGGCGGCCAGCACCTCGGCTCGGGCCAGCCCCTTGAAGCCCCAGGCGTGCTCCTCGGGCGTGCGCACCCATTGCACCGAGGCCACGCCCAAGCCCTCGCCAGCGCCCACTAGAAGGCCGGTCGCCACGGCCGAGGGCAGCCCCTCGGGCATGCCCCTGGTGTAGGCGTAGCGGTCCACTAGGAACACGCCCATGGGGGCAGCCACACCGAGGATCGCCGGAGCGATGAGCATCAAGCCGGGATCGCCCACCTCGGCCTCGGCATCGATCCATATACCGGTTCCCACACCCCAGCCCGTTGCCGCCACGTACAGGTAGCCCATCTCGAGGCCGGTCGACACGGGTCGGCTCGGCGGAGGAGGTGGTGGTGGCAGCGGCTGGCTATAGCCGGGCTGGCCATAGCCGGGCTGGCCATAGCCGGGCTGGCCGTAGCCCGGCTGACCGGGCGCGGGCTGTCCCGGTGCGGGCTGTCCTGGTGCGGGCTGTCCTGGTGCGGGCTGCGCAGGTGTCACTCCCGGTATGCCGGGAATGGGTACCGGAGGCGGAGGAAGCTGTGCGTGGCCCGCCTCTGCCAGCAGCATGGCAGCCCCTAGTGCGGTCACGGCCGAGACCGTGCGGATGATGCGGCAAGCTCGTCGTGTCTGCATGGTCCCCAATCTTAGCCGACTTGCCAGATGGTTTCTGCCCCCAGCATCATTCTGCCGCCGCATTGGCCGGGGGACGGGGGGCGGTGGCGAGCCGGGGTGGGGCGGCTGGGGCTGCGGCCGCGTTGGGGGCGCCCATGGGGCCGGGCGGCTGTGGCTGCGTTCGCGTTGGGATCGCCCCCGCGCCGGGCTCGCGTGCTCGGCGGAGGCGGGCCCCTTCCGAACTCGCCCGCGGTTCGACGCGCTGGCGTTCGGGGACGAGGATCGCGTGACGGGGATCGCCGTCGAGTCGTGATGGACCGCGGGCTCAGACACGGCTCCTTCCCACCTCCGCCTGCGCGCGCGAGCCCGGCGCGGGGGCTTGGGCCTTCGTCTGCCGCTGCCGCACGGGCTCGGGTATCCTGGGGGCAGCAGCCGCTCTCCGCTCCGTTTCCCTGGCGCCCGCCACCCATTTCCGCCAATCCGCCACGCAATCGCGGTTTGGCGTGGCCCTAACTGCGCGCAAGTATGGCTGCGCATGGTTGGCACGGCTCGTGCGACGGGACCCTCGTAGCGGCGCATCCCACCGAGCCCCGCTGCCTGCCGAGCTCGCCATGCCCAGCCTCAAGCACGAAGCCCTTCTCATACTGCTGCGGAACCGCCCCGCGCTGGCTCCTGAGCTGCTTTCGCTGTCGTTCGGAGTCGAGCTGCCGCGCCACGACGAGGTGTGCATCGAGTCCGCGGAGCTGAGCGACATCGATCCGGCTCAATGCCGGGCCGATCTGGTCGTGGTCTTGCGAAAGGGCGGGGCGGCTGTGCTCGCCGTCGTGGTCGAGGTGCAGCTCCGCCGCGATGCGGACAAGCGCTATCGCTGGCCGGTGTACTTAACGGGCTTGGGCGCGCGGCTACGCGTACCGTGCTATCTCCTGGTGCTCGTGCCGAGCCGCGCCGTGGCTCGCTGGTGCGCCCAGCCCATCGAGATCGGGGCACCGGGCTTCGTGCTCCGGCCGCTGGTGCTGGGGCCGGATGGCGTTCCTGTGATCGTCGACGCCGAGCGGGCCAAGCAGGCGCCCGAGCTCGCGGTTCTGTCCGCCATCGCCTACGGCGAGAGCGAGCACGCTTTGCCGGTCGCATTGGCCGCGCTCGCGGCCGCGGCCGCGCTCGACGATGAGCGGGCGCGGCTTTATGCTGATGTTGTCATGGCGTCGCTCGGCAAGGCCGTGCGGCATGCCCTGGAGGAGATGATGGCGAGCGAAGGCTACGAGTATCAGAGCGAGTTCGCCCGACGCTACGTTGCCAAGGGCGAGGCCAAGGGCGAGGCCAAGGGCCGGGCCGAGGGCCGGGCCTCGGCGGTGCTGACCGTGCTCCGGGCGCGCAACATCGACGTGGGTCCCGAGGCCGAGCAGCGCATCCTCGGCTGCGCAGATCTCGACCAGCTCGACGAGTGGACCCGCCGTGCTGTGACGGCGCAGTCGGCGGCAGAGCTGTTCGGCTGAACGCGAAGACGGGGCCCCCGGTCCATGCCAGCGCCTGAGCCGAGCTAGCGGCGCCAGCGCTTGAGGGGACGCCGAGGAGCCTCGCCTCGCACCGCTGAGAGCTGCCCGCCCGCCCGCGTCGGCCCTACGAACGGCGGGGACAAGCTCCCGCCCTACGGGCTATGCTGCCATCCCATGTTGTGCCGAAAGCGGGGGGGGACAAGCCCCCGCCCTACGCCCACCCTCGTCCGCCGAGCCCGTTCCTGGCAGCGCGCTGCGACCTCGGCGCTGGTTGCCCTTTTGGCGGTTGGCTCGCTGGGCGCCTCCTGCGGCGAGGCCGGGCTCGCGCTGATGCCCGGGGTCATCAACAACCCGGCCAATCGCTCCTTGCGCCGCGCGGTGCTCGGCTTCGCCCGCGAGGAGCTCTGCGCCGAGATGCGCATGAGGAGCGTGCCGCTGTCCTTGCGCGACGGCGATCCGGCGACCGGCCGCTTCTTTCCGACGGCCTGCTCGACCGAGGAGCTGGACAACGACAACCTGCTCGTCCGATTCCTGGGGCATGGCTACGCCTGGACCAACTTGACGGGCCGAGTGGGCTTCGAGGCCAGCGCCGAGGTGGAGTACGAGCACGACTTCCTGATGGACGGCTCGACCATGGTCGTCTACTTCCGCCAGCGGCAGACGCCCTCCACCGAGCTCCGGACCCTGATGGTCGAGCAGACCGCGCCGAGCTCGGGACCAGGCGCGGTGGTTGGCGAGGTGGCGGGCATGCTCGGCAGCTCCGTGCCCGAGGTGGCCGAGCAGATCGGGCAGCGCGTGTTGCGCCACAAGCTGGCCCAAGGCTTTACCGTGGTGCGCGAGCCGGGCGGCACGGTGGGCTTTTCCTTGGGCCTTAGGGACAAGGGCGAGCGGCCCGTCGGCCCCTTTGACCGGGGTGAGTCTGACTGGGCCGTGCTGGCCAACGAGCGGACCGAGATCCACTGCGGCCAGCGAGACTACGCCGGACCGTTCGCCGTTGCCGACGACGATCAGGCGCTGTTCCTCACGGTGGCGCTCGAGGGCGCCCGGGCCATCGACGTGCTGGTGATCGGCAAGGCTGCGGGCGACGCCTGGCTCGGCGTCTACGAGCGCCAGGCTCAAGCCACCGGGTCACCTGCCTCGCCGCTGCTCAACGAGGTCGTT
>CAYTYV010000125.1:0-14366 GCA_964441055.1 uncultured Polyangiaceae bacterium | reverse complement strand
CCCATCGCCGAGGAGACCATGAACCGAGGAGCAGCGACCATCGGCTTCGCCCTTTGCCTCATCGCAGGAATCGCCCTGATGTGGGGCATCGACCACGGGAGCGGCCGCTCGAGCGTCGAGGTGTATCCCGTGGGCGAGTGGAGCGACAGGCAGGCCTGGGTGCCAGTCTCGTCCGAGGACCCCTCTTGGGGCTCGCGATCCGCCCCGGTCACCATCGTGGAGTTCAGCGACTACGACTGCCCCTACTGCAGCAAGGCCGACCGCACGATGAACCGGCTCAAGGACAAGTACGGCCCGGCCAAGCTGCGCCTGGTGTGGAAGCACTTCCCGATGCCCTTCCACAAGCAGGCCCGCCCTGCGCACGAGGCCGCCGCCGTGGTCTTCGAGCTCGCCGGTCCCAAGGCCTTCTGGGGCTTCCACGAGCGGGTGTTCGAGAGCCACGGCAAGCGCGCGCGGGCCGACTTCGAGCGGTGGGCGGCCGAGGTCGGGGTCGACGCCGCGCGTTTCAAGGTCGCCCTCGACGAGCAGCAGGGCAAGGCCAAGGTCGACGCCGACTTCCGGACCGGCAAGCGCGCTGGCGTAAGCGGCACCCCCGCCTTTTTCGTGAACGGGGTCTTCGTGAGCGGCGCACAGCCGATGAGCAAGTTCTCCGCCGTCATCGACAAGCAGCTCGAGGCCGCCGAAAAGGAGCTCGCCGCGGGCACCGAGCCCGAGCGGCTCTACGTCGAGCTGTGCAACCGCAATCGCGACCGCAAGCCCACCGGGGAGCGCAAGCGCGCCAAGGCCGCCGCCGTCGAGGGTGAAGCACCTCCGGGAGCGACACCGCGCGGCGGCGCTAGCGAGGACGATCGAACCGTCTGGAAGGTGCCCGTGCTGGAGTCCGACCCGCAAAAGGGCGCTGAGCACGCGCTGGTGACCATCGTCGAGTTCTCCGAGTTCGAGTGCCCGTACTGCAGCAAGGTACAGCCTACCCTCGGTCGGATCTTCAAGACCTACCAGGGCAAGGTGCGCCTGGTCTGGAAGGACAACCCCCTGCCCTTCCACAAGCGCGCCGCGCCCGCCGCCCAGCTCGCCCATGAAGCTCGGGCGCAGCAAGGCGACAAGGGCTTCTGGAAGGCCCACGATCTGTTGTTCGAGCACCAGCCCAAATACTCGGACGAGCAGCTACTGGGCTACGCCCGCACCCTGGGCCTCGACCGAGCGCGGGTCCAAAAGGCCATCGCGAGCCAGAGCCACGCCGAGACCATCGCGGCGGGCCAGGACCTAGCCACTGATCTGCGCGCCGCAGGGACGCCGCACTTTTTCATCAACGGTCGTCGGCTGGTCGGCGATCAGCCCTTCGAGCACTTCAAGGCCATCATCGACGAGGAGATCGCCAAGGCCGAGGCCTTGCTCGCCAAGGGCATCCGACCGCAAGACCTCTACGACGAGCTCGTCAAGGACGGCAAGACCCCGCCGCCGCCCGAGACGAAGGACGTGGGCAAAGCCCACGAGCGCGCGCCCTACAAGGGCGGCGAGAACGCTGCCGTGGTCATCCACGAGTTCTCCGACTTCGAGTGCCCGTTTTGCGCTCGGGCCGCAGCCACCGTCGATCGCATCCACGCTGAGTACGGCGATCGGGTCAAGATCGTCTGGCGCCACCTGCCCATGCCCTTCCACAAGAAGGCCCGCCTGGCGACCGAGGCCGCCCAGGAGATGTGGGCGCAGAAGGGCAACAAGGCCTTCTGGGCCTATCACGATACCCTGTTCGAGAACGCCAAGGCGCTAGACCGCGAGGATCTCGAGCGCTACGCCAAGCAAGCGGGCGCGGACCCGCGCAGGTTCGCCAAGGCGCTGGATGACCACGTCCACCGCGACCACATCGACTACGACGTAGCCGCCTCCCAAAAGGCCGGGATACGCGGTACACCCGCATTCGTGATCAACGGCTACTTCGTGAGCGGCGCCCAGCCGTACCGCAAGTTCAAGCGGCTCATCGACCGAGCCCTTTCCGAGGCGGGCACCCCCCGAAGGGGCGTCCGTGGGCGGGCACCATCACCATGATATGGCTGAACAGCTTTCTGCAGCGCGCCAAGCTCGCTGAGATCGTCAACCGCTGGATGGTCGACCGGCTGGAGCCCACCGACGTGGGCACCCTCAAGCGCCTCGTCAACTACAACTGCTACCTGGCGCGCTTCGTGCTGCACGACGTGGCCAGCTACCTGTGCGAGGCCATGGCCGGAACCCGAGTCGAGAGCCGACACGCCTACACCAAAGGCATGCTCAAGGACTTCTTGGTCGAGCGACCGGCGTACACCAACGAGCGCATCGACCGGATGATCGCTCGGTACCGCAGGTACCCTCAGGACTTCTACCGGGAGACCCCTTTCGACGGGCGCATCTACGTCACCCGCGACGCTCAGGGCGAGCGCTACCTGGGCTCGACGCGGCGCAAGCGCTTCAAGCGCATCGCGGAAAAGGCCAGCCGACGCGTCATCGACCACGTCTTCGAGCACGTCAAGGAAGAGGCCGAGGCGCTCGCCCAACAGCGAGCCGAACGCCTCGGCGTGCCCATCCACAAGCTCATCACCCCCGAGCAGCAGCAGCTCGCGGAGTTCGTGCACGCCGAGCACCGCATCATCAAGCGGCTGAGAGTTGGCTCGCTGCTCGACGATTTCCCCCAGTTCCAGCTCAATGACATCTTCGGGGTCAAGGCCCTGTGCGAGGACGGGGACGTCCCCCGGCTGACGTCGCTGGTCGAAGCGCACCCGCGCATGGATATCCTCGAGGCCGAGCTGCACAGCGGAAGCTACAACGCCCTGAACATCACTTTGCGCTATCGCATTGATCGCGATCGATTGCTCGAGACGCCGCCCCACGGCGAAGCGCTCGAGGTGCTCGCCCGCCGCGGCCTTAGCGCCGCCGAGATCATCGACGGCTATCGTCAATTCCTCTGCGACAGCGAGGACGACCTGGTGATGGAGGTCATCGCGGCGGGCTACCAGGAGCTGCTCGAGTCCGAAATCGGTCGCTCGATCCACGAGGAACGGGTGCTCGACCAGCGCAGCCAACAGCAGTACCACAGCTCGCTGGCCCGCAACATCGCCGCTCTGATCGAGTACATGATGGCCCTGCGCCGCTACCCGACCGACGCGATCGACGACATCCCGATCAAGCTGTGGATCAAGTACATGCCCGACTATTTCGAGTCGGTCCTGAAGGCGACCTACAACGTGACGGAAACGATTTACCTGGACTGAGCACCCGCTTAAGATTCCAGGTAGATACGTATAGCCCTAACGCGAGGAGAATCACATGGGCGGCGGCTACATGGGGAAGGCCTACGATATCGATCTGTCGACCGGCGAGATCCGCGATCTGCCGATTGGCCAGGAGCTACAGGAGCTGTACCTGGGGGGCAAAGGGGTGGCCACGCGGCTTTTGTACGACCACACCCGCCCCGGGCTCGATCCGTACGACGAATCGATGCCGATCATCTTCTCTACGGGACCCGTCACGGGCACGGCCGCGCCTCAGTCCAACCGCTTCGTGGTGACCACCAAGTCGCCGCTGACCGGGGCCATCGCCAACTCTACCTGCGGCGGCAACTTCGCCACCAAGCTCAAGAAGGCTGGCGTCGACCTGGTCATGGTCCGCGGCAAGGCCGAGCGACCAGTCTACATCGAGATCACCGAGTCCGGGGCGGCCATCAAGGACGCGACCGAGCTCTGGGGCAAGGGCAGCCAGGAGACGCAGCACCTACTGCCCAAGGCCTTCGGCAAGGCGGTCATCGGACCGGCGGGCGAGAACCGGGTGAGCTTCGCCTGTGTCGTGAGCGAGGATCGGGTGGCTGGCCGCACTGGCTGCGGCGCCGTCATGGGTGCCAAGAACCTCAAGGGCATCATCGCCAACGGCAAAAAGCGCGTCGGGATCGACGAGCAGGCCGCCTACAAGGAGCTTCAGAAGTCCATGACGAAGTTCCTGCGCGGCCATCCCATGACGGGCGGGATCTTGCCCGCTTTGGGCACGGCCAACATCGTCCACACGACAGCGGGCCGCAACATCCTGCCCACGCGCAACTATCAGAAGGGCACGGATATGCGCGCCGTCGACATCAGCGGCGAGGCGCTGGCCGACAAGCACCTCAAGAAGAAGGTGGGCTGCTTGAGCTGTCCCATCATCTGCGGTCGCGGCATCGAGATGCGCCTCGAGCTCGCGGGCGAGGGCACCAGCCAGCCCAAGGGCATCTTCAAGGGGCCCGAGTACGAGACGCTGGGCCTGATGGGCTCGAACCTCGGCTGCTTCGACCTCGAGAAGATCTTCGAGTGGAACTACCTCTGCGACGACCTCGGCATGGATACCATCTCGGCGGGCGGCGTGCTCGGCTTTGCCACCGAGCTGACCAAGCGAGGGATGCTGAAAAGCGATCTGTCCTTCGAGGAGCACGGCGGCGTCACCGACTTGCTGCGCGACATGGCCTTCCGACGCGGGCTCGGCGACGATCTGGCCGACGGGGTCCGCGCCATGAGCGAGCGTTACGGCGGCCGCGAGTTCGCCATCCACGTCAAGGGGCTGGAGCTACCGGCCTACGACCCGCGCGGCTGCTTCGGCCAGGGCCTGGAGTACGCCACCACCAACCGCGGCGGCTGCCACATCAACGGCGCCACCATGTACCTCGAGTCCGTCGGTCCGCTCAATGTCGACGGCCTGTCCACCAAGGCCAAGCCCGAGCTGGTCATGCTGCAGCAGAACCTGGCCGCGGCCATCTGCTGCTCGGTTTACTGCATGTTCGCCACCTACGCGATGATTCCGTCCGTCGCTTTCCAGCTCAACCCGCAGGGGCTCGCCTACGACGCCATCACCAAGGTGCTGCTCAACTCGGGGCCCGTCCTGGGGCTGGTGCTGAAGTCCAAGGCGCCCGTGCCGCTACTGTGGTTCGAGCGCTTCATCTCGCACGTCATCGGTCGGCGCATCACCATGGGCGACTACGTCGAGATCGGCGAGCGAACCTTCAACTTGGAGCGCATCTACAACATGCGCGAGGGGCTCAGCGGCAAGGACGACACCCTGCCCGACCGGCTGCTCTACGAGCCACTGTTTTCAGGCGCCCAGGCGGGCGTGCCGCTGGCGCAGATGCTGCCGCGGTACTACCGGCTGCGCGGCTGGGACAAGGCCGGTATCCCCACCTCGGCCACCTTGAATCGCCTGGCCATCCAGGCCTGACCCTCGGAGGTGATCCCATGGCCACCCTCATTCCGGGCTACGAGCTCAGCAAGCAGATCGGCAAGCAGGTGGAGTTCGATGCGGCCACCGTCGACGACTTGATCCGCCAGGGAATCGCTCGCTTCGGCGAGCCCTTTCGCAAGGCCTGCACCGTCGCCACCATCTCGGTCAACGGCTACGCGATCCGCTCGCTAGAGGGGCGCAAGACCCCGCTGAAAAAGGACGACAACGTCTGGTTCGTCATGGCCGCAGGCGGCGGCTAGCTCTGCCAGACGAGCTCGCCCGTGCGGCTGGTGTCATAGCCGCCTAGCGCGTTGACGCGCGCGAGGAACTCATCGCCGCGGATGACCTCGAGCAGCGCTTCGATGCCCTCGGTCCCGAAGTGCTCGGCGGCGATGACCAGGTCGTACTGCTCGGTGGCCACGGGAACGAAGTCCAGGCCGAGGGCCTGGGCCGCAGCCCGAATGCCCAGGCCGAGGTCTGCCGCGCCGCTCTGCACGGCCACGGCCACCGCCATGTGGGTGTACTCCTCGGCCGAGTAACCGCGAATCGCCCCCGGATCGATGCCCGCCTCGGCGAGGTGGTAGTCGAGCAGCACGCGGGTGCCCGAGCCTGCCTGTCGGTTGATGAAGCGCAGGTCGTCGCGGCCCAGATCGGCCATGCCCTCGACGCGCTTGGGATTGCCAGCCGGGACGATGAGGCCCTGCTGCCGCATCACCAGGTGGACCAGCTTGACGGGCACCCCAGCGAGGTGCTGCCGAAGGTAGGATACGTTGTAGGAGCCGTCGCTCGGGTCGAGCAGGTGACAGCCAGCCAGGTGACAGCCGTGGCGGCGAAGCGCCAATAAGCCGCCCAGGCTGCCCACGTGGCTGGAGGCCAGCCGCACCCCGCTCGGCCCGGCTCGCAGCAGATCGGCCAGCACGTCGAGGCAGTTATCGTGGCTGCCCACGATCACCAGCTGGCCCTCCACCGCCTGTGGCGGGCGCAAGAGCTCGGCCTCGACCGCCTCCTCCGCCGCCAGCCCCTCGAGCTCGGTGCCGATGCGAAGCACGCCGTCTGCCCGCGTGATGGTGGTGATGGCGCCCGCGCCGCGCGGCAGGGGCACGGCCACCACGCGCTCGCCCACGCGAGCGAGCGCCACGCGCACGAACTCCTCCAGGCCCAGCTTGGAAGCCACCTTGCGGCTCAGGTGCGCCTTCAGCCGCGGGCGGGGCTGCTCGCGCTGACCCTGCATTGCCAAGAGGGCTGGCCCGGCGAACTGCTCGAAGGCGACGATGGCCGAGACCGGGTATCCGGGAATGCCCACCACGGGCTTTTGCTCGACCGCGCCCAACACCGTGGGCTTGCCGGGCATGATGGTCACGCCGTGGCACAAGACCTCGCCGACGGCGGCGATGGCCGCCCGAGTGTAGTCGTGGGCGCCCGCCGAGGAGCCGCCGATCACCAGGACCATGTCGAACTCGCCCTGCAGCGCTTGCTGCATGAGCTCGGCGATGCGGTCGGGCTCGTCGGGCATGGGCGCGTGGCGCTCGTAGAGGCCGCCGCAGCTTTCGACCAGCTTGC
The DNA here is from genome assembly GCA_964441055.1 of uncultured Polyangiaceae bacterium. Lineage (GTDB taxonomy): Bacteria > Myxococcota_A > Polyangia > Polyangiales > Polyangiaceae > JACQWT01. The sequence continues at coordinate 7,601 of CAYTYV010000125.1, read as the reverse complement.
CCAGCACCGTGCCGTTTGCCTCGATGATCTGCCCGGGGGCGAGCGCGCTCGGATCGAGATTCTGCCAGTCCACCACCTCGCCGCCCGTGGGCACGACGAGCACCCGGGGGCGGCACCGCACGAGCACCGAAAAGACCCCGCCAAGCAAAAGGGCGCCCACGTCGTAGGGCGTCAGCTGGTGGTTGCGGGCAAAGAGCATCTCGGTGGCGACGATGTCCTCGCCGACCTTGCGGACGTGCTGCCAGGGATAAGCGGCCGACTCGATGCGGATCCGGTCGCCCTCGAGCACCTGGACGTTCTCGATCATGATGACGGCGTCGGTGCCCTCGGGCAGCCGGTCGCCCGTGTTGACGAAGAAGACCTCTTTTCCCACCGCGAGCTCGCGCGGCTTTGCCAGGCGCGCGCCATAGGTGCGCTCGGCCGCCACCGCCACGCCGTCCATGGCCGCGGCGTGGTAGCTGGGCGCGCTCAGCCGCGCGTAGACCGGCTCGGCCAGCACGCGGTCGACCGCATCGGCCGAGCTCAGGCGCTCAGCAGCCAGCATCTCCGAGAGCGCGAAGCGGTCGAAGAAGATGCGGCGCGCCTCGGTCAGCGTCTTCATGTTCAGATAGACGTTGCGCTCCCGCTTCATAACGGCTCCACCCAGACTTCCGTCCCCTCGCTCAGCCCCTCGACGTGCAGGCCGATCTCGATAAGGCCGTCGGCCTCGACCATCGTGCGCAAAAGCCCCGAGGGACCCAATAGCGGCTCGGCCAAGAGCTCGCCGTCGCGCGCGAGCAGCTTAACGCGCAGGTAGTCCACGCGGCCGTGCACGGACGGCACGTTGCGGCCGAGCCGCGCGGGCACCCGAAAGCGGTTACGACGCTCTTCGACAAGGCCCGCGAGCCGCTCGACGAAATGGCGCACCAGCACCCGATAGACCACCATGGCCGAGGTCACATGACCGGGAAGGCCCCAGAAGGGCTTGCCCCCGACGCGGCCGAGGATGGTCGGCTTGCCGGGCTTGATGGCCAGGCCGTGGACCAGGATCTCGGCGTCGTCCAGCCGACGGATGACCTCGGCGGTGTAGTCGCGCGAGCCCACCGAGCTGCCGCCCGAGAGCAGCACGGTATCTGCGCGCGCGAGCGCCGCACGGCTGGCCGCGAGCAGCCCGTCGAGCTGGTCGGGGACGATCCCCAAGCCGAGCGGGTCCCCGCCCGAGCTCCGGACCAGCGCCGCGAGCGTGGTGGAGTTGACGTCGCGGATCTGCCCTAGAGCGGGCTCGGCCTCGACGGGCACCAGCTCGTCGCCCGTGGACAGAATGGCCACCACGGGCTTGCGATGCACGGACACCTCGGCGAGGCCCAGCGCTGCGAGCAGCCCCGCCTCTTGCGCGCGCACGCGGCGGCCACGGCCAAGTAGCACCTCGCCGCGGCGGAGGTCCTCGCCAGGCTCGAGCACGTGCTGGAGCGGGCTCACGCTGCGATGGACCTCCACGCTGCTTTCGTCCACCGCTTCGGTGTGCTCGACCATCACCACGGCGTCGGCGCCCTCCGGAAGCATGCCGCCGGTCAGGATGCGCACCGCCTCGCCCGGTCCCAGTCGGACGCTCGGCACCTGTCCCATCCCCACCTCGCCGACCACCTGCAGCAAGGCCGGGTTCGATGCCGAGGCGCCGAAGCTCGAGCTGGCGCGCAGGGCATAGCCGTCCATGGTGGCTCGTCGAAACGGCGGCAGGTCTGAGGAGGCGATGACGTCCTCGGCGAGCACGCGGCCGAGGGTCCTAGCGAGCGGCACGGCCTCGCTCGGCAGCGGCTCGAAGGCCTCGCGCAGCGCCAGCGCATCCTCTAGCGAAACGACCTCGAAAAACTCGGCCATGAACACTCCTCAAGGTCGGGCCGCGCGCTCGCGGATCCGCATTAGCGAGATCTGGTGGGAGGTCGGATGCATCGCCAGCGCGAGTAGCCGGCTGTCGTAAGGCGAGAACACCGCCTCTGGGGTGCTGCTCGTGGTGCGGGGCACGGGCGGCAACAGGCGCCGCTGGTCGCTGGCAACGTGCACCACGGCGGGCTCCAGGCCGTCGCGGTGGAAGAACAGGTAGGCGCCGTCGGCAGAAAGGTCGAGCGTGGACGGCACGCTGGGCACCCACACCGCGCCGTGCGTGTCAAAGTCGAGCTTGCGCTTGGGCTGGCCGCGCAGGTCGACGAGCTGCACAACGCATTTTCCGGGCCCGCAGTGCTCGACCAGCACGGTGCGCGGATCGACGGCCCAAGCTTGCACCAGCTCGGCGTTTCCCAGGGCCATGGGCACGGCAGGGCGGGCCACGATGGCCGAGCGATCGCCCGCGGCGGCCTCCAGATCCCGGACCACGAGCCCACCCGCGGCATCGGGATAGACCAGCAGCCGACCTCGCACCCGCATGCCCCGCTGGTCCCACGAGCGGTAGGTCTGGAAGGTGCCGAGCTCAGCGCCGCTCTGGGCGTCGTAGAGCCGCACCGTGGAGCCGAGGTTGTCCGCCACCAAGCGGCCGCAGCTCTGGGTCATGCCGAACATCCAGGCGTGGCCGTGCCGCAGGGTTCGCTCGCGGCCAAAGGCATCGGCTGTGGGCGAAAGGCGGCGGTAGATCCACAGCGGGCCGCCGTAGCGTCGGGCGGCAAAGCGCGCAGCGCCACACGAGCTCAGGCCCGTGATGTCCTTGCCCTGCGGTCCCGAGGCCCAGATCTGCTTGCCCTGGCGGTCCAAGTCGAAGACGCGCAGCCGATCGTCGTTGCCCCCAGAGGCGAGCAGGCGGCCGGTCGGGCCGACAAAGGCCAGCGCACCCACGGTTCCCGCCGTCATCTGGCCCGAGGTCATGGCGCGGCGGGGATGGGCATCGATCACGAGCTCGCTGTCCAGCTCGAAGGGCGCCTCGGGCGGCGCGACCGCGGGAGCCTGGGGCACAGGCCGAACCGCGCGCAACGGCTCGGGCCGCGGGCCAGCCAGCGGCAGCTCGATGGCGCGCACATGCCCGTCGGCGCTCGCCACGTAGGCCTGCCGCTGGTCGGCGGCAAAGGCATTGGGGGCCTTGCCCAGGGCGAGCTTGCGAACCACGCGAGCGTCGGCTGGATCGAGCAGGTGGGCGAAGTCCGCCGCGCCCGTGCCGCCGATGCCGGTCCACAGAAGAGCTCCCGCATCCGCGAAGGGGCTGTTCGAGACCATGAGCTCGCTCTTGGCGAGCGCGCGGCCCGCGACCAAGTCGAAGACCACCACCTGGCTGTCGGGGGTGGAGTCGAGGTTGTGGGCCACCAGGTGTCCCATCGAGAAGTACAGCAGCCGGCCGCGCACGGCCGCGGACTTGAGCCGGTAGCCCGCTCGGGCGTGACGCCCGAGATCCACGCACCGTTGCCAGCGGCTACCCGGTCTGGCTGCACAGAGCTGCTGCTGGCTGCGGCTGAAGTCGAAGGCGTGGATCGCGGCCACGCCACGCCCATCGACGTGCTCGAGCCGGGCAAAGGGAAGCGGCAGCTCGGGCAGCGCGGCAGGACGACCGTCCTGGCAGCGCAAGGCGGAAAGTCGGCGGCCGATCCTTCCCGTGCCCGAGGGCTCGTCGACGAACAGGTAGCCACCGCCGCTGGCGACCAGGGGACCGGAGGCGGGTTGCTTCCACAGCGTGGCGCCGGTCTGAGGATCGATGGCGTGGGCGATAAGCGTCCACGTCCCAGCCACCTGGTCGCGATGGGTGGCAGCGACCAGCCGATAGCCCGAGCACCGCTGGAGCGACGTTGGCTGGCCTGCGAGGCTCTGCTGCCAGGCGAGCGCGCCCGTCCCGAGCTCGCGGCTCTGGATGCGCGAAGACGCCGAAGAGGCCATGACGGCGTGGCTGCCACTTACCGCCAACCAGCTATCGTCACTCAGCGCGCCAGGTGCGAACGGCTCCTGCTGCCACTTGGTCCTGCCGCTCTGGGCGTCCAGGGCCACGACCCGCCCGTGCCAGGTCAGGGCGACTACGACCCCCGAGCCGAGCTGCAGGTCCTGGGGGCCAGGGTAGGCCTCGAGGCGGCGATCCCAGCGCGGCCTTGCGGTCTCGGCAGCAAGCGCCACGGGCTGGGGCAAGGCGGGCCAGGGCGGCGGCCCGTCGGGCCGAGCCTCGCTCGTCGGCGCGGTCGCGATCACGGCGCTCGCGGGTGCATCCGGCTCGCCCGAGGCAGCTGCGTGGGTCGGCTCGGCTGGCGCAGAGCGGGTGTCGGCCGCGGGCCTAGCAAGGCGCTCCGAATCGGCCTGCGCGCCGCCGCAGCTCCCCGCGGCCGCGCCAAGAAGCATCGCGGCCGCCAGCCAGGCCCGAGATAGCGCGTGGTTGCGCATGCCCCATCTTGACCCGAAGCGGATGCGGGCGAAAGGCGCTTGTGAGGCGGATGCCGTCTGGATCGCAAACGCTACGCGAACACGCGGCGGACGGTTTCCTCCAAGGCCGCGTGCGCTCCGCTGCGGCATACCGTGCCGTGCGCGCCCACCAGCAAGTCGAACTCGAGCGTCAGCAGCCGCTCGAAGTCCGCGCGGAGCGAGCCGCCCTCGGGCGTCATGCTCTTGCGCCAGGGAGGGCCGATGTTGGCGGGCTTCATGAAGCCCATGAGCCGCATGACGAGCTTGGCCACGAGCGAGCAGTTGCTGCTGTCCACGTGGTGCTGCACGCTGTCGCAGGTGACCAGCAGCCCACCGTGGCGCTCGAGCAGCACGGCGCACTCGGGCTTCAGGGTCTGCTCGAAGATGAACAGCTCGGTGTCGGGCACGGGAAGCTCGGTCCCGGGCTCGATCACCTGCTCGGGCTCGGGCTCGGGGTAGTGATCCGAGCCGGCCTGGCACCAGAAGGTCGCGCCAAGCTTGTCCACGTAATAGCGGTCGTCCAGGCCGTGGTAGTAGCCGAGCCGCACCGCATTGGCGACCTCCCCCAGCCGCCCGAGCTCGGCCTCGCCCGCGGCGCTGAGGCGCAGGGGGTTTAACAAGGTCAAGGCGCCGTCGTGGCGGAGCACCACCATATTGCGGCTGATGGACATGCCCGGGCCCATGCGAATGCTGCCTTGCACCCAGAAAACGTCGTCGAAGAGCTGCTCGATGGGGCCATGGGGAGACGGGGCGGGGTAATCGCTCATGGGCGCGAGTCTACCCCGAATCGCTCACCGTGAGGTATCTGCTCGTCGAGCCACCGTGGGATCGGTGGCGGGGCGAGCCGAGGCCGGGACGAACTCCCGCAGGTGCCAGGCGTAGAGGTACAGCCGTCGCTCGGCAGCCTCGAGGGAGTGGCGTAGGCTCGAGACCGACAGGCAGCTCGTGACGACGGTGGCGATGCTGGCCAGGCTGAGGACGACCAGGGTCGGCAAGCGGGGCAGCTCCAGGGCGCGAGGGGCGATGGTCATCCCCGCGGCCGAGAAGCTGTAGCTCGTGAGCGTGCCGCTGAGCTCGAGCGCGATGGGGACCAGCAAGGCGAGGCAGCCAATGCCGATCATGGCCAAGCGGTGACCCCGCTTGGCGTAGGCGGCGAAGGTCGTCGTGTTGACGGCGATGAGCGCGGGGGTCAGCACGAGCGCTCCGAAGAAGCTTGCCGAGAGCGCAAAGCCCAGATTGCTGAGGACGGCGGCCACGAGCGGAATTCGCGCCGAGGGACTGCGTTGACGGGCCACCCAAACGCCGAACAGCACGCACAGCGCAAAGGCCGCGTAGAAGCCGACCACGGCCACGACGTCACGGATGCCGAGCCAATAGAGGAAGGGCAGATACAACAGCAGCGAGGCATAGCCGATGGCGCCAGAGCGTCCCATCCACCGCGTCTTTTCGCGCTGGCTCCGCTCCATCTCCGCGACCACCTCGGCGGGCAGCGCCCGTGGCTCGCTATTGAGCAGTCGGACCAGGGTGACCATGGCCTGCTCGTTGCCCGGGTCGAGGGCCAGGGCCCGACCCAGCTCCTGCATGCCTTGACGGCGCGCGGCGATCTCGTCTTGCTCGTCGCCGACGCGCTGCAAGACGTCGGCTGCGCTTTCGGCATGCTGGCGGGCCAGATCTCGGCGGAGCTCGACGTCCCGCTCGCCGCCCAGGTACTTCTCGATGGCCTGGTGCAGCTCGCGGGCGCTGGCGTAGCGCTCGGCTGGGTCGACCGCGGTGGCCTTGACGCAAACCACATCGAGCTCTGGCGCGATCGCTTGGACCGGGGCGCGCACCGACGGCCGGGCATCGGCGCCCCCGAGGGTGCTCGCGAAGGCAGCCTCCACCGACCAGGCCGGGTGAAGCGGACCGAGCGCCAGCAACTCGAAGAGCACCGCGCCCAGGGCGTAGACATCCCAAGCGGGCGTGGGTGCCGCTTGAGCCTGCACCTGCTCGGGCGCCATGTAGCCCGGAGTGCCCATGAGCGCCCCGACCACGGTCTCGCTGGCGGCGACCTGCGGCAGCTCGATCTCCTGCTCGACCTCCTCGTCGCGGTCGGCGCCGACCTTGGCGAGCCCCCAGTCGAGCAGGTACACCTCGCCGTAGTCGCCCAGCATGATGTTCTCGGGCTTGAGATCGCGGTGCACCACGCCGTGCTGATGGGCAAAGTCCACCGCCAGACAGGCGCTGCTCAGAGCTCCCAGCAGGCGACGACGCGAAAAGCGCTGGTGGGCTTGCGCATCGCCGTCCGCCAGCTGCTCGATGATGCTCGCCAGGGTCACGCCGCGGACGCGCTTCATGGTGAAGTAGGTCGCGCCCTCGGGGTCCACGCCAAGGTCGTAGACCGGCACGACCGCGGGATGCTCGAGCTGCCCCTGGAGCCGCGCCTCTCGGACGAAGCGGGCTTCGCGGTCGGGCACTCCCGCGTGCTCCTGACGGAGCACCTTCATGGCCACGCGGCGGCCGATCTGCTGGTCGCGATGTAGCAGGACCACCCCCATGCCGCCTTCGCCCAGCACCCGCTCCCGGTCGTAGCGCTCGGCAAAGGTGCGCGCGCGCGGTGGCGTGCCGAGGGCCTCTGCATTGGGCAAAGAGGCACCCCTTATCAGCGTGGGCACATCGGACGAATTCGGCCGGCTCGCGGGCTCGTCGCTTTGCTGTCCGCACATGGGCCGAGTCTGCGCCGCTCGGGGCCTCGGCGGCAAGGCGTTCAGAGCCCTGGGCTGCCTCCCCGTCTGCTATGCCGTGCGCTTCCGCGCGCCCTGCTGGATTGCGGCTCGGGCCGAGGAACAGTAGGGTTCGCGCCATGAGACGCAATGCACTTCGCTGGCTCGCTCCGATGTTGGCCGCTGCCACAGGACTTTTTGCGGCCGATGCCCAAGCCTACGACCTCGGCTCGGGCCAGAGCTCCGCCGAGATAACGGGCCTGGCCCCGGGTCTCAAGGAGCTCGCCTTCGAGAGCTTGTTCGTGATCGGCTACGACAAGCAGGGCGACGAGTCCTCCAGCCACGGTTCCTTCATCGGCGGCGGCACCTTTTCCTATTTCCTCGCCCGCAACTTCAGCCTGGGGCTGAACGTGAGCTTTCTCTACAAGAAGGTGGGGGTGAGCGCCGATACGCTGAGCGACATGGGCGTGCTCGGCTCGGTGGATGCCGCGTACAACGCCTCGCTGGGCGGGAGCCTGTTCATCCGTCCGCTGCTCGGCATCGGCGGCTTCTATGCCAAGCGCA
>CAYTYV010000124.1:0-14452 GCA_964441055.1 uncultured Polyangiaceae bacterium | reverse complement strand
CGGTGTTCATCTGGCTGTTCGGCGAGGCCACGCTGTTCCAAACGGCCCCGGAGTACCCCTTCGTTCCAGCGCATCTGCCGCTCTATCTCCTGCTCGCGCTGCTGCTGGCCGCGGTCGGCACGGGCTACGTGCGCATCCTGCGCACGGTCGAGCGCTTGAGCGGCCTATTGCCCGATTGGTGCCGCGCGGGCGCGGGCGGCCTGGCCGTGGGCCTGATGGCCGCCATCATCGTGGGCACCATCTCGCCTGGCAGCGGCTTGGGCATCCTGGGCGGCGGCTACGGCGCGGCGCAGGTGGCCATCAGCGGCGCCGCCTGGCTGCCCGAGGGCTCCACCGCAGTATGGGTGCTGCTGCTGTTGTGCAGCGCCAAGCTGTTGGCCTCGTCGCTGACCATCGGCACGGGCGGCAGCGCGGGGGTGTTCGGGCCCTCGCTGACCATCGGCGCCCTGTTCGGCGGGGCCTTCGGGCGCGCCGTGGAGCTTTGGACCGACGATCCGCGCATCGATCCTGGCGCCTTCGCGCTGGTCGGCATGGCCGCGCTCTACGGCGGCCTCGGACACGCGCCGCTCGGCGCCCTGGTCATGGTGTGCGAGATGACGGGCAGCTACGACCTGCTGGTGCCGCTGATGCTTGCCGAGGGCGTGGCCTTCGTGGCGCTGCGGCGCCGCACGGTCTACCCCGCGCAGGTGCCCACCAAGCAGGACTCGCCCGCCCATCCAGCGCGGGTGCTGCAAGTGCTCAAGGGCATCAAGGTCGAGGACGTGGTGGTGCGCGGTCGGCCCTACGTCAGCTTCGAGCCGGGCACGCCCATGGCCCAGGTGATGGCCGAGGTCTCGGAGGCCGACTGGCAGGACGTTTTTCCGGTCATCGGCAAGGACGGCCAGATGGTGGGCATGGTAACGCCCGAGCTGTTGCGCGTGCTCGGCGCCGAGCGGGACATGGAGCCCATGCTGCTCGCCGTGGATGCCATGCAGCTTCCCGTCACGGTGCGCTGTAGCGACAACCTGCGCTTCGCCTCCGAGCACATGGTCCGCCATCGCGTGCGCGAGGTGCCAGTCATCGACGACGATGGCGAGATCGTGGGCTTCCTAGACGAGGCCGAGGTGGCGCAGATCTACCTGGACACCACCGCGCCCCCGCCCGAGCCATCGCCTAGCTCGCGCGTGGCCGAGTGATCGCCCTTGCGGTCCGCCTTCGGCGCCAGCGCCCTACTCGACCTTGGCCATCACCGTCGCCGAGGTCTCGGCCTGCAACAGGGCGGCCTCCTGAGGGCGGTTTTCGATGGTCATCTGGGCCTGCAAGGGCACGCGCACCTGTCCCTGCGCGGGCAGGGGCCAGCCCGCGGTCAGGGTGAACCGACCCTCGGCCGTGGACTCGAAGGCCACCATGTTGAGCCCCCCAGCTCCGCCCACCCCGGGGATGTCGATGGCCCCTGCCTGGGCATACTGGCGCAGATCCATATGAACGCTGACCTGATCCTTTTCCACCTTGGAGACGCGGTAGACGCGGTAGCGCAGGACCTCGATGCCGCTGTGGTCGGCGCGATCCACGGTCATCCAGTAGCCGCCTGCGCCCACCGGCTTGTCAGGTGTGGGCACGCGCAATAGCTCGAGGCTGTCGGCCAGCGCCTCCACGGCCGTGCCGAGCTCCTTGTCGGCGCCCTTGGCCACCGTCACCTCGGGCTCATCCATCCAGCCGCTCGGCCCGAGCTCGCCTGCGATTTTGCTGCCTTTGAGCTTGGCGACCCTTCGATCCAGCCCCGTGGGCACGGCGCCCGGCTGGATCCGGGCCAGGCTCACGCTCTTGACGGTGAGGATCAGGCGGGATCGCGCAGCCGCGGCATCGGCATCCTTGACCTTGTCGAGCTTGGTGCCGAGCGCGTACTCGATGGTGGGCATGGCCTGCTGCCCGGTACGCATGGCCACCATCACCTTGAACTCGGGCACCTTGGGGGCGCCGCCCATGGCCAGCAAAACGCGCGGCTCGCTTCCCTGGTCGAACAGATCGAGCTTGAGCGGCGTGCCAGCCGGGTGGGCCTTGTCGGCCTCGCCCGGACCGAACACGCCGTTGGCCGGCGGCCCTTGCTGGCCCGCGTCCGCCTTGGCCTCGAGCGCAGCCGCCGACTCCACCGCCTCGGCGATGTGCTCGTCCACCACGGGCTGCTCGGGCCCAGCATCGGCCGCGGTCGTGGCCGAGGTCGCAGCCGTCGGACCGGTCTTGCTCTGCTCGCAGCCGACGGCCCCTAGCGCCACGAGCAGCGCGGCCGCAGCACCCACCGCATGGGTCTCTGAAGGACGAACTTGACTCATTGTTCAACGACCCCCTTCTTCGAGGACTCTAGTCCGCATTCTCGTCGGCGGGAGCCGCCTTCTTCGGCGGCGGCGCCTTCTTCGCCTCGCCGCCCTCGCCCGCTGGCGCAGCCTTCTTCGGCGGTGGCGGCTTCTTCGCCTCAACGCCCTCACCTGCTGGCGCGGCCTTCTTCGGCGGTGGCGGCTTCTTCGCCTCAACGCCCTCACCTGCTGGCGCGGCCTTCTTCGGCGGCGGCGCCTTTTTTGCCTCGCCGCCCTCGCCCGCTGGCGCGGCCTTCTTCGGCGGCGGCGCCTTCTTTGCGGCGGGCTTGGCCGCCGCGGCCTTGTCGCCAGCTGCCTTCTTGGCGGGAGCCTTCTTCTTGGCGGGCGGCTGGTACGCTGGGGGCTCACGCGTGCCTTTGCCCACCGCCTTGGGGTGTCCGTAGGGGCAGTGGGCCGTGCCCGCGGCGCTGGGCTCGTGTCGGGGGGCGTCGGCATCGCTGACCGGCTGCGGCGGCGGATCGATCGAGCCGATCACCGCCTGCTGCCCGTCCAGCCCCTGCTGCGTCCAGACCTGCACGTCGCCGAGCACCCGCGCTCGGTTGGCAAAGCGGCGCCATCCGCGGAGCCGCCACAGCCGCTCCCAAAGCGTGCGCGGCGACAGCGCGCCAGGCTCGCCCTGGACCCACACGGTGTGGTTGCCCACCAAGGTGTTGTACGCGGTCTTGCGACAGGTGGGGATGCCGAGCTCCTGGGCAACGGCGCTGAGCAGGCGTCCGGACTCGACCTCGGCGGTGATGTGCTCGTGTACGAAGTGAACTTTGGGCATGACCGGGTTCGGAGCTTTCATCTACCGCGGACATCGCGTCAAGTACGGCACGAGGCTCAGCCGCGCCGCGGCCAGCGCAGCAGGCGAGCGATGCCGTAGACGTTCCACCCGAGAAAGCCCAACAGCAGCACGGTAAAGGCGAGCACCCAGCGGGTGGCAGCCGGGTCCACGCCCTCTTGGAGCAGCCAGGCGTCGGGGGGCACGGGCGGGCCCGGGCTCTGCGCGAGCGCCGCAGAAAGACCGCGGTAGCGGATCCCAACGTCCGCGAGCCGCACCAGCCGTCCGGACAGCACCTCGGGCATCACGAAGCGAGGCCCGGCAAAGCTCGCGGGCACGCGGTAGGTCACCCAGATGTGGGGGGCGCCCACCACGGGCCGCGCATCGTGGCTGTCCGAGTCGCCGAATCGCCGAAACACGACGCCCCGCGCCCCGTCCAGGTTTGCCCGACCACGCACGTGCCGATTGTCGAGCTCGGAACCGAGCTCGGCGCGAGCCAGATCGCCCACATCGACGGGCGCCGTGTCGCGCACCGCGTAGTACGCTTCCCCGCCCAGCGACCACACCAGCAGCGCCGTCAGCACCGCGCTCACCGCCATCACCACCAGCGTGACCCTGCGGCTGCGCTGCGGTGCTGCCTCGAGCGCAGCGAGCTCCTCGTCCGTACCGCCGCTCGCCACGGAAGCGCCCTCGGCGTCGGCCTGCTGTTCGCGTCGGGCCATGAGGGAAGAGCATAGTACAGCGCTAGGGTAAAATCCCCCGGCCTCGAGCCATCAGCGAACCCGTTCGACACGGTCGCCGAGCCGCGTCACCCGCGCCCGGATCGTACGCTCTGCCGCAATGAGGGGAAGATCGGCAGAGCGGCTGAGCGCGATGTAGACGGCATCGTACACGGTAGCGTGGTAGGTGAGCGCCGTCGTGAGCACGTCGCGACGGTCGGGCTCGACCACGCCTGGTCACCAAGTGCAGCCCGCTACCGTCGCGGCCGTCACTCCGAGCTATGGGGAGTGAGCAGCGGCAGATCCTCGAAGTAGCGGCGCAGGTAGCCGCGATCGATCGCGGCCAACCGGTCAGCCTGCCTGCGGGCGTGCGCCGCGACGAGGAAGTCGGGAATCAGGTGCTCGCGCGGCCCCCCTTCATGGCGGTAGCGCAGGAAGACTTGTCCGGCCAGCCAGCAAGACTCAGGCGTGAAGTCCTCGTAGTTGATCCCCAGATCTCTCAGCGCCTCACCGCAGGCGGCAGCGGAGTCCCAGCCTGTAGCGACTTCGGCGAACACCACGGGACAGACCACGAGGGGCCCGTCGGCCAGGGCTTCCCGCAGGCGTCGGCTCCAGTCCTCCCAGCCGGGCTCGCTCTTGAAGAGGGTGAGCAGGACCGAGCTGTCGACCGCGGTCCTCATCGGTCCGCATCCGGAGGCAGCTCGACCGGGCCGCGGAAGTCGTCCAAGAGGCGCCCAGCCGATCCGGCCGCCGGTCCCTGGCGGCCATCCCGCCCGTCCCGCCACGCCTTCTGGATCACATCCAGCCGCGCGTTCCAGTCCTCCGAAGCGATGTGGCGCCGCGCTCTGAGGTAGGGGGCATTCTCGTCGAAATCGAGGACGTCGCCCGCACGCAGATTGAGGCGCTTCCGGATGGCGCGGGGAATGGTGATCTGCCCTTTGCTGGTAAGGGTACCCTTCATCCTCCAAGTGTAAGGAAACCAAGTAAGGAAATCAACTACGCGTTATCGACATGGAGGGCAACGAGCGCATCGACGACCCGAACAGCGACAACACAGGCGCGGGCCCGCCCTGGGCCGACATGGGCGCCTACGAGTTCCAGCCGTCCTGATGACCGGCCACGGCGGAGCGTGGCCGAACTGCTGCAGCGGCGTCCGCCGAGGCGGCTCTCTCCGGAGAGAGCGCGGTCGCGGGCCGCGAGGTGGGGCGCCGCTAGCGCTGGGGGTGATCCATGAAAAATCGACAGAAAATCTCAGTCTCCGATGCGACGTCGTGCCCAAGGGCGTCCAGCCGGGCTACGCTGGCCGCCATGGCCAAGGGCGAAACGGTGCGGCGCGATGCCGTGGTGGACTTGCTGGGCACGCACGCGCGCCCCATGCACGCTGGCGAGATCGCCTCGCGCCTGGGGGTGCCTGCCCGCTACCGGCTCGAGCTGAACCAGGTGCTCGACGAGCTTGCCTTCGACGGCGTGCTCAAGCGCCTGGGCGGACAGCGCTACCGGCTGGCGGCGCGGGCTGCCCAAGCGCGGTCCGAGGCCTTCGAGGGCGTGGTGCACGTCAACGCGCGCGGCTTCGGCTTTGTGACCGGTACCGAGCTCGAGGCCGACGTCTTCGTGCCCCAAGCCGCGCTCGCGGGCGCCATGCATGGCGACCAGGTGCGCGCGCGGGTGGTGTCGCGCTCGCGGCGCGGGCTCGAGGGCGAGGTCCTCGAGGTGCTCGGGCGCGCTCGGCGACGGGTGACCGGGATCCTGCGGCGCGCGGGAAAAAGCCAGTGGCTCGAGCCCGACGACGAGCGGATCCGCGGGCCCATCGTGCTCCGCGGTGCGGCGCGGCGCCCTCGGCCCGACGACCCGCCGCCCCGCAACGGCCTCGCGGCGGTGGCCGAGATCATCACCTACCCCGAGCTGGCCGACGAAAACCCAGAGGCCGAGCTCGTGGCCGTGCTGGGCAAACCTGGCGAGCCTGCCGTGGAGGTGGCGAAGATCCTGCTCGAGCACGAGATCGACGACGAGCACCCGCCCGAGGCCCTGGCCGAAGCTGCGGCGCTGCCAGCCGAGATCGACGCGGCTGAGCTCGGACGGCGCGAGGACTTGAGCCACCTGCCCTTCGTGACCATCGACCCCGCAGACGCCCGCGACCACGACGACGCGGTTTGGGTGGAGCGGCGCCCGGGCGGCGGCCACACCGTGTGGGTGGCGGTGGCCGACGTCTCGCACTACGTGCGGCCAGGCACCGCGCTGGACCAGAGCTCGCTCGGTCGCGGCTGCTCCGTCTACCTGCCCGACCGGGCCGTGCCCATGCTTCCCTCGACCCTGTCCGCTGGGCTGTGCTCGCTGGGGCCGGGGGTCCGTCGGCTGTGCTTGTGCGTCGAGGTGACGCTCGACCCGACGGGCGCGGTGGAGCGCTCGCGCATCTCGGAGGGGTGGATGCGCTCGTCCGCGCGGCTCAGCTACCGCAGCGCCGCCCGCGCCCTGGGCTTTACCACGGCCTTTGAGCGCGACCCGCAAGCCGAGGCGCTGCGCGAGGAGCTCGGCGTGATGTGGGAGGTGGCCTCGGTGTTGCGACGGCGGCGCATGCGTCGCGGCGCGCTCGACCTCGACCTGCCCGAGGCGCGCATCGAGCTCGACCCCGACACTGGCCTGCCCGTGCGCATCGAGCAACGCAGCCACGACCCGGGCGTGCGCAAGGCCTACCGCCTCATCGAAGAGCTGATGCTGCTCGCCAACGAGACCTGCGCGCGCTTCGTCATTGAGCACGACCTCGGCGCCATCTTCCGCATTCACGCTCCGCCCGATCCGGAAAAGCTCGAGCGATTCGCCTCACAGGCCGCCGAGCTCGACCTAGCCATCGACCCCGACGAGCTCGAGGCCGTTTCGCTGAGCCCGCGATCGCTCACCAAGCTATTGCGGCGTATCGATAAACACCCCAAACGCGCCATCTTGCACGGGCTGCTGCTCCGCGCCATGCAGCAGGCACGCTACGAGCCGCAAAACGTCGGCCATTACGGCCTGGCCTCGGAAGCCTACCTGCACTTCAGCTCGCCCATCCGCCGCTATCCCGATCTCGTGGTGCACCGCGTGCTGCGCGCGGCACTTCGCGGAGAGCAGCCGCGCGGCAGCGACGGCCAAGCGGACGCGCAGCAGCCCCACGCGTGGCTGCGCCAGGCGGCCAACACCGCCTCGGAACGCGAGCGCAATGCCATGGAGACCGAGCGGCAGATCGCCGACTTGTACCGCGCGATCTACATGCGCGACCGCATCGGCGAGGTTCTCGAAGGCGTGGTCACGGCGATTACGCATAGCGGCGTTTTCGTGCAGATCGCCGATCCCTTCGTGGACGTATTGGTGGGCATGGACGTGCTCGGCCGCGAGAGCTACGAGATGGACGAAAACGGCCTTCGCGCCGTGGGTCTCCGCTCGGGCGATGCCGTCGGGCTCGGCGATGCGCTGCGCATCGAGATCGAGGACGTCTCGCTGGGACGACGCGCGGTATACGGACGGCGCGTGCTCGGCAAAGCCGAGGGCGGCGGCGCGGACCGCAAACGCTTGCGAAAGCGGCGCACGGGCGAAGAGCGCGGCAAAGGACGGGGAGACAACCGCGAAAAGGGCGGACGGCGGGCGGCATATCGACGCGGCGGCGGGCAGCGGTAGGGGACGGCGACTTCGCGCTCAGCAAGAAGCGGCTTGTCCGCTTCTTGAAACAGCAGCCCCTCCCCCCGCGAGCCGCCGCAGCACCTCGGCCGTGGCAGTGTCGGCTTGGCGGAGCTCTGCGGGCGTGCCCTGCGCGATGACGCGGCCACCCTCCTCGCCGCCCTCGGGGCCGAGCTCGATCACGTGGTCGGCGGCGGCGATGACGGCCGGGTGGTGCTCGATGACGACCAGGCTGTCGCCGCGCGTCACCAGCCGGTCGAGCACCTGGATCAGGCGGCGCACGTCGCTGTGGTGCAGACCCGTGGTGGGCTCGTCCAGCACGTAGAGAGTGGGGCGGTGCTGGCCGCCAGCGGTGAGCTCCACGGCCAGCTTGAGGCGCTGGGCCTCGCCGCCCGAGAGCGTGGGCGAAGCCTGGCCCAAGGCCACGTAGCCCACGCCCAGATCGCATAGCGTCTGCAAGGGGCGCACGATGCGCGGGTGGGCGCGGAATAGCTCGAGCGCCTCCTCGACGGTCAGGCGCAATACCTCGCCGATCGAAAGGCCCAGATATTGGATATCCAGGGTGGCCGGCTCGAAGCGCAGGCCACCGCAGGCCTCGCAGCGGGTCTTGACGTCGGGCAGAAAGGCCATCTCGTGCGAGATGAGGCCATTGCCGCGGCAAGCCTCGCAGCGACCGCCGCCGCGCGCCGAGTTGAAGGAGAAGCGAGCCGGCTTGTAGCCCCGCGCGCGCGCCTCGGGCGTGGCGGCGAACAGGCGGCGGATATCGTCCCAGATGCCGAGAAAGGTGGCGGGCACCGAGCGCGGCGTGCGGCCGATGGGGGACTGGTCTACCGACAAGGCCCGCGCAATGGCCGATGGCAGTCGGAGCGAGGCGTGCGCGCCAGGCGGCGCTGCCACGCGACCGAGCGCGCGGCGAGCCGCGGGGTAGAGCACCTGGCGGACCAAGGTGCTCTTGCCCGAGCCCGACACGCCCGCCACCACGCACATGCAGCCGGTTGGAATGGCGAGCTCGTCGATGCGCAGATTGTTGGCGCGGGCGCCATAGAGCGCGATGCGCTCACTCGCTGGTTTCACTCGCTGGCGGCAGCTGCCGAGCTCCTGCTCCCCGCCGAGGGCGCGAGCGGTGGGTGACTCGGGGCTGGACAGCACCTCGGCTGGCGGGCCCGCCGCCATGACCCGGCCCCCACCGCGGCCGCCTGCAGGACCCAAGTCCACCAGGTAGTCGGCCGCGCGGATGGTGTCGGCGTCGTGCTCCACCACCACCACGGTGCTGCCCATGTCGACCAGGGCGCGCAGGTTCTGGAGCAGCCGGCCGGTATCGCGCGGGTGCAGGCCAATGGTGGGCTCGTCCAGCACGTAGAGCGCGCCCGTCAGCCCGCTGCCGAGCTGGGCGGCCAGCCGCAGCCGCTGCATCTCACCGCCCGACAGCGTTTGCGCGGAGCGATCCAGACCCAGGTAGCCCAGGCCTACCTGATCGACAAAGTGAAGCCGCCGACCGAGCTCCTGAAGCGGCGCCCTGGCAATGCGCGCCCGCTCGCCGCCGAATCGAAAGGAGGGCAGGCGGCGCAGCAGCGAGCGCACCGAGCGGGCCGTGAGCTCGTGGTAGCGCTCGCCCGCAAGCCGCACCGCCCGCGGGATGGGCGCCAGCCGCGACCCACCGCAGGCCGGACAGGCCTCCAGCTGTTCGTCGGGCTCGGCTTCGGCGATCGCCTCGGGCCCGCCGAAGATGCCCGTGCCCTGACAGGCGGCGCAGCGTCCCTGGCGGGTGTTGAACGAGAACCAGCGGGGATCGAGCTCGGGCAGGGCGCTACCGCACGAGGCGCAGGCACGCACGGTGGACAATAGATGCTCGGTGTGTGCGTCGAATGCAGGCGGGCGGCCGGAGCTCGTTCGCGCCCGCTGCGCGGCGTTGCGCTTGAGCGGCGAGTACGCGATCTGCCCGCGGCCCCAGGAAAGCGCGCGGTCGAAGGTGGCCCGCTCTAGCGCACCGAGCGGGCCCCAGTACACCAGCAGATCGATGCTGTGTTCCTGCTGCTTGCGAAGGGCGGGCGGCCGATCGGTCGAGACCACCTCGCCGTCGACCAGCGCCCAGTCGATGCCGCCTCGCGCCGCGGCCGCAAAGGCGTCCAGGTAGGTTCCCTTGCGGGCGCGCACCACGGGCGCCCGCAGCACGGCCTGGCCCCCCCGCGCGCGCAACCGACGGAGCAGCGCGTCGGCCGAGGTGGCGCGCACGGGTCGCTCACAGTCGGGGCAATGGGCCTCGCCCACCTTGGCGTAGAGCAGCCTGAGGTAGTGGGCGATCTCGGTCACCGTGGCCACGGTGGAGCTCGCTCCAGCGCGAGCCGTGCGCTGCTCCAGCGCCACCGAAGGGGGCACGCCCGCTACCCGATCGGTGTTGGGCCGCGGCAGAGTGGGCAGAAACTGGCGCGCGTAAGGAGTGAGGGTCTCGAGAAAGCGCCGCTGGCCCTCGGCGAACACCACGTCGAAAGCCAAGGTGCTCTTGCCCGAGCCGCTGGGGCCGGTGACCACCACCAGCTGGCCATGGGGAATGGCCACGTCCACGCCAATCAAGTTGTGCTCGCGGGCGCCCGTCACCTCGATGGCGCGCGGGGCGGCGCTCGGGCGCCCGTCCAGCCCAACCGCGCGCTTGCGCCCAGCGTGCGGGCGCACGGTGGACGGCCTGGCCTCGCGGCGCTGCCACCACTCCGCCAGGGCCTGCCCCGTGCGCGTGGGGCCTCGGGCGAGCTGTCGCGGCGTGCCCACGGCCACCACGCGACCGCCTTCGGCGCCGCCGCCCGGCCCGAGCTCGATGGCCCAGTCGGTCGCGGCGATGACCCCGGGATCGTGGTCCACAACCACCACGCTGGCGCCCGCGGCGGCAAGCGCGCCAAGCGCGCGGTTCAACAGCTGCACCTCGTCGGCGTGAAGGCCTGCGCTGGGCTCGTCGAGCAGCAGCAGCGTGCCCGGCCCGGCCTCGCGCAGCGCGCGGGCGATCTTCAGGCGCTGGGCCTCGCCGCCCGAGAGCGTGGCCAGCGGCTGGCCGAGGGGCAGGTAGCCCAGGCCCAGCTCGGCCAGGGGACGGAGCGCCGCGGTGATGGCCTTGTCCAGATCGAAGGCCTCCAGCGCCTCGTCGACCGACATCTCCAACAGGTCGGCCACGGAGTGGCCCGCGAGCTCGACCTCCAGCACCTCGTCGCGAAAGCGGCGGCCGTGGCAGACCGGGCAGCTTAACCGCACGTCGGCCAAAAACTGCATCTCCACGGTCTCGGCGCCCTCACCCGCGCAGGCCTCGCAGCGGCCGCCCGCCACGTTGAACGAAAAATGCGAAGGCTCGAGCTGGCGCAACACGGCCGCGGGCTGGGCGGCGAGCAGCGCCCTGAAGCGCGTCCACGCGCCCATGTAGGTGGCCGCGTTGCCGCGCGAGGTGCGCCCGAGCGGCGAGGAGTCCACCAGCAGCGCGGTGTGGATGTAGACGGCGCCCTCGATGCGCTGGTGGACGCCAGGCGCGTCGATGTCGTGGTAGCCGCGGGCTCGGGCCAGCGCCCGATAGAGCACCTGCTCGACCAGGGTGCTCTTGCCCGAGCCCGAGGGTCCGCACACGGCCACCACCTTGCGCAGCGGAAAGGAGGCGGTCACTCGCTGCAGGTTGTGGGCGTGCGCGCCGTGCACCGTGATGGCGCGCTCGGGGGCAGGCTCCTCTGAGCGACGGCTTCCGCGTTCGGCCCGAGCGGCCGACCGCCTTGGCTGGGCCGAGCCACGACCGCGCGGCAACGCCGAGGCGAGGCCCAGCCGATCGCCGCGTAGCGCGCGCCCGGTGGGTAGGTCGACTCGGGCCGCGGCATCGGCCGCCGAGCCGTCGAAGCCCAGCCGCCCCCCTGCCCGCCCCGAGCCTGGGCCCAGCTCGAGCACGCGGTCGGCCGCTCGGATGACCGCGGGATCGTGCTCGACCACCAGCACGGCGTTGCCGCGTTCGGCCAGCTCGCGCATGGCGCCCACCAGCGGCGGAAGATCGGTGGGGTGCAAGCCAACCGTGGGCTCGTCCAACACGAACAGCGCGCCCGTCAGCGACGAGCCGAGCGCCGCCGTCAGCGACACCCGCTGGGCCTCGCCCCCCGACAGCGTACGCGCCTGCCGATCCAGCGTGAGGTAGCCGAGCCCCACCCGCTCTAGATAGCGCATGCGCGAGACCAGCTCGCCTTGGGCGATCCGCCCCTGACCCGCGGGCAGCGCGAGGCGCTCGAGCCGGGCGCGGGCCTCGCGCAGCTCCAGGCCGTGCCACGCGCCCAGATCCAAGCCGTCCACGCGGTACAGCAGCGACTGCGGCGAAAGCCGCTTGCCGCCGCAAGCCGGGCACGGGTCATAGGAGCGGTAGCGCGCCAAAAACACCCGCACGTGCATCTTGTAGGTCTTGGTCTCCAGCCAGCGAAACCACGCCGCCACCCCGGGGTAGCGCCCGCCCCGTCGGCTTCCCTCCCCTGCCAGCACGGCTTGGCGCTGGGCTTCGCTGAGCTCGGCCCAGGGCACATCCATAGGGATCTGCTCGCGCTCGCAGAACTTGCGCAGCGCCCGCCGCTCGCGCACGGCCTTGCGGCCCGCCCACGGACGGATGGCGCGTTCGGCCAGGCTGAGCGACTCGTCGGGCACGATCTTGGACCAGGCGATGCCCAGCACGCGGCCAAAGCCGCGGCAGCGCGGGCAGGCGCCCACGGGCGACTGGTAGGAGAACAGGCCGCTCTTGGGCGGCGCAAAGGGGCGACCGCAGCTCGGGCAGGAAAGCCCGCGTACGGTCGGCACGGCCCGAACCGGCCCGTCGGCCGGAAAGAGGTGCACGTGGGCGGCGCCGTCACCGCGCCCCCAGGCCTCTTCGAGGGCGGCGCTCACGCGGCGATGGCTGCGCTCGCGAAGCTGCAGGCGATCGACCACCACGTCTAGCCTCCCGCCCGCTGCCAGGGCCTCGGTGGGCCGCACGCCGTCCAGATCGCGGGCCTGCCCCTCGATGAGCAGCCGACGGTAGCCATCGCGCAGCAGCGCCTCGCGCACGCTGAGAAAGTCCTCGGTACCGCCCGCGCGCGCGGGGTAGCTCACCACAGCGCGCGAGCCTGGGTGCGCCTCGATGAGCGAGGCCGCGGCCGTGGCTGGGTCGAGCCTTTGCGCCTCTACGCTGCAGTCGGGGCAGACCGGCTGGGCCTCGCGGGTGAACAGCGCGTTCAGGTAAGCTTCCAAATCGGCCATGGTGGCCAGGGTGGAGCGCGAGCTCTTGATGGGCGCTCGTCGGTCCACGGCCACGCCCGCGGCCACCGGATCGAGCTCGTCCATGGGCGGCCGCTCCAGCCGCTCGAGGAACTGTCGGGCGTAGGGGCTGAAGCTCTCGACGAAGCGCCGCTGGCCCTCGGAGTAGAGCGTGTCAAAGGCCAGCGAGGACTTGCCCGCGCCCGACCGTCCCGTGACGGCCACGAGCTCGCCCGGCCAGAGCATGAGATCGATGCCCTGCAAGTTGTGGGTGCGGGCGCCGCGCAGGCGAAGGGGGTGCATGAGCGGGCGGAGGGTAGTCCGAGGCGGCGCGAATGTGTGGACCTATTGCGCGCGCCCACCCATCGGGTCGGCCACGGGCGGGGACTACCCCTTCATTGCAGCAGCGAGCGCTCCAGCACCAGCGTGGTGTACTCCGCCGTGAGCCACAGGCCCTCGACCGTGACCGCTCCGTCGGCGCCCGCGGCCGCTCCCCCAGCCTGGCTGCCAAAGGACCAGCTCACCATCTCGCCGGGCTTGCACAAGAACTTCTGCGCGCGCCGAATGGTCACGTCCACCTGTACGGGCACGCTGCCGTCGAGCCGGTCGTAGAGCGGGGGATAGCCCGGCTCGGGGGGGGGCTCGCCCTCGCCGTCGAGCACGCGCAGGGGCATCTCCAGCCGCTCAACCTCGTCCACGATGGCGCTCGCGTCCCACCGCAGCGAGCGGTTGCGCGCCCCGGCCAGCTCGCCGTTCCAGCCCGTGTCGCCCGCATCTTCGACGGAGCCCGCATAGCCCGATTCCTCGTCCCAGCTCTGCGCGCCAGTGGCGCCGCCGTCGCCTGGATCGTCATTGATGGCGCTGGCCGAGAAGGCAGGAAAGGCCCGGTTGCGACGCAGGTAGCTCTCGCTATCGAACACGGGCCAAAAGCCGTTGTCCCACCAGTTGGGCCCCATCACGGGGTCGGGCGAGCCGTGGCCGCCCTCGTCCCACACCACGTAGTGGCCTACCCGCTTGGACTGCAGGGCCTGATAGAAGGACATGTCGGTCAGGGGGCTGGGCAGCACCACCGCGCCGAAGTGGATGGTGCCGTCGTCCTTGCCGTGCTTGGTGAAGATGAACTGGTTACGCGCCTCGTGCTCGTGGTGCAGGGCGCGGGTCAGGTCGCCGCGATCCCAGTTGCCCATGCCGCGGTCGTCGGGCAGGTTGTCCTCGGGCGCGCCCCACAGCGTGGAGAGCTGGACCAGCCTGGAGGGGCGATGGTTGCGCGGGATGGTCTGGCCGATGGTCGCCTCCACGTAGCAAAAATGGCGGCCGTAGAGCAGGCCCAGGCTGGCCGCGCCCGCGCCGCCCATGGAGGCGCCCACCACGTACACGCGCTCGGGATCGGCGCCCTCGAACACAACGTCACCCAGCTCCCCATCCAGCACGGCCTCGACGAGGTGCAGCACCCGCCGCTGCGTGTAGTTGGGCACCTCCTCGTCCGGGGGGCCGCTGCCCGGCTCTCCGTCGGGCAGCTGGTCGCTGTAGCCCCACCAGTAGGTGTTGTCCGGGTCGTGCGGGTAGATGCGGAACTGATCGCCGATGCCCCCGGTCCACGGGCTGCCACCATAGCCGTGCAGGTAGACGCGCACGGGAAGGCCTTCTGGCGGAACGTTTCTGGGCACCACCACGCGCGCCTCAAAGACGCGGCCCGCATAGCCCGGGCTGTCCAGGAAGTCGTCGGTGGTCAGCTCGAGCTC
>CAYTYV010000123.1:0-14485 GCA_964441055.1 uncultured Polyangiaceae bacterium | reverse complement strand
ACCTGAGCTGGCCGACCAGCGCACCACCGCACTGCCCGCCTACGTGCCGCCCGAGTCCGCTGTGCCGTTTCCCTTGGGTGCCCCAGGGCCGCCCGCAGCTGCCAAGGGACGGGGGCCAGCTCCGCAGGACTCCGCCGTGCCGTTTTCCTCGGGCGCCCCTGCGCCTCCCGATTCCGCCATGCCGTTTCCCTCGGGCGCCCAAGCGCCGCCCGATCCCGCCGTGCCGTTTTCCGCGAGCGCCCCGGCATCGCCCACAGCGATCGAGGGCGAAGTTCCAGCTCCGCCCGCGGCGGCCCCCATCAAGCCTCGCTGGGTGGCTCCGGCTCCCGTGCCACCGCCCGTGCCACCCGCCTCGCCGTCAGCTCCAGCTGCCGACTCCCAGGAGGCGCCCGTCGCGGCCGCGTCGTCGCCAGGCGCCGAGCTTTCATTGGAACGCTATGCCGCCATAAAGGCCGAGCTGTGGGACGGCAGCGCGTCGCTCGGCGATGTGCTCGATCGCCACGGGCTGGACGACAGCACCTGGCGCGCCGTCGAGCGACGTCAGTCGGCGCGGATCGCCAAAGAGGCGAGCGCTGGGCGAACCGATCTGGCCATGCAAATCCGCCAAGCCATTGCTGCGGCGCGTGCTGGGCTCGCCGATGGGTCCGCGGCCGATGCGGATCTGGACGTCGAGCAGTTCGCCGAGCTGCAGGCGAGCGTGGAGCTCGCCGATGACCCCGCGGCGGTCCTTCGCAAGCGCGACCTGTCCGCGGAGGCATGGGAGCAGCTGCAACGACGATGGGCGCACCGTGCCCAGGCCGACAGCAAGCTCGCCGCCAGGCTTCGCCGCAAGCTCGGCGCCGCGCGCCGCGCTGCCCGCGAACGGGCCGACGAGCAGCCCTAGGGCTCAATCCCCCTCATCCAGCTCGCCGGGCTCTTCCGCCGCTGGGCGAGCCTGGCGCAGCCGTTTCATCTCCTCTTGCAGCCGGCTCGACGCATCGGGATCTGCGGTCTGCTCGCCGACCAGGCGGCGCTGGAGCCGGACGAGCTCGGCCAGCGTCATGCGACGGTCCGCCAGCGCCTTCATCGGGTCCTCGGCCGTCTCCATGTCGACCAGAATGGCCGCCAGATCGGCCACGGTGCGGCGCTGCTCGTCCGGCTTGCCGAGCGCGTCCTGGGCGGCCGCGAGCTCGGCCGAGTACTGCTGCGTCAGGCTCAGGTCGCCGTCGAGGGCCTGGCGGCTCATCTTGTCGAGCCAGGCTCGCTCCTCGAAGGCCCAGCGATCCTCGTCCCAGTCGCGGCGCTCCAAGATGTCCTGGCGCTGCGCAGGATCGCTCGTCTCGGCGAGCTCGGCGGAAAGCTGCGCGTAGGTCTCGAGGTCGAGCTCGGGCTCAGGGGGCGCATCGAGAATCGCGGCGGCACGGGCGGCCTGCAAGGTGGCGTCCTCGGTCGGGATCGGCTCCGCCCGAGGCGCCAGATCGGCCGCGCGCGTGGCATAGTGCACCCGACCGCGGCCTAGCGCCGCGCCGAGCTCGGGCCACGTCCGCGGTGTGTCGTGCGGCTCGAGCGAGGCGATGATGCGAACGATCTCGCTGCCGTCGTTGCGCACCAGCATGGCGCCGCGCCAGGCGAGCACCATGCGTTCCTGGTCGGTGTCGATCCACAGCGTATCGAGCGTCATGTCGACGACCAGGCCCTCGTCCCGCCACGGTAGCTCCACGGCCACGACGGGCGCCAGCCCGGGCAAGCGCAGCCGTCGCCGCTCGCCGTAGCGCGACAGCCCCACGAGCTCGATCTCTGCGTCCGGCTCGAGGCTGCGCAACCGCTGCGACGGCGGCGCGCAGTTGTAGGCCGCATAGTCGAAGCCCTCGCCGTGGGTGCGCGCCGGATCGACGTCCACGCGGCTCGGTCCCACTCGCCGAAGCTCCGCGCCGCCGCCGCCCAGCACGCAGTCGGCATCGAGCGGGATGGCCGCGCTGGGCTCATCCCAGCCCACGGCAAAGGCGCGCCGCAGACCTCCGACGCCCAGCTCGCAGTCCATGCGCGGCAAGGGCGCACGGCGGTCGGCGCCGCCAGTGGCAAAGGCGTGGCCCACCAACACCACGTCCGCTTCGCCCTTTTTCGGCACGAAGTCGCTCGGGGTGTACAGCTCTCCGTCTGCCCCCGCCCGTTGCTCGTCGAGCGACATCGCGGGCGGCGCATCGGTCGGACGCAGGCCCGCGGCCCCGTCGCCCCTGCCGTCTGGCGGACCGTAGTCGAACGAGGCCTTGACGACGATGCTGAGGCAAGGCTCCGGGCCCCACCAGCGGAGCACGCCCACGGACAGCCCGCCGTGCGGCCGACCGGGCGGCGGCGCGGGTTGCGCCACCACGATGCGCGCAAGCTCGACCTCTGCGGGGGGCATGACTCGTCTCCTGTCTGCGGGCGATCACCCAGGTATCCTCGATGCAGCTGAGCACCACGTCGAAGGCAAAGGGTCGGCCCCCGCCCGCTCCGCGGTAGGGCAGGCCCCCGTCGGGTGCACTGACGCGCACCAGCCGGCCGTCCGCTTCCGGGTGAAGCTTCATCTGGGCTGGCTCGAGCGGCTCGAGCTGCCAGTCGTCGTGCCCGAAGTAGCCCTCGAAAAACCGATACTGGCTCAGCTCGGTCTGCTCCACATCCAACCCCAGGGCCTGGCAGATCTCCACCGTCTTGAGCGCCAATAGCGACCGCAACGCGGCGGGATCGCGGTCCGTCAAGGCCTGGCCGAAGCGACCCAAGAGCGCGCGCACGTCGCCCTGGTCCTCGTCGCGATACGGCCGCGCGTCCACCCAGGCCCAGGGACCGTATTCCCTGTCGTTATGGATAGCGTGCTGGTAGACCTGAACGAGATCTGCACCCTGGCTCGCCGCGCACTCGTTGTCGGTCCAACGAAAGGCGGCTATCAGGTTACCGTAGTCGCATTCGCTGCCCTCGCGCACGCAATGAAGCCCCACCTTCAGCTTCGGCTCGGCATCGGGCGGCAGCTGCTCGGCATCGAAATGCCCGACCTCGACCGAAAGCCGGTTCTCGCCGAGCAGCGTCCAAGGTGTCAGCCGCATCGACTGCACCCGCGGCCGTGGCTCCCACGCCCAAAAGGCCGTTGCCCCGTTGAAGGCCACCCGCGCCCGCAGCGCCGCGGCCTCCACTACCACGATGAGCTCGCCGACCGCGCTATCGGTCGCTATCGCACGATCGTCCATTGGCCGCCCAGGTTGCTTACGGTTAATGGGAACTCGAAGGGCTTGCCGCCGAAGCTCGCCTCGATGGGCAGCGAGCCGTCCTCGGCCCACACGTCCACCAGCCGACCTCCTGCCGTGGGCACGAGCTGCATCTGGCCCCGCGCGAGCGGTTTGACCTGCACGGGGTCGTCCTGAAAGTAGAACTGCAGCACCATGCGCTGCTCGTCCGCCAGCTCCTCGGTGCGCAAATGAAGGGCGCGGGCGTACTCCTCGAGCTTGATCTGCTGCATGGCCAGGATAGCCGCCTCGTCCTTGCGGGCGAGCGCATCGTGCAGCTCGGCCACCAGCGCCTCGATATCCGCTCGATCCCGCTCGACAAAGGGCTGCGCGCTTTGCCAGGCAAAGGGCCCGAAGGCCTCGCGCAGCTGGAAGCTGTGACGGAAGGTCGTTGTCAGGCCCGTCTTGCTCAAGGGCGAGAGTCGGCGATCCCAGCGGTAGTAGAGCAGCATGTCGTCGAAGGGCAGCTGCTCGCTATCGGGCACTGTCTTGTAGACCCGCACGAACAGCCGCGCATCGTCAGGCGGCGGCTCCTCGCCGAGAGGACCGATGGCCACCTCGAAGGGGCTCTCGCCTTCGAGCAGCCAGGGGTTGAGCTTGACCTGGGCGGTGCGCGCCTCTGGATCGGTGGCGCGGTAGGCGTGCCAGCCGCCCAAGGTGACCTCGGCGGCCAGCCGCGCGCAGTGCAGCTCGAGCAGATAGAGGTAGGGTTTGGCTTCGCCCATGGATCACCCGGCCTTGATGAGCACCGTCTCCTCTTTTTCCATGAGCGTCTTCTTGTCCATGAAGGTGTACTCCGCCTTGAGCTCGGTCACCCCGCGCTTCTTCTCGCCGCCCAGCCACCCGATAAGCTTGCCGACCCAATACGAGGTGGAGCGCACGGTGAGGATGCCCTTGATCGGTCCAGCGCTCACCGGCCCGATGAAGAAGTTGACGTCCGCCCGAAACAGCTGGCTGCACGAAACGCCGTAATCGGCGCTCATGCTGCCCTCGCCGCGGATCTCGGCGTGCACGGCCGACTTGGCAATGCGGATGTCCGCGCCCAGCGCCAGCGTGGCCGTGAAGGTCAGGGTGAGCGAGGCGCCCGGGATGGGGCCCGGGGACATGCGACCCACCGACAGCACCAGGTCGCAGCTGCCGCCGATCTCGACGTACAGGCCGAGCTGGACGCCGATTTTGGCCAGGGCTTTGCGCACCGGCTCAAAGGGGCCGAAGGGGATGTAGATCTTGAGCGACGCGCTGATGAGCGGCTTGAAGCCGATGTCGAGCTGGAAGCCGAAGAAGCAGGTGTGGTCGGTCCACTCCTGCCAGCCGCCCTGCACGGCGATCGATCCCTTGAGAAAGCTGAGCGTGCCCTCCACCGAGCCGCTGCCCGCCTTGCTGAGGCTTTTGACCGAGCGCTCCAGCTTGTTGAGCACCTTCTTGATGGAGTCGGGGATCAGGTCGTCGAGGCTGACCTTGTCGGAGGGGTAGACGAGGATCTCGTACTCGGCGTTGCCGACGTGGGCCTCGGCGCTGAGGCTCTGGCGGGTAGGCGTGGCCGTCGATAGCTCGATGAGCTTGCCGATGGAGGCGCCGATGCCCACGCCCTTGGCAAAGGAGCCCGCGCCGCCCGCGCTGCGCTTCACGCTGCCGCTTAGCGAAAAACCGCCGCCGCTGACGCCGCCGCTGGCGGTGTGCCCGGGTTTGCCGGTCGCGGAAAAGGAGGCGCCGGGCCCCGCCAGCTTCATCGTTCCCTTGGGGCCGACCAGCTCGGCTGGCGAAGCGCCCGGCATCATCCACTTGGGGTGGAGGCCATCGGGGCACTCGCCCTCGAACTCGCACGACACGGTGATGCTATCGCCCTGGAGCACTTCCAGCGAGGTGCCGCCTGGGCCGCGACCGTGCCCGCATTGGATCGAGGTGCCAACCAGCTCGCACTGGTCCTCTTCGGCCTCTCCCTCCTCGTCGTCCACCGGATCGTCGACCGTCTCGCCGCCGTCGCCCTCGGCGTCATCGGGTCCCTCGTCGTCGCCCGGCCCCTTGCCGCCGCCCGTGCCCTTGCCCAGCCCGTCGCCGACCCCGTCGCCCCAGCCGGCCAACCACGCCGCGATCGAGTCGGCATCGACCACCATGCCCAAGGTGTTGCCCTCGTTCTGGATGGTGAGATCGGTCATGCGGACCACGCCCAGCGTTTCGGTCAGCACGTTGGCGGAAAAGGTGATGGCCTTGGCATAGGAGCAGTAGGTGCCCGTGACCACGCCGCCGAGCGTGCCCGCGTGAGCTGGCAACGAGGGCGTGGCGTCCAGCTGCCCGTCCGCCTTCCATACCGGGGCACCGCAGATCCGGGTGTTCGCCGTGGCATTGGTGCCCAGCTCGGAGGTGAAGATGTAGTTCGGAAAGGGGGTGGGCACCATGGCCGGGGTGTTGCAGACATCCGGCGCGATACAGCGGGCCGCGTGCGCGGTGGCCTTACCGGCCACGCTCAACCCATTGGCATAGGTGGTAAACGAGCTCATGACGCACCGCTAGCAGGTTAGGGATTGAACTGGGCCTCGGCCGAGCCGATGAAGGTGGCGCCGCAGATGCTCACCTCGCTGGCCTTGATGCTCACCTCTCCGCTGCCGATGGACACCTCGCTGCTGCCCGCCTGCAGCACGATG
Source organism: uncultured Polyangiaceae bacterium (assembly GCA_964441055.1). Classification (GTDB taxonomy): domain Bacteria; phylum Myxococcota_A; class Polyangia; order Polyangiales; family Polyangiaceae; genus JACQWT01. The sequence goes on along the minus strand of CAYTYV010000123.1, from coordinate 8,607 downwards.
CTGCTGGCCCCTTCGAAGCTTCCCTGGGCCGTGCTCAGGCTCCAGGTGGACGAGCCCTCCAGCAGGATCTTGCCCGCGGCATCCACCTTCATGGTCCCGCCCACCGTGGTGGCGCGCGAGACCGCAGCGTTGAGATCGTAGGTGGCGTCGGTGCTGACCCGCAGCGTGCCTCCCACCAGCTCGGTGCGTCGGGTCTTGGCCGTCTCCTCCTTCTTGTCGAAGGTGGCCTCCACCACCGCCCCGCCCACCGTGAGCGAGCAGAAGCGCTTGGCGTTGATGACGTTCTCCTTGAGCGACAGCTCGATGTTGCAGCCGCCGATCAGCTCCGCGAGCGCGTCCACGCTGACGGTGTCATAGGTACCGACCCGCCGGAAGTGCATGCCGCTGATGACGGTGCTGCGCATGCCCAGGACATCGATGGTATCGTCCAAGCCTACCTTGCGCAGCCGATTGCCGAGCACGCTCCAGAGCTGGTCGCCCTGCACCGTGGCGCTGCGATGCTCGCCCACTACGGTATCGTGGTTCGACCCGATGCTCACCTGCTCGTTACCATCGATGGCATTGGTCTCTCGGTTGAGCACGTTCTCGGTCTTGTCGTTGGCCACGGCCACGTTCTGATCCCGCTGGGCCTGCATGCTGATGAGCTCGCTCCCCGCCGCGTCCTCGATCAGGATCTCGTTGGCCGCGGCGGTCATGCCCGGGTCGTTCCCCCTGGAGCCGGACGTCAGCGCGCCCCCGCCCGCCGCGCCCATAGGCGAGGGCGAGGTGAGCGTCTTGAAAGTCGTACGCGTCTTGCCTTCCGGTAGGCTCTCGGGGGGCAGGTCAGCGCCGTTGTACATCCGCCCCATTACCATCGGCCGGTCGGGATCGCCGTCCCGAAAGCCCACCAGCACCTCCCAGCCGACCCGTGGAATGGCCAGCGAGTTGCCCGTGTTGTCCTGCATCACGGGAACCCAATCCGAGCACTGGTCGTCGGGCGGCTGGAGCCGGTCCCAGGGAAAGCGCACCTTGACGCAACCCATCTCGTCAGGGTGGATCTCGCTGCCCGCTGGGCCGGTCACCACGCCCGTGAGCGGGCCTTCGACCGTCGGCCGGGCGGTGCGCTGAGGCGGTCGAAAGGCGTGCTCGCCCGCCATGGCCTCGAACTCGTTGTGGTAGGGCTGCGCCTCGCGCTCCCAATGGTGCTCCACCGCGGTCACTACCTGCTCGCCATCGCCAATGGCGCTCGGCGCGCCTTGCAGCAGGAAGCAATGGCCGGGCGCCAGTCGGGTGCAATCGCTCGCGCCGCGACACTGAAAGGCCGCCGCGCGCATGGCCTCGCTCTTGATGCGCGCCAGCCGCTCGCCCTCGTCTGGCAGTCGATACTTGCCAGGGTAGTCGTAGTACTCTTGACCGGTGGGAGAGGGCCCCTCGGCGGACACCTCCAGGCTGAGGCTGGGCATGTCGGTGTTGAAATCGCGCAGGGTGACTGCGCTCGGCGCCATGCGGGCCCGCCGCCCGAGCTCGTAGATGGTCTCTTCGGCCCGCACCAGGCCCTTGCCCGGGGCAAAGGGCACCGCGTGGCCCGCGCCGAAATCCTGGTAGTGCGCGGCGCAGTCGCCGAGCACCATGGTGGGCACGTCGCGCTCGAAGCCGCCCTGCTCGTCGTCGCCGAAGAAGTAGAAGATGCCCTCCTCCTCCATCAGCCGACTGACGAAGTCGAAGTCGCTCTCGCCAAACTGCACGCAGTACGGTCGCCGCGGGTAGGTCTCGACCAGCCGTAGCTCGGGCTCGATCTCCGCCTCGCGGAGCACCTGCTCGACGATCTCAGGCGCGGTGCGGTCGCGAAAGACGCGCTGGTTCGTGCGCAGCCGGGTCCGCACCAGCTTGGGCTCGATCACCAGCCGCAGCTCGGGCTCGCCGCGGACGACCGCCTCGATCGAGGCGTGGGTCACCATGCCGCGGATGCGACGTATGAGCTCGCCCTCGCGCTCGAGGCGAAGCAGGGCGACGTCGCCGCACAGCCGCTCGGGATCGAGCAGATCCACATAGCGGTCGGTGCGCAGCCCTAGCTCGAAGCGAAACGGCTGCGACAGCCCTTCCCGACCGCGAAGCTCGCGCACCTCGTAGCCGGAAAAGCGCAGCTCCACGACGTACAGGACCGGTTGCTGCGCGCCTTCAGCCATGATGCCCGTCCCTTTCGGCCTGCGCCGCGCGGCGCCGCGTACGGCGGGGTGTGCGTGGTGCTGTGGCGATGTGCACGATAGGCTCCATACAGGCCATCACGGGTTGAGCGCCACCGTGCCAGCGGCGCCTTCGCAGAGCGCGGCGTCCGACAGATCGATGGCCCCCGCGCTGATGTCGACGCGATCCGAGGTGATGGTGATCAAGCTGCCGCCGCAGACCACGGTGATGTCGTCGCCCTTGATGGTAATGGTCTTGCCCTTGGCCGTGGTGGTGGCGCCGACGGTCTTCGACCACGTGCTCGCGCCGTCGGTGTAGGCGGCCTTGGTCTGATGGCTGAGCGATACCCCGATGGTCTCGGTATAGGCTCCGGTCACCGTAATGGTGCGCGGCGCGATGCTACGCTCCACCTTGGCGCCGCCGATGGTCTGACCGACGCCCTTGGCCCCCACGCTCTCGGTCATGGGGTTCAGGCTGAGCTTGACGGCCGCGCCGCCCACCAGGGTATGCACCCACGGCGCGGTGGCCGTCATATCGCCGAAGGTCAGATCGATCTGGGCGCCGCCGACCAATAGCGCGCGCAGGCTGGTGATGTCGGTGCTGAGCGTCTGCCCCGTTTCGATGCGCCGCGAGCCGCTGATGACGTTGCCCTCGTCGCCGTTTACCGTCTTCTGCTGTCCGCCCCCGGTCGTCTCGCTCTCGTCGCCGCCGATGGTGTGCTCCTGGTTGCCCACCACCGTCTGGGCGGCGTTTTGGCCCACGTCCAAGGAGTGATCGACGGCCACGGAGCGGCTGTGGTTGGCCTTGATCTGCTCGGTCTTCGAGTCCTGCACCCGTACGTTGAAGTCCCGCGTCGAGTTGATGAACATCTCCTCGGCGCCCGCCTTGTCCTCGAGGCGGATCTCGTTGGACGAGCCGCCGCCTGGCGTGGTGGCCGTCTTGTACACGGTGCGGGTCTTGTTGTCCGGCAGGGCATAGGGCGGAGGATGCTCGGCATCGAACAGCCGGCTGAGCACCATGGGGCCATCCACCGCGCCCTCTTCGTTGAAGGTGGTGACGTTCCAGCCCATGCGCGGCAGCAGCATGGATCCGGCGGTGCCTCGCTGCACGACGCGCATCCAGCGACCGGCGGTCTCGTCGCGGACGCCTTGGCGGTCCCAATGGTATTGAAGGCGCACGCGACCCGAGGCATCGGGATAGACCTCCTCGCCCGCCGGACCGATCACCACGGCGGACTGCAGGCCGTGCTGTCGCGGCCACGAGGTATCCAAGGGAGCGCGGAAGACCTGCGAGCTTCGAAGGGCGCCGAAGCGGCACTCGGGCGGCCGCGACTCGGGGCCGCCGCCCTCGCGCTGCCGCTGCACGATAGAAAGCTCGGTTTCCGTGACGAAGTAGCGGCCGTCGAAGCGGTTTTCGAGATGGCCCTCCAGCTCGAATGCTCGGCCCGGCACCAGCCGAATAGAGCTAGAGGCGCCGCTCACCGTGGCTCGTCGGGCCTTGGCCGCCTCGAGGCGCGTCTGCGCGCGCGCCTGGGCCAGCTCGGGATCGGCTGGGCCTGCACCGCGGCCGTCGTAGATCTCCAGATCGCCGCCGCCCTGGTCGCTGGCGACGCTCAGGTTGGGCCGCTCTGGATCGAAGGAGTGAAGCGTGTGGCGATCCTCGGTGAGCATGCTCCGCGCGCCGAGCTGATGCACCAGCTCGCGTGAGGCCTGCATGCCCGTCTCGGTGTGAAACTCGAGCAGCGCGCCGCCGACCAGATCGGACGCCCCCTCGGACTCGTCGGCAAAGACCAGCGCGCTGTCGGCCCCCTCGTGGTCGAACCAGTAGTAGATGCCCTCCTCTTCCAGCAGGCGCTCGACGAAGCTCCAGTCGTCCTCGCGGTACTGCTGGGTGTAGATCCGTTTGGGATACGACCGGCCGAGCTGCCAGCGAGCGGGCAGCCCGGCGCGGTCGAGCACCTGCTGGACGATCTCCTGGACGGTCGCGTCTTGGTAGACGCGGCAGTCCCGTCCGAGGCGCAGGCGATAGACCGCGGGTCGAACGGCCACGACGAGCAGGGTGCGCCCCTCGTCGAACACCGTGGCCTCGGCCTCGGCCACGATGCCCCGAATGGTGCGGCTCGCGCCGACGCCGTCGCGCAGCTCGATGGCCGCGTCCTTGCCGAGCAGGCCCTCGGGGTCGGCCCATTCGTCTGTGGTGCGGCAGCGCAGCCGATAGCAGAAAAGCCGGGAAACGGCCTCCTCGCCCTCCAAGGCCAATACGTCGAGCTCGCGCCCGTCGATCTGCAGCGCGGCATGCTCGGACGCCGCCGCCGAAAGCGCGTCGGGCGCGGTCATGAGCAACCTCTCTCCGCGGCGGTTCGTTTGGCAGTCATGGTTCGCTCGGCTCTTGTCTCGTGCGCCCGGGCGTTCAGGTGATGTCCAGCGGACCGGAAATGGATACCTTGGCAGAGCCCTCCAGGTTGACGTCGCCCTTGAGCGCCAGCGAGCCGGGCGTCATGGCGATCTCCCCGCCGCCCGCCTTGAGGTTCAGCGCCGCGCTGGCCTCGATGGTGATCGAGCCGCCGGATATCTCCAGGGCGTCCTTGCTCTCCAGCGTGGCGTTGGTGCCCACCTTGATGGTGCTCGATGGCGCTTTGATGGTCATGTCCTGCTTGGACGTGCGGCTCGCCGTCCCGCCCACGGTTACCGTATGCGCGCCTTCGACCGAGGTATTCATCTCCTTGCGGCTCACGCTGAGCTTCACGCCGCCGATGGTCTCGGCATAGCCCTTGCCAGCCAGCCACTCGACCTCCTGAATGGCCACGGTGAGGTAGGCGCCGCCCACCACCTTGAGCAGCACCGTGGTGGACGTGCGGCTGATCCCGCCCACGCAGAACATGTCGATCGCCTGGTTCAGGGCGAGCTGGTAGTCGCCTTTGGCCAGGCTGTCGGATAGCCCGCCGGTCAGGGTGCTGGCGCCGTCCTGCAGGGCCTGGCCCAGGCTGTCCGGCTCAGGCACCAGGTTGTTGAAATCGGTCTTGAGCCCATCGAGCGTCGAGCGGAAGTCCTCCTGCGTGGGGATCATGCCCTTGAGGTCGCCGTAGGCGCCGCTCACGCCCTCGCCCACGCTGCCGCTGGCCGCGTCCCACGCGCCTTGCCAGCCACCCTCCTTCCATCCGCCCCAGGCCGCCTTGGCAGCGTCCTCGCCGATGCTGCCCAGCTGCTGCTCCGCCCAGTCGCGGGCGAGCTGCTCACGCCCCTCGGAGGTGCCCAGCGTCTGCGCCGTCTGGTAGGCTTGCTGCCCTTTGGAGTAGGCCTGCTCGGCCTTGTTGTAGAGCGAGACCGCCCCGGGAGAGATGCGCGAGGCCATGGTCATGGCGGTCGACTTCAGGAGCTCGCCCAAGTCGGGCACCTGCAAGGACCCGGCAATGGTCAGCCGCAGGCCGCCCACCACCTCGAGATCCAGGCCGGCCACGGCCCAGGCCGACCCGCCCGAGACCTCGACCGTTTCGTTGCCGCCCACCGACTTCTGACGCCCCCCTTCGACCAGCGCCTTGGAGTTGCTGCCGATCGCGGAGGTCGAGTTGGCGCCGATCTGCGTGCTCTGGTTGCCGCGCACCTGACGGGCGAAGTCGGTGCCCACCGTGTGGGTCTCGCAATGGCCGATGGACTCGCTGCGGTCGTTCTTGACCAGGTTCTGGTAGTCCTTTTCGGCGCGCATGGCGATGTACTGGCTCTCGGCGCTGTCCTCGATGCAGATCTCGTTGAAGCCCCCGGTCGCGGGCGAGGTGGGGGTCTTGATGGTCATGCGGTTCATGTGCTCGGGCAGGCCGTACTCGGGCACCATCACGCCGTTGATGGCGCGGCCCAAGCCCACTGGCCTGTCCGGATCGCCGCCGACGTAGCTCAGGACCATCTCCCAGCCCACGCGACCGAGCGCGACCGAAGTGGAGCATTCCTGCAGCTTGCGCACCCAGCGCGAGTCCTCGTCGGTACCCACGGCCTCGCGGTCCCAGTGCATCTGCGCGCGGAAGCGGCCGTATTTGTCGGTATGGATCTCCTCGCCAGAGGGGCCGCGCGCCATGGCGGTATGGCTGCCGCGCACCCGCGGAGCGGGCCGATGTGGCGGCCGGTAGGCCTTGGCGTAGGGCATGGCGCGAAACTCGTTTTCGTAGCTCGTCTGCTCGTCCACGAGGTCGCTCCGCATGGGCAGGTCGCCGTCGCGGAAGCGGTGCGTGACCTCGATCAGCAAGTGCTCGCCCGCGAACAGCGGCCCTGCGGCCTGACCGAATCGGAAGGCCAGCCCTGGGGCGAAGGCGAGCTCGTTGCTGCGCCCCTCGACCAGCTCGGAGGGAACGCGCTCGGCCTCGAGGCGTCGGGCGACCAGGTCGCGGCCCTGATCGGGCTTGCGATAGCCGGCCGGGTACTCGTAGAGCTCGAGGTCGGCGTCGCGGGGCGCCGCGGCCGTCTGGCGCAGCAGCACGGCCGGCTGCTTCCAGTTGTGGTCGGCCAGCGTCACCTTGCCCGGGCAGAGGGTGGCCGACTTGCGCAGCTCGTGGATGCCGACCTCGGCGCTGTCCATGCCCTCGGCGGACTCCACCAGCTCGTAGGGCTCGCCGCGAGCCATGGGCGCTGCCGAGGACGTGTCCTCGAGCTGCATCACACCGTCGGCGTCGAAGGTGTAGTAGATGCCCTCGAAGGCCAGCAGGCGCTCGACGAACGCGAGGTTCGACTCGTGGTACTGCGCGGCGTACTTGCGGACGGCGGGCTCGGAGCGGAGCTGCCAGCGGTGCTCGAGCCGACACTCGTCGAGCACGCGGGTCACGATATCTCGGGCCGAGAGGTTGCGATACTTGCGGGTGTTGCGGGTGAGCGCCTGCGGGGCGGCCGGATCGCTGAGCTCGAGCTGGTAGCGATGGGAGCCCTCGTGGTCGCCCAGGTGGCTCACGCGAGAAAGTCGCAGCGTCCACCGCCGCTCGTGGCTGCCGCTGAGAAGTAGCCGCGCCAGCACGCCTGGACGCAGGTCAAAGCTCGGATCCTCGGTAGACGCCACCTCGAGGACCGCCCGACAGCGGTCGGAGATGGCGGCGTGCAGCCAACCAGCGACCACGGTGAGCGGCGGCGCATCGTCGATCGAGATTTGGGCGCGGATTTGTGTAGTCGCCATGACACCCGAAGGATGGTGGATTGTGCCACAGTCGGCGGGGCGGCTCTACTGCGCCCTGTCACCCGAGCAGCTTTTCGACAAGGCGAGCCCGAGGATGGGATGCGGGCATGAGACCTGGGTCCGCCACGACCGTATCGGGGACGAGGCCGGGGGGTAGCAGAATGGCGCTCGCCGAACTAGCGTGAGCTGGTCCGATGCCTGCCCATGGTCGATCGAAGGTGTGGATCGCTGACGCTGGGCTGGTATGCCCCGTGGGGCGCAACGCCCTTCAAACCGCGCTGGCGGCCCGCGCGGGCTTGCACGGGCCTCGCCAGACGCCGACGGCCGAATCGACCCGAGCGGCACGGCCGATGCGCGCGCTCGCCGAGCTGCCAGCCGACTGCGTGGGCTTTGCGCGCATGATGCACCTGGCCGAGGCGGCGCTGGGCCAGATCGAGCTATCGCATTGGAAGGAGCCCTTGCCCGTGCTGCTCGCGCTTCCGCCCGAAGGACGCGCCGACGACGACGCCGAAGCGGCGGGCGCCTTCGTCGAGACACTGGCCGAGCGGACGGAGCTGCGCGTGGCCTGGGACCAATCGCGGCTCGTCCGTGCTGCCCACGCGGGCGGCGCTCGGCTGTTGCAGCTTGGCGCCGAGCTCATCGATCGCGATGATGCCACCGTCGTCCTCGTCGGTGCCGTGGACAGCAACCACCATCCCGAGGTCCTGCGCCAACTCCTCGCCAGCGATTCGGCTCGGGCCCGACCGCTGCGGCCGGGCGGCGTCATGCCTTCGGAAGGGGCCTGCTTCCTGCTGCTCGCCTCGGACCAGAGCATGCGGCAACCCCGAGCCGAATCGGCCGAGCCCGCCGTGCTCGGGCGACTGTGCACGGCCGCGGCCGACCGGATCCCCCAGCAGACCCTCGAAGCGCTGGCCGCTCACAAGGAGCGGATCCAGGCGAGGCGGGAGGAGCGCCTGGCCCGACGGCGACGCCACGCCGCCGAGGGGGAAACCGGCCCGCTCGGTCGCTTCATGCGGCGTGCGCGGAAAAGCCCGAGCCAGGCCCGCGCGCGCCTCGGGCGTTTGGGGGCCACCATCAGTCGGCGCCAGGAGCGCAGCGGCTACTATCGCTGGCACGACCGGCGCCAGGACGATCTACCGGATCCGACGGACACCATGACGGCCTTGGTCGGACGGGTAAAGGAGCAGTGGTCGGGCGTGCCCATACAATGGCTGCTGCCCGATCTGTACCACGAGCGGGAGCGCGCAGCCCAGTGGGCTCGCGTGGCCGCGGCCTCGCTGCCCGCCGATGCCACGG